>CATJCP010000329.1 GCA_949737515.1 uncultured Oscillospiraceae bacterium | reverse complement strand
CTGGCAAAGTCGGTCTTCATTACGCCGGTAATGTCAATCTCAAAGCCAATGGACACAACGTCCTTGTCATTGGAAACCCCAAGGGATTTTTCAAAGGTATTGTCCACCGGGTCCATCACCGTGGCGGTGGGGGTGGAAATGTTGATTGTCTTGCCCAAAAAGGTGGAAAGTGCGGTGGCGGAGGCGCCCATCATCTGGTTCATAACCTCGCAGGCCGCGCTCATACTCATCTCGTCAAAGACAAAATCATCGGAAGGCGGATCCTCAACGCCCATGAGCAGGTTCAGGATCACCTGCATATCCGACTGGCGGAAGATCATGACGTTGTTGCCGGAAATTCCCTCCACATATTCGATCTTTACCAGGAGCGCAGGCTCCAAGTCCGTATAGTTGACGGCCTCGAACTTCTGTATTTCCACCTTGGGGGTTGTGATGATCACCTGCTTATCCAGCAGGGTAGATATTGCCGTAGCTGCAGAGCCCATGCTGATGTTGAGGACTTCCCCTATCGCATCGATCTCCTCGCTGGTCAAAATATTCTCTGCCATTTATGACCTCTCCCTCGATTCGCTAATCAGCTCGTTGAGCCGAACCGCCTTCTTAGTTTTTGTTTCTCCCATCTTACCAGTATACCAGGGAATCCCGTCTACGACAACTGTTATATCGCCCTGGATATTTTTATTTAACGGGATCACGTCGTCTACCCGGAGCTGAAGGATGTCGCTCAGGGACAAATTGGATTCATCCAGCACTGCCTTGACCTCCAGGCTGGTATCCAGCAGCTCGTCAAAGAGGAGCTTGCGGCGAACGGAGGCGTCTCCAGCTACCTTGCGCTTGGAGGAACGGGAGTACTTGATGTTAAAGTTCCCGATCAGCTCCTCTAAATTCTCCGCCGGGATGCAGATGTTCAGCGTCCCGTTTTCGCCTGCAATTTTCAGGTTCAGCATAATGATGACCACAATCTCTTCCGCTCCAAGGGCCTGGAGCAGCCGGGCGTTGGTCTCGATGCCGGTCAGTGAAAAGGAAACGTCCACGTAAGTACACCAGGCGTCCTGGAGCCGGCTGAGGATTTTGGTAAACACGTTATCCAGTATCGCAAGCTCGATATCAGTGTAATCCCGGGTCAGGCGGCAGTTTGTACCCGCGCCGCCCAGCAGCCGCTCGATCATATAGAAGCCCAGATGGGTGCTCATATCCATCAGCAGCATACCGTCGCTGTAATGTTTATCCGCGGGGCGCAGCTCCAGCTTGCTGATCAGGGCCGAATCCGGCAGGGCATTGTTGTACTCAAAAAAACGCTGCTCCTCTATGGAAAGGACTGTCACCTCGCAGAACTGCCTCAGGATACCGGACAGGTAAGAGGACAGCATACGGGAAAAGTTCTCGTACAAGCCGTCCAAGGTGCGCAGCTGTTCCTTTGTGAACTTCTTGGGGGATTTAAAGTCATATTTGCGAATTTTACTGCTGTCGTCCTCCTTTGCAGCGGGTGCGCCGGAGGTCAGCTGATTCAATAATGCGTCTATTTCAGCTTGGGAAAGCTGTTTATCGGCCATCTTCCGCCTTCACTTCCTCTCTACATCCATGTCTATTCGCCATAAGGGGAAACCACCTGGGCCCCTTCCGGCACCGGTTCTCCACTGGGAGAGGACGGCGGGGAAGCCTGAGAGGGCTGCGAAGGTGAAAGGCTAGCCTGCCCAGAGGCCTGCTGGCCTGAAGGGGCAGCCGTAAACCCGGACGATGCCGGGCTGCTGTCCTGGGCCGGCTGCGAGGAAACAGATGAAGGATTATTTTCCCCAGGGGCGGAAGATGCCGGCTGGGAAAGGCTGACGCCGTCCAGGGCGGAGGGAACCAAAACATCCGCCGCACTGCCGGATTCAGGGTACTGGTTGGGGTCAAAGGTGCCCAAGAGGATGGAATTTAAAATCTCCTTATCGGTCAGCTCGGTCTGGTTGCTGATAATGACCATATCCACCCGGCGGTTCTGCTGCATCCCCTCAGCGGTTTCGTTGTCCGCCACAGGGTAATTCTTGCCGTAGCCGATAGGCAGCAGCTTTTTGGGGTCAAACTTGCCCTGCACTTCAAAATAGGTGGCCACATTGGAGGCGCGTTCGCTGGAAAGCTTCCAGTCGGAAATATCCTGGGTGTAGCCCTTGGGGGCCGCAGTATGGCCGTTTACATTTACGGTCATGATCTGCTCCTCCACCCCTTTCAGGCACCCCCCGAGGAAGTCCAGCAGCGGGGCTGCAGTGGCCCGCAGGCTGGCGCTGTTGGGGCTAAAGAAGATGTTATCCTGGAAGCGGATGAACACGCATCCCTCCCCCACCTCCTCCACCGAAACAGAGTCGGAAAGCTCCGCCTTTTCCACGTAGCTTTGGAGATAATCATACAGGTCGTCAAAGTCCTTGGGGACCATGTTCTGGAGCTCTTCCAGGGTGGCGTCCGCCGGGTCTTCCCCCTGGGGAGGGATGTCGGTGCGGTTTTCGGGGTATTCCATCCCCTCCTCGCTCCCCACCTGGTTGAGGATAAGGTTTATGGTATCAGGGTCCTTTGAGGTAAAGGCTTTTACCAGAATGGCGAATTTTTCTTCGTTAACGCTGCTCATACTGAACAGCATGATGAAGAAGGTCATGAGCAGCGTTACCATGTCCCCATATGTATCCATCCAGTTGCCGCACTGCTCTTCTTCCGGTTTTTTCCTAGCCACTCTTCGCCACCTCCTTTGTGTTCATGTCTGGTATCTGAAATCCTCTGTCCATCATTTTTAAACTAGCCTGAAAAAGTTCTCCTATTATAATACAGCTGAATTGTTGTTTTGTCTATGCCCTTTTTTATCCGATTTTATTTTTTGCCCTTTTTCTTTTTGCCGCCGCCTCCGCCGTCCTCACCCATGGACTCGGCCTGCTTGGCTTCCAGCATCTGTATCAGCTTTTCTTCGATAAAACGGGGGTTGTCCCCGGCCTGGATTCCCTGAACCCCTTCGCAGACGATCATCTTACAGAGCATCTCCTCGTCGTGGCGGACCTTCAGCTTGTTGGACATGGGGGCGAAGATCAAGTTGGCCAAAAAGCTTCCGTACAGGGTGGTGATCAGCGCAACGGACATGGCGGGGGCGATGGCGTCGGCATTGTCCAAGGATTTCAGCAGGTTGATCAGGCCGACCAGCGTACCGATCATACCAAAGGCCGGCGCATAGGAGGAACCTTTGGCGTAGAAGCCCCGGGCCTGGGCATGGCGTTCATCCATGTAGTCCAGCTCGCTTTCCATCATGGCCTTTACCTTTTCGGCGTCAATGCCGTCGATGACCAGGTGGAGGCTGTTGCGGAAAAAGGTATCGGGAATGGCGTCCACCTTATCCTGGATGGAGAGGATGCCGTCCACACGGGCGGGCTTGGCGATGTCCACAATGGTCTGTATGTATTCCTTGGGGTCAAACTTGGTGGGCATAAAGGCCACCTTGATGTGTTTGGGGATCTGCCCGAAAAAGCTCAGCGGGTAGGAGACGAGAAGGGCCGAAACCGTGCCGCCCAAAACAATCATAATACTGCTGGGGTCAAAGAAATTTTCAAGGTTTCCCGGAGTAACATCAAATTTCTGATCCCCCTTGGGGAATGTGACGATAATCGCCAGAACAATAAACACCACGCCCAGAACAAGCCCCAGCGCTGTCGCCAGGTCAAAGGAAGAACCGGCCCCGCCGGATTTTTCACCTTTCGCCATCTTCTAAACCACCTTTTTCAAAGCGACCGTAAATAATATCGCGGAATGTCTGGCGGTGGTACTCCACCGCCTTTTGTATCACTTCGTCCATCGGCTCCCGTACCATGTACATATTGCCGTTGGTCAGGGAAATCCTTGTGTCCGGGTGCTCGCTGACGCTTTCGATCAGGTCGCAGTTGAGGACAAAAGGCTCCCCGTTCATGCGTGTCAATCGGATCATAACGTTTTTTCCTTGCCTCCCTGCTGCAGAATGTGGCCTGCTGGAGCTGTTGTGGATTCCGGCGCATCCAGCCGCCGCGGGGGTTCCGCCTGCCGGGCCTCGGGCCCTTGGCAAGCGCAGACACAACGCCCGCTGCCACAAGCAGCCGAAGGAGCATTTTCGCCGCCTTCGGCTGTTTGTGGCAGCGGCTATGGGACAAGGCGGGGTGGAGGGTAGACAGTGTGGGGTATGGCCGCCGGAAGCCTGCCTGTCTGCTGCAAATGGATCCCATCCCAATCCCGCCCATAGCGCTGCGTTTATGATTCAGGGATTAACGTTTCAGGTTGATCAGTTCCTCCAGGAGGGTGTCGGAGACGGTAATCATACGGGAGTTGGCCTGGTAGCCTCTCTGGGTGGTGATTACGTCCGCGAACTCCTGGGCCAGGTCCACGTTGGACATTTCCAGGGTGCTGGAAGCCAGCACGCCGCTGCCCCCCATGCCCGGCTCCACAACGCGGATAGAACCGGTGTTACTTGTATTGGCAAAGTAGGTGTTCCCCACCTGTTCCAAGCCCGAGGGGTTGTCGAAGGTGGCCAAGTCGATACGGCCCAGCTCCAAGGTTACGCCGTTGTGGGTGGCCTCAATGACGCCCCCTGCGTTGATCTTAAAGCCGGAGATATCCGCCAGGCTTTGAGGTCCGCCTTCGGTACCGTTTTGGAGGGTAAAGGCGTTGCCGCTCAGCCCCAGGTTATCGGATTGTTGTGCGGAGGAAACGGAAATGCCAGTGAGTTTTAGAGGTAAACCAGCTATAGTATACGAAACTTTACCACCTGTAAAAACAGGCTTTCCATCCGCTCCCACATCATCTGGATTTTTAGGAATTATTTCCGCTCCGTTATTATCTGTATTCGCCTTTTTATATTCATCACTCAGTCGTATAATCCCGTTTTCTGTTGGGCAAACCAGAGTAATATAATCCCCCCGTTTCCCATTATCTGGGACAAGGCGAATCTTACCGCTGGCAAGCTCGCCGCCAGTCACGGTCTGCTTATACGTAACTTTTGTTCCAGCGCTTCCATCCGCGTTTTTAGGGGTAATATCCATCTCAACAGTCCACTTACCGTCTGCATAGGTAACACGGAATTCGGTACAGTCTCCTCCGGAATAGAATTCATCGCCTGTGGGAGGAGCATCAAAGCCAAAACCTAATTTCTGAAGTGGTCCTATTTCACCGGTCACGGAACCGGATAAAGTCGCACCAGCCGGATCACAAATCTGTGCGCCGGTCAAGGGTGTGCTGAAAGCGTCTGCGGGAACAGTGGTAAGGGTAAAGGTCCCTGCGGGATGCTGTTTGCCGTTATTTCCCTCTGTAATCGCCGTATTGATCGCATTATTAAGTGCATCAAGATTGGCAAATTCATGGGTCTTGTTGAGGAAAACCGAAATACCGGTAGAGCTGACCTCCGCAACGGCTGGAACACCGGCGGGCAGGTTTTCAGACAGGAAGTAAAACGCCACGTTGCCGTCAGTGGTGGTATTCTGGGCTGTCACGGTGTACTGGACATTGTTGATGGTGTTGGTTGCGCTGGCCTGGGTGGGGTTCAGCGAGGGGATCAGCATCTGAATGCGGCTGCTGCCCGGCTTCTGGCCCACAACCTTGTTGCCTTGGGCCTGGGTGCCCAGCACGTAGTTACCGTTGGAGTCCACCAGGTAGCCCATGTTGTCGTAGCCGAACTTACCGGAACGGGTGTAGAAAATGTTGCCGCTGGAATCCTGAACCTGGAAAAACCCTTCGCCGCCAATGGAGACGTCCCAGGGGTTGCCGGTGGTGGAGGAAATGGACTGGGTCATGTTCAGGTCAATGCTGGAAACCTTGGAGCCATAACCGACCATGGACGAGTTTACGCCGCCCTTGGTGCCGTTGCCGCCAGCCGCGCCGCGCAGGCTCTGGTAGTACACGTCCCGGAAGGTGGCGGTGCTGCTTTTAAAGCCCATGGTGTTTACGTTTGCGATATTGTTGCCGATAACGTCCAGGCGAGTCTGATGGCCTTTCATGCCTGTAACGCCGGAATAGAGCGATCTTACCATAAATGCAAAATCTCCTTTTTGGTTAGTATCCGCCGGGAAACCGTTGGTCTGCCGCCCTGGAACCATTCATCTGCCCAAGGCGGCAGACAGCAGGCCCGTCAAGCGTTCGGGGCCTGACAGCCTCCGTGTCACCCCAAAAGGGGATTGGTCCGGCTGTGTTTGCTTATGTGCTTAAACAATAACGGTCCCGTCGATATTTGTAAAGACATTTCCTTTGAGTTCGTCGTGGTTTACGGTGGTGATCACCTTGTTGTTTTTCACGCTCACCAGAAAAGCGGTGCTGTCCACCAGGATCAGCGTGTCGTCAAGTCCCTTTGACTGCGCCAGGCGCACCCCTTCTTCCAGACGGGAAAGGCTGCTCTCCGTCAGGGCAATGCCCCGCTGTGCAACCCTCTGGGCCGCGTGCTTGGAAAAAGCGATCTGCCGCTGCGCCTCTAAAGCCTGCTGGAAGGATACGCCGGAGGCGTTGGTCCCCGCCTGGGCTTTGGTGGCATTGGCCGCGCCCTGGCCGGGCTGCGGTTTTCCGGTTACAATGGAAAACCTGTTGCTGAGAAACAGCTCATTCGTACTCATCGTTCATCTCACCCTATTATAGCGTCCATGCTCAATCGTACCATGCAATCGTCAATGACCGCAGGTTCGCGATCCGTTTTTACAGGATCAGGCTTCGGACATCTCTGGCGTAATGATTCCGCTCTCCACTCCGTCCTGGATCGAGATGGATTCCTCTGCGCCGTTTGTGTTGATATTCGTGTCCAAAATGGTGCTGGTTTCATCCGGGTTCAGCACCTGGATGATCTCCTCGTCCTCTTCATCAGGCTCACCGGCGTTTTCCTCCGGCACATCCACCGAGACAAAATCACTCAGGCTGTACCATTCGCCGTCCACCTGGAACTTCATCCCCTCTGCCATGGAAACCCGCTGGACAACGCCGCTGATCTCTTCGCCAGAGGAATTTTTCACTGTCACCTGCTGCCCCAGCAGAGACATGAGGAAGCTGGACTGGGAGTAATCGGTCTCTGTTTCCTCCTCTGTGGGAGGGGTGGTGGGGGTGCTTGGCTTGCTGGTCACACCGATCTCCATAATCTGGTCCAACGTGTAGGATTTATCCCCAATGTAGATGGTGTATTCGTCGTCCACCAGGGAAATTTTTGTCACTACGCCGGTGGTGCTGTCCAGGGAGCCGTCCACTTTAAACTTAGAGGCGGTGATGGTCTGCCCGATCAGGGCGGACACATAGTTCTGCTTGGAGTAGTTGGCCAGCTCCTGCATGTACTGCATACTGGTAAACTGGGCAAGCTGGGACAGGAACTCGGTATCGCTGGAAGGGTTCATAAAGTCCTGATTTTTCAGCTGGGTGATCATCAGGTTGAGGAAGTCCTCAGAGGTAAGGTCGTTTGACTGCTTGTCGGTAAAGACCGTGTTGCCGTAGTTGACGCCCTGTTTCACCGATGACGGGTTAAAATGGGCCTGATCCAGGATGCTGCTGCCGGAAATTTCCGACATACCGGTTCCTCCTTTCTTTCAAACAAATTGGAGATGATTTACACAATGTAGGTATTCAGCCCTGTGGAAATCACCCTGTGGGAAGCGGAACCGTCCTCCGGGGCTTCGCCATTGACCAAATCCTGGAATGTAACCCGGGAATGGCCCTGGCGGCCGCCTTCATACTGCCGCTGCTGATACTGGCTGTTGCCAAAGCTCTGGCCGAAATCCTGGTTGGAGGCATAGGCCTGCTGGTCTACCACTTCCTGGACCACTGTGTTGTAGGGCCGCAGGGATTCCCGAAGCTGCTCGATCTCACTGCTGAGGAGCCTTGCCACATGGGAGTTAGAGGCGGAGATGCTCAGGGCAATCCTGTCCCCCTCCTGCATCAACCTTACCGTGATCTCACCTAAGCCTTCAGGTTTGAGCTTGACGATAAATTCATCCTTGCCGGAACCGATCTCCTTGATGATCCCCTCTTTTACCTGGCTGGCAATATCCGCCGGGGTAACAGGGGCCTCAGGGAGCTTTTCCGCTTCGGCGGCGTTCACCTGGTACTTGCCTGAATCCACCTCATGCTGGAGCTGGTCGACATCCAGGTTGATCTTCTTGTCTTCCTTCGCGCCTCTGTTGGAAACCAGGTCCAGCTCCTGCTTTGCCTGGGAAATAGCGGAACGGAACTCGTTGGCGCCCCGGTCAAAAAAGTCCTGCTGCTGGGCGGAACGGCGTTCTGCCGTCACAGGGATGATAATCTCCTCCGGGTTGGCGCTTTCTTCCGTAACTGTTTCCAGTACCTCAAAGAGGCCCTCGGATTTGACGTTCTGGGTGTTTTCCGGCTGCTGGTTCCCCATCAGCTCCTGGAGAAGGTTCTGCTGCCCGTCCATGGTCCCAATGCCCTCCATGGCAAAGAATCTCTCTAAAGCCGGTACGGTGCCTCCGGTCAGTTCGCTCAGCATTTCCGGGCTGACCATCTGCATGTTCAGGCCTGCCGCCGGATTTGCCGCCAACATCTCCATCATCATCTGGATGGCTAAGTTTTCGCCTTCCTGTTCTGCGTCCTTTTTCCCCTTTTCCAGGAACATAGCAAGGAGCTCCTTGGGGCTTTCCTCTCCGGTCCCGCCTAACATCTGGAGGATCAGGGCCAAAAAGTCCATTTGACCGCCTTGCTGTGCCGCCTGTTGGGGGATGCTGGTAGTGCTGTTCTGCACTGCTTGGGTTGTTTGTACCGAAACGTTGCTGACGTCCATTTTCTGTCTCACCTCCTTTCGCTGTGTTAATGATATATGTGATCTGGAACACAAAGGTTCCAGGAATCACCTGTTCTGCGGACCTATCCTCGGGAATCAGACCTCCGCCACAAGGGCGAGTTTCCCGGTGATGAACTCGGAGATCTCGTTTTCAGTCTCCTTTGCCTCGTACCGTGCAAACTCTTCCTTTTGGTGGTCCTTCAGCTTGTCAAGGCCGGAGACAGACTGGGATATCTCCAGCACGACGGCCAGCTGGCCGTCGATCTTGATATCCTGTTCCCGGCGCTTTTCATTGAGCAGATCCATATCGTCCCGCAGGCAGTCCAGCTGGAACTGGAAGCTTCTCAGCTCCAGGGCCGTGACCCCCCGGCGGGATTTATCCTTCATCTTGCGGTTGACAGCCTGGAATTCCTCCAAAAGCTCCCGCAGCTCCTCGTCCATTTGGCTTTTAATGGAGCGGAGCCGGGCCAGCTCGTTTTTTTCCCTGTCCAGCATCTGGTTTTTGAACCCCAAGACCCGGTCCAGGGAAAACTCAAAGCGTTTCATCGGCGTATATCTCCTTAGACAAAATCTTTATAAAAACAAAACTGTTTCAAACTTGATTCTTCTGGGAGATCCCTCAGCCCGCCACCGTCTGCTGAATCAGCTCCATGGTGTCGTCAAAGGAAATCTTCTCGTCAGTCCGCTGCTGGAGAAAGGCGTTAATGTCATTCATCTTGCTGATGGCGTAGTCCAGCTCCGGATTGGTGCCGCTTTTATAGGCCCCGATGGAGATCAGGTCCTGATTGTCCTGGTAGGTGGACATCAGGTTGCGGATTTTGTTGGCGGCTTCCTTGTGGTCCGGCTGGGCAATGGTGGACATTAAACGGCTGACGCTTGCCAGCACGTCAATGGCCGGATAATGGTTGCGCATGGCGATTTTTCGGGAAAGCATAATATGGCCGTCGATGATGCCCCGGACAGTATCGGAAATGGGTTCGTTGGCATCGTCCCCTTCCACCAGCACCGTATAAATGCCGGTGATGGAACCCTTTTCAAAGTTGCCGGACCGTTCCAGCAGCTTGGGGAGGGCGGTGTAAATGGAGGGGGTGTACCCTCTGGCCACTGGAGGCTCGCCGGTGCTCAGGCCGATTTCCCGCTGGGCCATGGCGAACCGGGTAAGGGAGTCCATCATCAGCAGGACGTCCTTCCCCTGGTCCCGGAAGTATTCGGCAATGGAGGTAGCCGCCAGAGCGCACTTGGAACGCATCATGGCAGGCTGGTCGGAGGTGGCCACCACCAGGACGGAACGCTTCATGCCTTCCTCCCCCAGGCTCTGGTCAATAAACTCGCCTACCTCCCGCCCACGTTCTCCCACCAGGGCAATGACGTTGATATCGGCTTTGACGTTGCGGGCAATCATGCCCATCAAGGTGCTCTTGCCCACGCCGCTGCCTGCAAAAATCCCCATCCTCTGTCCCTTGCCGATGGTCAGCATCCCGTCAATGGCCTTGACGCCGAACTCGATGGGGGTGTTGATCTCCGGGCGGTCCATGGGGTTGGAGGGTTCCCCGTTAATGGGGTACTCGTCAACTGTCTCAAAGTCCCCCCGGCCGTCAATGGGATGCCCCAGGGCGTCCACCACTCGGCCGATCATTTCCGGTCCCACCTTAATGGTAAGCTTGCTGCCGATGTTGTGGACCGAACTGCCGTAACCGATGCCCTCAATATCCTGATAAGGCATCAACAGCACCTTGTTTCCCCGGAACCCCACCACTTCGGTAATAACTGTCGGCTTGTCAGGCCCCCGGTTGATATTGCATACATCGCCGATGCTGCACTCAATCCCAGTGGCCTCCACCGTCATACCGACGATCTTGTCGATCTTCCCCCGGTAGGAGAAAAGGTCGGAAGTAAATAGGACATTTTTAAATCTGCTCAGATCAGCTGCAGGGAAGGAAGCCATGGGAATCACCCCTTTCACAGGCGGGCAGCCAGCGGATATTCTCACTTAAGTTAGGCCGGGTTTATTTGGCTGCTTTTTGAAAAAGCTGCCGCAAATTTTCCAATTGGGTCTGTATGGATGCGTCAATGGTCCCATCCGGCGTCTCCACAATGCAGGTCCCCAGGGCGGAACGGTTCTCGGTAAAGGCGATCTTTCTCGCATCGCTCTGGTGGTAGTAGTCGTTTAAAAGCTTGATCAGCTCGCCGGACCGGTTGGAAAGCTTTACGGTGAGCCAGTCGGCGTCTCGCACCGTACCGATGGATTCCACAATCAGGGATTCCATGGAAGTGGGGTCCAGGGAGATTTGCTGATGGAGGATCTTCTCCGCAATTTCCAGAGCGAAATCCTGAGTCTGGGCAGCGTAGGACTGGAAGAACGCCAGCTGTTCCTTTTTCAGCTCCGCCAAGGCGGCGGTCATCCTTTTGAGGATGGCGTCGATCTCGGCCGTCTTGGCCTGGAAGCCCTTTTCAACGCCCTCCAGCCGGGCTTCCTCCATCATCTCGATAGAGGACCGCTTTGCCTGTTCAATGATGCGGTCCCGTTCCTGCTCTGCCTGGATCCGCACCTGCTGGGCGAAATCCTCCGCCTCTTTCCGTTTGCGGTCCATCAGTGCGTCAAACTGGGCCTGGCGCAGCTGGATTTCCTCCTCGGCGCGTTGGATGGAATCCTCTATGGACTGGGAAGCCTGTTTCTCTTCCTCGTCCCCTGCATAGGTGACCTCAAAGCCTTCCCCGGCGGGGATGCGGACAACCTTCTCCTCCGCGACAATCCGGCCCTGTTTAATCACACTAAGCAATGATCTCATCCTTTCCGCCCTTAGAAATCACAATCTGCCCGTCTTCCTGGAGCTGGCGGATCAGGCCGACAATCTTCTGCTGGGCCTCCTCCACGTCGCTCATGCGGATATTATGCAGGTACTGCATATCGCCCTCGATGTTCTCCCGCATTCTCTGGGACATATTGCTGAAAATGGTCTGCTTGACCTCGTCGCTGGTGGATTTGAGGGCCACAGCCAGGTCTTTGGAATCGGTCTCGCGGATAAACCGCTGGATTGCCAAGTTGTCGAGGGTGACGATATCTTCGAATACAAACATAAGCTTGCGGATTTCCTCTTCCAGCTGGGGGTCCTTGCTTCCCAATTCGTCGAAGATGAATTTTTCGGTGCTGCGATCCACGTTGTTCATGATATCCGCCACGTAGTTGACGCCGCCCATCTCCATCATATCCACCGAAACGATGTTGGCGAAGCGGTTTTCCAGCGTCTTCTCCACAATGTTGACGATTTCGGGGGACGCCCGGTCCAGCTTGGCGATACGCTCCACCACATCCACCTGGAGGGCCTCCGGCAGCTCAATGATGATCTGGGAGGACTGCTCCGGACGGCAGTAGGAGAGCACCATAGCAATGGTTTGGGGATGCTCATTTTGAAGGATCATAAGAAGGTTTTTATAGTCTACTTTCCGCAGAAAGTCAAAGGCTTTGGTTTTCAGAGATTTGGAAACCCGTTCCATCAGGGACATGGCCTGCTGGGGGCCGTATGCCCGCTCCAGGATGTCCATGGCATAGTTGACGCCGCCTTCGGAGATGACCTTCTGGGTGATGCACAGCCCATAGAAGTCGTCGGTAATCTCCTTCATCTCTTCCGGGGGCAGGCGCTCCATCTTGGCGATTTCCAGGGAAAGTACCTCGACCTCTTCATCCCTCAGGTATTTATAGACCTCGGAGGCATTGTCTGCCCCCAGGGCAATGACCACAGCAGCAGCGCGCTGGGCGGCAGTCAGTTTTTTGGGAGTGGTGGAAGTTGTAGAAGCAGGCATATCCTTATTCCTCCTCCTTCAGCATGGTACGGATCAGGCCCGCAGTAATTTCGGGATTCTGCTTGGCGAATTCCCGAATCTCGTTGGTGATAGCGCTCTCCTTATCCTTCTCCTGGGCGGATTCTCTAAGCTGCTGTTTCAGCTTTTCGATCTCCTCCATCTGGGTGTCCTTCATGGTCTGGGAAGCAGCCTCTTCCTCGGCCTTGCGCTTCTTGGCCTTATTGCGCATCAGCACTACCACCACAACCACAATCAAGATCAGCAGCAACAGGCCCAGAAGGATAATGGCAAACAGGACCGTTGGGCTGAGGCCAGTTTGTTTATCCGGCGGGGTGCTGGCGGGAACTTCGTCGTCCGGACGGGTGATGGTGTAGTTCTTAACGGAAATAGAATCCTTGCGGATGTTGACCGCCTTGGATACCATATCCTTGATATCATCCTCTTTCTCGGCGGTGAATTCAGGCTCGTTGATTACCACCGAAACGCTGGCCTCCTTGAGCACCGCCTCGCCCTTTTCGATTTGGGTATCAATCCAGCTCACATCCCAGTCAATGTTCCGGTTATAGGAGGTGACAGAGCTGTCTCCCTGGCCCGACTGGTTTGGATATGTAGGAACGTCTGTGTTGTTCTCCTCCCCTACAAGCCCTTCCATGGGGGCGGAGCCGCTGATGCCATACTGCTCATCCAAGTGCACCTTTACGCCGTTCCCGTCGTCCCCGGGCACCAACTGGTGCTGCTGGGTGATCATCTTGTCGTAATCCAGCGTCACCCAGGCCACCACATGGACTCCATCGTCCCCGTAAATGGGGGTGAGCAGGCGCTTAACGTTGTTTTCAATATTCAGTTTGATCTTGCTCTCATATTCCAGCCTGCGGTCGTCCATGCCGCCAGTATAGGGATCCTCGTCGGTGATCTCCAGGCCTGTGCTCGCGTCGATGATCACCACGTCCTCCGGGTTCATCTGAGGCTGTGTGGAAAAAGCCACCAGGTTGCGGAAGGAAGCTGCCTGTTCAAGGCTCAGCTTATAGCCGTCCTCCATGGTGACGGTGATGGTGGCGGAGCTCTTCCCCCGGTTCTCATCCCAAACATATCCTGTGTCCTCGGGGAGGGACACAAAGGCAATGGCGCTTTTGACCCCCTTAATCTGGGCCAAGGTGGCCTGAATATTGTCCTGAAGCTGATAGGTAGCAATCTGCTTTAGCTCTCCTGCGGTTTTGGTAAAACCAGAGTTGTTCAGCGCCAGATCATAAGTGGTGCTGGTCTGAGGATATCCCTGTCCAGCCAACGTCACTAAGAGCTGCCCCTGTTGGTCCGACGGAACCATAATAATCCCATCGGAGTTCACCTTGGAAGCAACTCCCATATCGGTCAAAGCCCCGCAGACTGCGGCGGTCTCCACCGTCGACAGCTTGGGATACAGCGCGACCATCTGTTTCGCTGTGGCGTTCAGATAAACAGCCAACGCCACCGATGCAATCACAATGAGCACGGCAGCAGAGATGATCAGCTTTTTTGTTTTAGAAGCAAGCTTTGACCAAAATTCTTTTAAATTTTGGAACGCCTTTGATAATTGTTCTTTCATCCGCCCACATCTTCCTTATTATTCCCTAATCTGCATACACCCGGATTCCATCCAAAAAACAAGGGGGCAACGAAAGTCCAAAGACAGACTTTAGCTTTTTAAAATCCTCAATACCCCCCCCCGGCCCCATTTCCAAACAGAACCGCATTATATCTGCATCTGAAGGACTTCCTTATATGCGCTGACCGCTCTGGAGGCAATCTGTACGGTAAGCTCCAGGGCTGCGGTAGCCTGGGCGGAATGGATCATAACGCTTGCGATGTCGTCGGTATATCCCATTGCCAGGTCATAAGCGTCCTGGTTGGAAATTTTCTGTGTTTCCTGCATTGTCTCCATAGATTGTTGGAGGATATCCGCAAAGGGCAGCCCGGAGAGGGGCTGGTTTTCCCCAGAGGAACTCCCCTGCTTTTCAAAAAGTGGGGATGTTTGAGAAATCGGCACGATCTGTATCATTTTCAAAATCTCCTTCACGTTCTAATTTCATCTTTAACTTTCCCCGGGCCAAAGGTTACTGACCTCAGCTGCCGGCCCGGATCTTAGGGAATTCATTCATGCTTTTATGTCTTTTTGATGGACAATCAATGAAAAATCTTTATCCGATTTTCTATTTTACACCATAATATCTAATAAATCAAGAGAAAAATCACATAATATTATAAGAAAAAAACACAGAAATCTTGTAATATTACAGTACTCGATAGTTAAAAACACTAAACCAGGACATACGATCCGCCCTAACGGACAGGGATAGCCAACGCCTCCATTCACAATCCTTACAGTCCACCACCCATAGACCGCCCTGCGGCAGCTTAAAGGTCAGACTGGCTGGATTTTTTACGCTTCGGTTCATGTCCAAGCACCTCCGGCACCGATTCCAAGATATGCGGACATCTCTCTGAACAGAACCTGCTCTTTTGACTTTTTATAAATTTCAAAAAGTAAAAAAGCAATCCTCTCCCCACTTCATAAATATGCTAATGTTTCAAGTTTGGAACCCTAAAGTACAGTTAAAATCGACAATCCAGAGGTTTCCTGGGGAGAATAGGGGAAACACCTGACAGCCCTATTATAAGTATAATAGCTCAACTTCAATTTGTCAATACAGGACATAAGATTTGTGACTATAAGGAAAAAACTTGATTCCAAATTGCCCCTTTCTAAACATTTTTTAGCAAAAGCACCAAATATCAACATCCTTCAACAAAAAAGCCTGAACCCTAATTAAAAAAGGGATCAGACTTTTTTGATATATATTCACATAAAACATGAACATATCTATTACTAAACTGCTATTTCAATCCTATCAAGGTAAATAGGAGCGAAACAAAACATTTATAATATCATTTACCAATCTCTAAAGCTTTCATTGCAAGAGACTTGACCACAGACAGGGCAGTAATATTGGCGTCATAAGCCCGGGAGGCTGCCATCAGGTCGATCATCTCCTCAGAGGTATTCACGTTGGGGTACATAACATACCCTTCCTCGTTGGCGTCTGGATGGGAAGGATCGTACACCGGCACAAAGTCCTTATCGCTGGCCACGATCTTTGTCACGCGGACACCGCCTTGGGGGGTAGCGTCCTTATTGATCTCCCCCTGAAGAACCTGCTGGAAGTTCATGCTCCTCTCCTGGAAGACCACCTGTTTTCTCCGGTAGGGCTCGCCGTTGGCGGTTTTGGTGGTCTGGGCGTTGGCAAAGTTCTGCAGAATCACATCGCTACGGAACCGTTCCGCTGTCAAGGCAGAACCGACAATATTCAGCGAATTCAAAAAGGCCATTGAAAATCTCTCCTTTTCGGTTTTTCGTCCGTTTACCAGTATTAACTCGGTTTTATCTCAATTACTTAAACGCCTGGCCGATGACATACCGCAGGTCGCTGATGCGCCCACCGATCTTCTGGTAAAGGGCCATTGTCTGGAAATAGCTTCCCACCAGCTCAATGTTCTCCTGGTCAATGTCCACATTGTTTCCGTCTGGGCGGGACTCGGTGTAGAGGTCCTCCTCTACAAGGGCCTTAAAGTCATACCTTCCGGCGTTGCCTTGACGGGCCTGCTCCAGGATATTGTCGAAGCTGACGCTCTTGGCCTTATAGCCGGGGGTTTCGATGTTGGCTATGTTATGTATAATTGCATCCTGCTGGAGCTTTAACCCCTTCAGGCTGCTTTCCATTGCGCGGAATGCCAAATCGTTGAGCATGGAAGTAACCTCC
Organism: uncultured Oscillospiraceae bacterium; assembly: GCA_949737515.1. Taxonomy (GTDB): domain Bacteria; phylum Bacillota; class Clostridia; order Oscillospirales; family Ruminococcaceae; genus UBA1405. Next base: position 23,278 of record CATJCP010000329.1, on the reverse strand, counting down.
TGATGTTTGATGAAGTTCATTCAAAATGAGGTGTAGAATTTTAATATATGTCTTTCACACTTCATTTTCATCTTCTTTTGACTAAGGTTTGTATCAAAGTTTTTTGTTAACTACTATTTTAGCATCGGAGAATGTAATTTGCAAGAGGGAGTTTTTGCGGAGATCAAATCTAACCTGCAATTTAAGATTGGTTTGGGTTTAACGCCTAACACCATCCTGCGGACGCGGCCAGGGGGCTTTTTAGGAGTGCAGCTTGCTGCACAACCCCCTGGATCCCAAACCTTTTTGATCTGTCCTTACATTCACTGATTTCTATGAGAGGTTGGGCTGTATTGGGTTGGGGTTGGCTGTCAGGTTTGTGATATTCGCTGGGGTTTCCCCTTCATCCAACAGCTTCGCCATAACCACATACCGCACCTTGGGCTGGTTCTCTTTCCCAAACTTCACCGTACAGGTGACAAGGGTCAGCAGCTTATCTGCCCCGTCCACCGGCACATTGTACTGGTAGATCGACCGGGCCTTGGCGTCCTCCGCCAGCTGCGCCACCCCTGCGCTGTCCAGGTCAGTTCGGGTAAAATCCAGATCCAGGTCCGTGTAAAACACTGCGAAAACCTGCCAGGTCATGCTCTCCTGGGGGGTGGAAAAGGTGATAAGCGGATGTTTGCCGGCAAATTCCTGGTCTGTATAGTGGAACAGTTGGGAGACCCTCCGCCCATCGGGCTGGTCCTCCGTGCCGCTGATGTCGCTGTGCCCATAGATTACCGTGTTGGGGGAAAGCCCGTTTCGGTCGCCAAAGTTACAGGTATAGTCCGCAAAGTAGCACCCAAAGGGATCTGCATCCCCCCGCTCGTTAATGGTGAGGTAATAGGCGTTGTTGTCCGCCTGGAGGACGCTGTTGCTGATCTTGGTATCTGTGATATTCAGCCAGCCCACCGTGTGGCGGTTCTGAGTCAGCTCATGATCGATGGCGCTGAAGATTTCCGCCGAGGTCTCCACTGGTTTCATATCGTGGAGGCGGACCTCCGGCTGCGCCTTTGAGGATTGTGAGGATTGAGAGGATGCCTGGGAGGAGGCATCCACCGGGATCGCCTCTCCCACGTTTTCAGGGTTTGCCAATTCATTGTAGATGATATAGCCCAACAAGCCGATGGCCGAAACAACTACCAGGCCCAACAGCCCCAGCAGGACTTTTTTCATTCCATTTCCTCCTTCTTCAGGGGACGCCCGCTAAGCGTCTTGACCGCGCCGGTATTGGGGATCAGCTTCTTCTCCACCGCCTCGGCGCCCAGGTCCTTATCGTTGTAGGGGCTCAGAACGTCAATGGTGGTTCCGTTGCTCACGTCGTTTGCGCCGATCAGCCTCTGGTCGGAGATGATATAAGTGGAAAGATGATTGATGATCAATGAGAAGGTTCCCTTAGAGTTGGTGTTGACAGTTCCGTAGTAATCCACCCGTTCCCGTTCCTCGTTGTAGTAGTTCCAGTAGTAGGTGGAATTCTTATACTTGCTGCCCATGCTCAAGGTAAGGACCGCCGGTCCCGGCAGCTCCCCGTGGTAGTCAAAGTAGACGAACACCAGGTTCGCGTCATCGTTGCCGGGGTGAGAATAAATCTCGTCGCTGATCTCCACTTCCAAGGGAGAGCGGAAGCTCATGCCAAAGGTGAAGTACTCGGTGTTGGGGATAATGGTTTCAATATCGCTGGCGTCAAACTGGAGGGAATAATCGTTGCCCTGGAAGATGATCTTCTTGTCAGGATAATTCTTCAGCTCCTCGAAGACGTCCCTTGCAATGCGCGGGTATTTGGTCACGTCCACGACAATGACGTCCGGGCTGTTCTCAAAGTCGATCTCCTCTGCCCGCAGGGGCTCCAGTTTGCCCATGTTCTCCTCGTCGTTGCGGTAAACGGTGACGGTATAGGTTTTGCTCTTGGTCTCGTCGGGGGATGTGACCTCCACCCTAAAGACGTTGGCCCCATCCTTGATGGCGGCGGCATAGTTGCCGTCTTCATCACCGATCTCCTGGCTGTCCCGGAAGACCTTCAAAGTCGCCATTTCATCGGCCAAGGTTGGGATCAGCCGGACAGCGTAGGTTTCCTCGTCTACCGAGACGTCGTACTCGGTCACAGATGGGTCAAACTCCACTGGACGGCGGTAGCCTGGCTCCACCTCCAGGTTCATCAGGTCCGCATTGCTGGTCTTGATAATCAGGTTGGGGTTTTGGTAGCGGACGCGATAAGTTCTGGTGGTCTTGCCGTCCTGGGCGGTGACCACGATTTCCACCGTCTGGTTGACGGTGAGGATGCGGATCAGCTCGCTTGCCTGGCCGCTTTCCACCCGTTTTCCGTCGATTTCAATCTTCGCCCCCTTGTGGTTGGCGGTGGGGACGAGGATAACGCCTTCCGCGCCCTCCGCCACCTTGGCGGAATACTCGGTGCGGGTGGGGGCGAACACCGGCTTAAAGTCATCGGTGTTCTGGGCGTCCAGCTTAATCAGCAGGCAGTCGTCGCTGGGCTCCTCCCGGATCAGCCGGATGGTGTAGGTCGTAGGCGGCCAATCCTCCTCATCGTTGCAGATTTCCGGGTACACCTCAACCTTAATGGTATCAGTCGCCGAGGCGATGTCCAGGATATCATTGTAATCGTCGTTGGGATGCTTGATGCGTATCAAAGAAGAGGCTTCACCACTGGCAACCTTTTTGCCGTTGACCCGTATCTCCTTGACATTGGGGTCGGTGGCGGTGGGTGTTGCCTGGACCTTGATTGTCTCAAAGGGCACCCGCAGTTCGTAATCCAGCACATCCGGGTCAAAATCCACAACTGGGACGTCGGTCCCGTCCTGGTCGGTCAGCACAATGGAAAGCAGCGAAGCCACCCGGCTGGGCGGGGTGCGGTAGATGTGGATGGGGTATCTCATAACGCCTTCTGCGTACTGGGTATAGGAGGCTGTCAAGCCTTCCTTTACAATGTCGTCTTCCTCTTTGCTTCCCGTTGGAACGGGCCGGTCATAACCCTCATTGCTGGTATTCTTATGATCGGGCGCATCCAGGCTTTCCGGCCAGACCTCCACGTCGACTGTAAAATAGGTGTTTTCCTGGTCGTCCTCATCGTAATATGGGGAGACAAAGGCAGTAGAAGGGCTGTTGGCCAATCTCTGCCAGCCAAGGCCGCCGTTTACAGTTGCATATTTGACGCCAAAGGAATTGGTTCGCCCATCGATAACCGCATTATTCAGCTCTATCAGCTCCGGCTGCCGCAGGAACACCGAGGCGCCGCTGTCGTCTGCTGTCGCCTGGATTTTCAGCCGCTTCACCGAATAGGGGATGTAAACCTCGTAGAAATCAGAGCCCTCCATATTTTTCCGGAACTCTGGGGTATAGGTAATATTGGTATCAGCGTTGTTGGTCGCGTCCAGGATGGTCAGGTTGGTCAAGGTGTTGACCTCGCTGGGGTCGGAGCGGTGGAACCTGAAATAATAGTTAAGGGTTGTGTATTCGTTTTCTTCTTTATCCTTATCGTAATCCTCCGCATATGTGGTTACATCTAGCTTAAGCCGCCGCCTGTCTGCGTCAGGCCTTCCCTCAGCAACCTCGTTGTCATCGTACTTCTTTGCCTCCGTCAAAACGTCTATCCAGACCTTCTCGGAACGGGGCTGCTTTTTGTTCTCCACCAGCTCGGATTCAAATTTGGGGTCCTTAGTGACAGCGGGGTCATTCATCTCGTACTCAACCTTGATCCACTGCACCTTAAAAGGAATCTCTATGTCATTGTACTCGAATTTATTGTCTACAATTCCGTCAAACAGGACATTTCCATTGTCGTCAGACATTTTAAGGGACTTCAGCCTTGCGTCGGTGCCCACGGGCTTGCGCATAATTCCCACATTGTAAGCGCCCTTGCTTTCGTCCTCCGCAATGACCACTACCGTAATCTGAACAACTTCATTTTCTGTCAGGGGAATTTCATCCGCGGCGCTGCCGCTGGAGACAACCTTATAATAGCCGTCCTCCCTGCGCACCACGTCCCCAGCCTTAGCCCCAAGGGTTTTCAGCGACTGCTCCCAGTCCTTGTTCGGGAGGGGCCGGATATCAATCACCTTTTCCGCCTGGTCAAGCTTCCAGCCTTCCACGGTATACTCGCCGTTGATGGTCGCCTTCATCAAAATCAGCTTGCTGGCATACTGGTCCTCCCGGGTCGGCGTAACCTTAACCGATTGAAACTTATAGGGAAGGGAAATCGAGTATTCCCGCTGGTCTGGGGAAAAGGTGTATCCCACATCCTCTTTTTCCAGGTCAGGCCAGAAGATGCTCAGCGGCGGGCTTTTTTCTTCCCGCCCGATAATTTTCAGGGATTCCAGCCGGGTGTTGCTGTTGGGGGAGCTGTCTGTCACCCCGATGATAAATTCCGCAGGCTGTTCAAGGGCCTCTACCGGATTGCCGTTTCCGTCCAGCACATAAAAAGTGACTTTTACCCGAAGGGTCTGTTCTGTTTTTACGCCTGTCTTAGCGGCCTTAAAAACCAGATACACATTAGCGGGAGGTTCGCTGGGCCTGTCGCTCTTGGGATTCGCAATCTGTGTCCCAAACTGATAATCCCCCATCGTATTATCGATCATTGTCTGCATCGTAACAAGGGACGCATCCCCGTCAACAACCTCCACCATTGCATATTGAGAGGAGGCGCTGTCCTTGCCCATATACAAATCAATCGTATACTGATAGGGATTTTCCGGCGGCTCAATGGATTCCGGCAGAACGCCGTCATAGGCGTCCAGCCTTATTTTGGCCGGCATCTTCATATCAGCCGTAAAGCCAGTGGTATCATGGTCATTTTTGACCTTTTCATTTGTGACAGGGTCCCGTTTGGTGATGCCCTGATCCACAGGAATCAGCTTGGCGGGATCACCTGTTCCCTTTATGGTAATGGGGATTTTGGCAGTTGTCAGCTCCTCTGCGTCGGGCCGGTTATACCTTATGCTTGCCACCAAAGTCCCTTTTATATCGTTATAATCTTTATGGAGGGTAACGGTCTGAAATCCGGTGGGTTGGTCGGTAAAGACAACCGCGTCAGTAAAATTCTCAAAACCCGGGTCTGGGACCCACGTCCATTTCAGATAAAAGGTGGAATGGAACCGGGTTAAGGAATGGGCGACGCTGAAATCCTGCCGGATAAAGTTGAGGATATCGCCCTGCTTCAGATGAATAAAATCCCCCAAGTTGTACTGCTCCGGGTTGGTCCCGGGGATCAACTCGCCCTTGGACTGCTCGATATCCGTCCTGATTTCAGCAGCAGCGGCCCAGGGGGAATAAACGGACAGGATTGTGTTGTTGGAGGTGATCTTGTTGATTGTAAAGGTGATTCTGGTCCTCTTCTGTACAAAGGAGTTGGGATCAGGGGTTCCCTTAACCTCAGGGATTTCAGGTGTCACAATAGTAGTACCGTCCGGACCATAAACTGGAGGAACATACTCTTGGGCTTTCTGTCCAAATGCGGTACCGTCTTCAGCCGTGGTATACCAAGTCTGGGGAATATAATAGAAGATGATATCATCACTTCGCTGACCATTATCGTTAATCGCCGGGCCTACCTCGTCCCGAATGGTAATTTTAAGCTGTTCCTTGTCGGAACCGTTACGGGTACTGGAAATAGCGGTGTCATAGGTTTTAAAGGCGTTTGTCGGGCCACCGTCATCTACCGAACCATCATCCTTCACACCAATTACCTTAAATTTAGGGTTATTATTGGCGGTTTCTGTTTTTGTACACTCAATTGTAATGGTACTGGTTTCCAGAACGGGAACTGTCCTGTTGGTAGTAAAGGTTCCAGAAATAGGAGAAGCGGGCACATCTACCAGTTTATTATCATCATTAAATTCATGCCGCATACCGACTTCCCTGACGATACCCTCTGAAAGCAGGGCGTCGTAGTTGCCGGAAACGCTCAAGTTAAGTTTCCAGCCCTCTTTTACCGTATTTGCAGAACCGGATGGGTATTTTGTACTGTCCAAATTCTCAAAAAACTCCGACAAGACATTGAGGGTCTTGCGGTTAGCGTTGCCGGTAACAGTAACGCTTCCCGCGCCGTTTCTTATTTCGTAATCGCCGTTGGCGGTGTCCACAATCTTCAGACCACCGCTCCCTTGTGCCTCTGTATAACCGGAGGGTTTGGTAATATCCAGCGCAACAGAACCCCCGGCAACGATGGAGCTGGTAAGCCCTTCCGCGTCGTCGGAGTATTCCTGCGTATATTTCAGTGTAACGTCATAAGCGTCCGCCGCTTTTACAACAGTGTCTAAAAAGCTTCCAGGAATCGCCAGGTTCCCCGCCAACATCACGGCCGCCAACCCTGCGGCCACAGGCTTCTTAAAACGCATAAGGCACACATCCTTGTATGTAAAATAAAATGAGCAAACAACATATTATCGTCAAAACAAAGCCAAATAGGCCCACTTACCCCATAAAGGGTACAACTGTACACATAAATAATCGGCAGAAAAAACGAAAACGAAAGGGCCCAGCGAAAAATTTACAAAAAAAGAGGCGAAATGACAGGACCCAAAATCTGGCAAATCATACAATCCAGATTTTTACATCCAACAAAAAAGAGAGGATGCGGCCATAAAAGCCGCGCCCTCCCAAGCGCTGTAACTCCCGCTGCATCCGGCCAAAGCACAGGCTTTAAAGCACCGAGTAGCAGGAACATTCAATGTGATATTTTTCTTTCAGGTAATCGGCAAAGCGCTGGATCTCCGCCTTTGCCTCTGGGGGTACGGATTGGAACACCAGGAATTCCGAATGCAGGGACGGCTGAACATCGGGGGGCTGTTCTGTGTTTCCCATCAGGTAGTCCAAGGACACATGGAACAGCTGCGCGATCTTCACCTTCACATCATCTGTGGGGGTACTCTGCCCGCGTTCATACATGGAGATGGAATTGACCGAGACCGAAAGCTTTTCCGCCAGGTCCTTCTGAGTCATATTCCAGTGTTTCCGCAATTCACACAATCGGGAACCGATCATGGACAACCACTTCTTTCCAAAATCCAACAGGCAGTGACGTGGCTAAGCGTTTCATCTAAGGGAATCAGGGCGCCGCAGCCGGCGCAGGGGCCTGGCCCCGGGCCTTTTTGTCGGCCTGGATAAAGGTCTCCTGGAGATCTTTGATCAGGGGCAGGATTTCCCCAATAGGCTCCGGCTTTTTCTTTACGTTGGCTTCCACAATCTTGGCCACAAAAAAGTCGTACAGCGAAGCCAGATTGTTGGAGATATCATAGTCGAAATTGAGGGTGGCTTTTAGGTGGTTGAGAATGCGCTGGGCGCGCTGAAGGGCGTCGTTTGTTTTGGTATAGTCCTTGTCCTTCATATAAACTTCTGCAAAGCTGAGCTGCTTCACCGTTTCCTCAAACAGCTTATTGAGCATCTCCCCTTGGGTCATCGTCATAACTGACTGCTGCTTGTAGGCCTGGTAGGGGTTCTTTTGCATCTGGGTTCACCTCATCTATCAATCTCGGCGGAGCCTTTCCGGCTGTAGGGGGAAACCTGTGCCCTAAGGCCGCTGGCCCTCCCCCTTATTGCATATCAATCTTAATAGGAGAACTGCATCGCCAGCCAGGAGCTCTGGCTGCTCATATTGGCAAGCGCTTTTTCCATGGCGTTGAATTGGTTCCAATAGCGGGTCTTCTCGGTCTGGTATTTCTTTTTCAGCTCGTCGATCCGCTCGTTGATGGAAATCAGCCGCTGGGTCATCTGGTTGGTGATGGCAGTGGCCTTGCCCTGTACGCCTGCCTTTTCCACCAGGGTACCGGCGCTGCTGGAGCTGGTCTTGGCAGTGCGGTCCAGTTCCTTGTTCATCAGGGTTGCCAGGCCGTTGGTGGCGTTGGTAAACAGCTCCTGGACAGCCTGGGGGTTGGCCTCTACCATAGAGCGGACCTTGGCCTCGTCGAATTCCAGCTTGCCGTAATCCCTCCACTCGCTGCTGCTCTCAATACCGAGGTCATACAGGGCGTACTCGGCGCCCTCCGGCTTGGAGTAAAGGGCGGTGCGCATATTCTGGAGGAAGGAGGAAATGTCGCTGTCGTTGCGCAGCAGGCCTTCCTGGGCTTTTTCTTCCCACAGTTCGATCTCCTTCTCGGACATCTCCTTTTTCTGGGCGCTGGTCAGGGGGGGATAATCCCGGTAGGTGGCGTCTGCGTGGATCAACCCATTGAGCTTGTCGATCATGGAGTTGTACTGCTCCACAAAGGATTTCAGCCCCTCTACGATCTTGTCAGTGTTGCGGGAAGTTGAGATGGTTTCAGTGGAACCGCCGATGACCTTATCGCCGCTGGCGTTGACAATTTTCCCGTCTACCACTTTAAGCCCCGTCATACCCTTGTAGGCGTCCATGGCCTTATCGTTTCCGTCTAAAATCTGTCCGTTTGCTGTAAATTTATAAATGGTTCCATATTGGTCTTCATATTCATTGGGAGTGCCTGTAGCCTTTAAGGTGGGCATGGTTTCCGTCGGCTCGTTGAGGGTAATGGTCATCCCTGCGGTTGTAAAGGTATTGGTGCTGCGTTCAATCACAACGCCGTTGATCTCCGCAATGGCGTTCTGCCCTTCCACAATCTCCACTGCATCGCTGCCCGCGGATTTGTTTATCTGGATGTTGCCGCCGAACAGCTCCGCCAGTTCAGGATATTCCGTGGTGTTGCGGCCCACATACCCGTTCCCGTCAGCGGTCAGGACAATTCTGCCGTCCTCAAAGGTGGCGGTGAGTTCGCCGGCAGAGCTGCTGGATGTCTTTAAAGAGTCCATATAGTCTGCAATTGTCATATCGGGATTTTTGGCGTTGGCAATCCCGATATCTTTCAGGGTAAGTGTGGCGATCTCCTCTTCCTTTACAACATTGTCCACACCGTTAAATCCAAAGGCCACATGAAGGGAGCTCTTTGCGGCTTCTTTCAGCTTTTCCGCGTCGGTCCCTTCCACTTTGCTGTTGGGGAGCACGTCGTCAAAGGAGATTTTGGAGCCATTGCGGACCTCCATCTTATAGCCGTTTGTCTTATTCCCGGTCAGTTCAATTGCCTGCTTGCCGTCCGCACCGTATCCAAAACGGGTTGCCAAGCCCTCATTGATCAGCTTAACGGCGTCATCCCGGGAAGTGTCCTTGGGAATGCTGATGCTGTAAGCCTTGCCGTCCACCTTGAAGGAGAAATAACCTCCCTCAAAGGAATCCTCATAATCCCCGGCGTCCCCGCCCACAGCAGAGTTCTTGACCAGCTGACGGCTGTTGACGTCAGAACCGCTTTTCAGCCCCTTGATATCGCCGAACATGGCGTTGAGAAGGTTTCCGCTCTTCTGTGTCAGATCAATGGAGCGGCCCGCGCCGGTCTCTGTAGCCTCAATGGTAAACTTATCCTCAAGGTCGCTGTATGTAAGCCTTACACCGGCCTTGCTGCTGTTGACTGTCTTAATCACATCGTTGATGGTGCTCTCGCCGTCAAACTTAAAATCAACGCCGTTAATGGAAAATTCAAACTTATCCCCCTGAAGAGCGGTGGCGAACTGCGTGTCCTTCAGCATCTGGCTCCGGGCGATCTTGTTGGATTGCCCGCTCTGAACCCCCAAAAGGCTCAGATTAGACTGGTCGCCGGTAATGGTAGCAACGTTGCCCTTGCCCCCAGTGGTCAGGGAGAACCTGCCGCCTTTGTTTTCCACAGTGATCCAGCCCTTGCCGAATTCCCTGTCCACCTGTTCCTGAACCTTTTTGACAACGTCATTCTCGCTGCTGTTCTCGTCCAGCCCGTCCAGACTGATGGTGCGGCTGATGCCGTTGAGCTCCACCTTAAAGGAGACGGCCGCATCCACATCCGGCGCAGCGGTCAGAGAGCCCTCCGTCGACTTCTGTCCGGCGGTGACGCCCAGCATATTCATCCCCAGAGCGCTGGACTTGGCGGAAATGGAAAATTCCTTTCCGGCAATCTGGAGCTTGCCTTCCTTAATCTCTGCACTGAGGCCCTTGGCCTTAAAATCGGCGTTGTCGTTTAGCTGCTTGGCCAGGTTTTCCATCTTTTCCTGGTCTGTTTCTCCGGTGAGGGCATTGAGCCCCACCTTAACTTCCTCGCCGCCCACGTTAAAGACGACCTCCCGCTTCAGGGCGGACAAATCCATTGCCTTGGATCCGGTCATCCTCCCGCTTACAGTCTGGCCGGATTTCAGGTAGCTTGCAGTAGCCAGCTGGCCCACCCGGACAGAGGTGTTCCCCATAGCCGCGTCGGAGGTGGCTATAGCGGAAAAGGCCTTGGAGGAGGAATACACCGACATGGCATTGAAGAAATCAATGCTGCCCAGATTGGTGGAGGATGTGCTTCCAAAGAAGGTATCCTGGAACTTATTGAGTTCGGAGATAATCTCCCGGTATTTCAGCTGTTGCCAGATGATCTTCTGTTTTTCCTGTTCCTGCTTATCAATCTTGTTCTGGGTGCCGGAGAGCATCTGCTCCACCATGCTCTCGGTGTCCATACCGGAGATCATGCCCGACATACCCTTGTTGGTGGCGGAACTGGTACTGTAGGTATTGGTTGTATTTACATTCATAAAAAACGCCTCCTTACAAAGCGATTATTTGCCTAAAAATCTAATCGGACGTTTTTCCTAAAAATAAAGCCAGCAAGAAAAAAAGTTCATAAAAAAGCCAAATAATAAAGATTTATATATGCCTGGAACGTTCCCTGCCTGTTCCCAGCCCCACATTAAAGGCGCTGGAAAAACGGGCGGCCTTTGCGCTGACGCTGCGGTTGGTCTCACGTATCTTCTCCGAAAGATGCTCCAGCTCCTCTTCAATCCGGTCCATCACCAGCGGTTCGTTGAGCCGGATGCGGTTGGCCACTGCATACATTTCCTGGGCCTTCTCATATACCGGCCACAACTCCTGGGAAAGCTCAGCCTTGGCCGTCTGCATCCGCACTGCCGCCCAGGCCGCCTCTGAAAGATCGTTCATTCCCTGGGCGGTCTCCCGCAGGCGCGCGTCAATGTAGTCTATCTGGGCAATTAACTTCTGCCTGCGGTTCATCTGGTTTTCCATTTCATCTACATCCACTGTCAGCAGCTTCTCCGTCGCGTCCTCATATTCGTGGAAAAGGGCCTTTTTATCCTCCAGCAGCTGGCAGAGTGTCCCGATTTTGTTCATAGCTGAGCAACTCCTTGTTTCTGTAATCAATTTGCCGGCATTTTGCCGGAAAAATGCCGGTATGCCTCAGTGCTCCACCCAGCTAGTCCGCAAAAATCATTTCTGCAGACCTGTTGTAATTTTCCTCCGTTTTGTTTACAATAAAAGTAAACCCTTTATAGGGACCCCGCAAAAGCGGAAAAGGAGATGATGGATGTGTACGTCCCCCGGGAGTACTTTCCCGCGATTCTGAAGACCGACGACGGGCGCTACCTGGCCGAGGGCCACGCCCGGGGCTTTCTCACCCAGAGAACCCTGGAATTTCGCGGTGATTTCGTGCCCTTATTAAAGTACCGCACCCGCGCCAGGGTGGTGCGGATGCAGAAGGGCTATGAACTGCAGAAATTTGAAGGCATTGTATACCTCTCCTCCCCCGCCATGCTCCGCCTGGTAGAGGTCAATCCGTGGGAGCTGGCAGAGGTGGCCTTGGAAACCCTCCAGGACGTCTCCCTCCCCGCCACCATAATCCAACGGGAGGCTGCCCGGGAACGGGGCGGGGCTGCGGAGGTATACTCCATCTCCTATGACAAGCTGCGCTTTACCTCCAGCGAGGAATACGCCGAAGGGGAGCAGCTTGGGGTACGGCTCGGTCCGCCCCTAGACTTAGGGGGGATAGAGATACGGGTTTTAGAGCGAATCGCCTTTGGCCAGCACGGCCGCACCGGCTACCGCTGCGACATCCTCTTTTTCCCAGAGGAAGGCAAGCGAAAACTCACCGAATACATGGCCAGCCAAAAACAGGCAGAGGAAGGGGCCGGAGAGAAGTAGATCACTTCTCCGGCTCCTCTTCCTTTTTGGCGGGTTTCCCTTCAATCCTGGAGATAAAGGAGATCAGATCCGATTTGGAGGGGGCTGTCTTGGCAGCGAGGATGTTGCTCTCCACTGTCTGGCACAGCTCCTTCCGCATGATCTTATACTCCCTGGGGGCTTGTATGCCGATTTTGACCCGGTCCCCGGAAACCTCGGTAATTTTAACCTCAATATCGCCGATCATCACCGATTCGCCGGCTTTTCTGGAAAGCACCAGCATATCAGCGTCCCTCCTGACCGGCTGCCAAGGGGCGCCGGAGGGGGTAATCCTCCTCCAGGATGGTCTGGACAGCCTTCTTTGTCTGCAGGTTCACCACCACCGGGCTTTTCATATTGATGGTGGAGTCCCGGAAATCCTCAGCAACCACCACCACCAACCAGTAGAGGTACTCCCCCTCTCCAAGCTGGCTACGGATATCGGCGGAAAGATGGGGGGCGTAGTTGTCCTCCACGATTCTGGGGTCCGCCAGGATAAAACAGATGTGGGGATTCTCCACTGACTGGAGCCAGACAATATGGGTATTCTCCTCCGCAAAGAGGAAGATATACTTCTTTAAATCCTCAAACCCAAACATGGGGGAGGAAAAGGTGATGATATCCTCCGGGGCCACGTCGATTTCCCCGAAATCCCTTGTAAGAATGTTCATGGAAAAAATCCTTTCATATGGCAACAGCTATGCAGGCAGGTTTCCCGGTGCATAGCTGTTGGAATCCATTTGTCATGTTGTAAGGAAAACGCTGGAACCCCAGGCCGCAGGGATTCCCCGCAGATCTCCTCTCGTTCCCGCGGGCTTAAAGAGTTAAGTGGGACCTTCTACAATAACGGCCCGCGAATATCCTGGCGCCTTCAAGCCTGAGACAGTCTAGGAAACCATCCCAAATAAATGAACGCCTAAGAAGAAGGAAAACCTTACGCCACAGGCTCCTCATAATTGGGATCCGCGCTTGCAGGAACATAGTGCGGTTTACCCAAATACTCGATTTTAACCTGCGGGTACTGCTCAATGATCATCTGGAACTTACCCGGAACATAGTCCAGGACGTTCTGATCGATCTCCCAATCTGTTTCAATGGAGCCGGCCTGGTAATCTACATTTAAATCTGCAGGTTCCCAGGAAATGTCCGGACCAACGCTGGGAAGGAAAGTTGTTATGGTGTCGGGCTGTTGGAAAAGCTTCTGCGAAACCAACTGGGCAATCGTCACGCCGGTCTGAATTTGGCTGACTTGGTCGCCAAAGGAACCCATATCCGCAATCGCGCTTTGGACTGCTTGCGTACCCTTCGCGGCCTCGTCCGCTATCATCGTCGCGGTGCTTTTCAGGTTTATGCTTTTACGCATCTCAGTAGTGTCGAGCCTGACCTGAATATCCTTTTTCTGGAGATTCAGTCGCGCCGCGGTGCGTGACTGCTGCATCTGCGGATTGTCAGATTGTTTCAGCTCCAGCCTTGCGTGCTCCACCTGGAATTTGTACTGGATCGGAATGTTTTCAATCTTTAAAAGCTGCATAGTCACACCCCCAATATCTCAAAAAATACCCACAGCCTTTATTGTAGAAAGTCCATTAGTGAAGTAGGGACGACCTTGGAGCCGAACTGATAGGTGGCCATCATAATGGAATTGTACATCTTCCAGTTGATGGATTCCTTTGCCATATCGGCAACCTCCAGCTTCTGCTGAAGCTTGGTCAGGTTTTCATTGTCGTTTTCCAGGCCTTCCAGGGTCTTTTCCAAGAACTGCGTCTTGGTGCCGATGTCAATGATGTTCAGCCGCAGATCCTCGGTGCTGACCTTCATGGTGTTGCTGATATCCTCCATGTGGGAGCGGTCAAATTCCCCATTCTCCTTGTTCAGCTCATCAATAGCGTCTTTCAGCTGGCTGTAAACATTCTTGGGAATACCGTCCTCCGTCTTTCCAAACCCCAGCATTTTCAGGCCGGAGAAGGTGAGGTTAAAGGCAGTGCGGTCCACCACCCGGTTGCCGTCCATGGTAATGCCGGACCCGATATCCACGTACTGGGGAATATCCTCAGGGATGACATATTCCCTTACCGTAGGTGGGTTGGCTGTAAGCCCATCCTTGATATCCACATCATTTGCATCCTTGCCGTAATAATCCACAACTTTTCCGTCTTTAGACGAATCATTCTGGTTGTTAGGGTCAATCTCTTTCAGGTAGCAGATCTGGCCCTTGTCGTTGGTATACAGATAATCCACAGGAATCCCGTGGTAGGTAAGCATCCCGTCTTCCCCCGCCGCAAAGGGAGGCACCCCGTTTTCGGAGCCGTCAAACAAATACCGGCCGGAGAACTCAGAATTGGCGAACTGGATGATCTCATCCAAGTTACCTGTCAGCTCCTGGGCCAGATTGATCCTTTGGAGCTTGTTGGTGTCATTCATGCCCCGCAGGATAATCTGCTCCCGGGCTGTCACCATAATACTGTTGATGGAGTTGAGGTTGGCCTCTGCGGAGGAAAGCTTGGCGTCCGCATCGCGGATGTTGGTGGTATAGGTTTCGTTGTCAAAGAGCTCCTGCCGGACACGGTACGCCCTGGCGGTGTCCGAGATATTCTCGGCTGATTTCCGGTATTTCTGGCCGGTCATCCGTTCCTCGGATTTAGACAGGCGCTCCAAATTGGTGTTCATATGGCGTAAAAAGGTACGCGTCATTTGGTTTTGCGTTACCCGCACTGAAATCATCTCTCTTTCTTAACTTGATAAGCGTCCGTTCATATCATACAGCGGAATTAAGAGCGTCCAACCAGTCCCATCTTGTTGATGATCACGTCCAGCGCCTCGTCCATGGTGGTCATCATCCTGGATACGGCCTGGAAATATCTTTGGTAGGTCATCATGTTGGTGGTCTCCTCATCCTTGGAGACCGCGGAGATATCGTCCCTCTGGTCCAACAACTGGTCGGTGATAGCTGCCGAAGCCTCATAACGGCCCATCAGGTAGCTTTCCTCGCCTACACAGGTATCGTAAATATCGGTCACAAAGTCCCGGAAGGAGCCGGTAAAGCACTGGCCGTTGGTGTAAAATTCAGTCTTGTCGTTGCTGGTCAGCAACGTATTCATCTTGGTAAAGTACTGGGCGTTGGTGGCGCTGGAGGTGCTGGGGAAAACATAGTCCACAGTTTCCATCCACTCATCGGAAACGGTGATGTTCCCCGCCGTTACATACCCGGGCTGGGTGGTGACAGAACTCTTTCCGTTCTCATCGGTGATCACCGCGCCCACCAACTGCTTATAATTGATGGAAGCAGGCTCGCCCTGATCGTTCAGCTTATCGGGAAGAACGTTGTTCATCACATTGGCAAAGGTGCGGGCAAAGGTATCCAGCTGATCCTTATAATAGAGCACGCCCTTTTCGGTGCTGTCCCTGGGGGACTGTACATTGGGCCCCCTGCCGTTAATCATCTCCAGGGAGGCTTTAAAGCTGCCGCTGGTAAATTTGGCGTCCTGGGCAGTGGAGTTCCACGCAATGGTAACTGTCCCGTCGGAGTACTCCATGTATTGGAGCTTTTCACAGTCGCTCCCCCGAAGAACCTCGTGGTCTCCCATTTTAACGGTGACGCTTCCGTCCTCTTCTTCGGTTACATTCAGGTTCCCATATTGGGCGAGCTCATCCAGCAGCAAATTCCTCTCGTCTAACAGTTCGTTAGGGCCATAGAAACCCTTGTCGCTGGTATCCACTGCCAGCTCATCTATAATTTGTTTATTCAGCCCCGCCAGCTCATTGAGCTTTCGGTTGACCTCTCCCACCGAAATGGTCAGGTCATACTTCTGCTGGGAAGCAACCTTGTTGAGCTTGTTGTCATATTCGTGAAGGGTTTGGACCATTCCCTGGAAGGAAGTCCGCAGAATATTGGCGTAGGAACGGTCATTGGCCTTATCGGAGGTAAGGCCCTGAAGGGCGGAGGTAATGGTATTTACCGCCCCTACCAGTCCGCCGCCGGTCTCCGCCATCTCATCTATAATAGCGGAAATATCCCCTAAAATCGACAGCTTTTGGTCATAGTAAGAGGAATCGGCGTATTCCTCCCGGAAGCGCCGGTCCAGATAAGCGTTGCGGGTCTGGTAAATGCCGGTGATGTTGACGCCCTGTCCGGCAAAGTCCACCTTGGTCCCGCCGTATCTGGAAGAATATCCATAGGCGGAAACCGACACCTGGTCCACCCTCTGGCGGGTATATCCGGGGGTATTGATATTCATCAGGTTCTGCCCTGTGATATCTAAGCCCTTCTGGGCGACCGCAAGGCCCTTGCGCCCCGATTCAAATCCCAAAAAAGTTGGCCTCATCATAATAAAATTCCTCCCTGCTGGTTAACCAAAGGCCGAAACCGACGCCTTCTAAATTTTCGTTTCAAAAATGGAGGGCTTTGCCGCTCCTGCAATCTTTTTCGCCCGCTCCGTATAGATCTGGGTCTGATCCTCTGCGGGCATCTCCACGCCGGAAAGCTGGAGATTTGTTTCCACCAGGTGCATTGCCTTGCGGTTGAGGAACTTGACCTGTTCCACCGCCTGGGACATCCGCTCATGGCAGGCCAGCATCTCCCTGGAAATCTCTTCATCCGCCGGACCG
Source organism: uncultured Oscillospiraceae bacterium (assembly GCA_949737515.1). Classification (GTDB taxonomy): domain Bacteria; phylum Bacillota; class Clostridia; order Oscillospirales; family Ruminococcaceae; genus UBA1405. Next base: position 6,684 of record CATJCP010000329.1, on the reverse strand, counting down.
ATGGCCTGGGCAATCTCTCTCAGGGTTTTTCCCGAGAATCCAGCCTCTTTCTGAAGATCCTCTCTCTTCTGCTCAAACTGTTCCATCTGGATGGAAAGGTTTTGCTGTTGGGCTACGGAGCGTTCAATGGTGGCTACATCGTGAGAGAGCAGCGCCTCCAGCTTTTCATTCTGGGCCGGCACCATACCTTCCAAAAAGGCCGCATACTCATTTAAGTGCCGGATCAATTCCTGCAATTTGTTTGAATCCATCATCTAATCTCTGCACCTTCCAAATAAATTGCCGCTGCTGTCATATCCCTTCAGACGCCGTTTATCCATTAAATGACGGCCCTCTGCATCATTGCTCCCGCCAATTCCTCAACAGAAACAGAGTAACTGCCGCTGCGGACAGCCTCCTGAAGCTCCTGGATACGCCCGGAACTGTTCATATCCGCCAGATTTCCCATAATGTCCTTGGTAATTCCTGATACCATACCGTTCTGGCTGATGGAGATTGTATCCATTTTAGAGGACAGCACTTCCATAAAGCCGCCTGCCTGATTGATTGGGGTGGTCCGGGTGGTGGATCTGGTGGGATTGGTTTTAAGGTAAGCATTTACCATGGTCGTTGGATTGATTTTCATAGTGGTCACTCCCATCCTTCAAAGGCGCTTACGCATTCTCCCCATCCGGTTCTTTGCCGGAATGCGTTTTTTATGCGTTGTTTTTATACTTTTAAAGACTCATCTACTAATATTATCGTACCTTTAAAAAAAAACTAAATACCAAAAATAAATTTTTTGTTGTATGGAAGAGGAACCTGCCGCCGGAGAAACGATGATTTCCCTTCATGAAAACCTGATGGAATGCCCCATCCACTATTGTAAAAAGGGGGGAAATTCGATATAATAATGGAAAAAGCCCAAACCAGGGGGCAAGGGGGACAGAAAAACCAATGGCCAAGATCATAGCGGTACTGACCCAGAAAGGCGGGGTGGGAAAAACGACCACCGCCTACGCATTGTCTTCGGTATACCATTCCAAAGGATATCGAGTGCTGGCGGTCGACATGGACCCGCAGCATAACCTTTCGCTGGGGATGGGCGGAGAATGGGAAGAACGGGCAACCATATACCACGTGCTGAAAAACGAGGTGTCTGCGCGATTTGCGGTACAGAGAACAGCGGTAACAGACCTGATCCCCTCCACCACCACCCTCAGCGGCATTGAGCTGGAATTTACCGGCCGTGACCGGCAATTCCTGTTAAAAAGGGCTTTGGAGCCCATAGAGGGGAATTATGACTATATGTTTATAGACTGCCCTCCGGGGCTGGGCATCTTGTCCACCAACGCCCTGGTAGCAGCCAATTATGTCATCATCCCCACACTGTCGGACCTGTACAGCCTCCAGGGGCTGGTGGAGCTTTACGAGACCATCAGCTTTGTCAAGGGGCAGGACAACCCCTCCCTGGAGATTGCAGGGGTTCTGCTGGCGCGGTACGATGGACGCACCAAGCTGGCGCGGGAACTTCTCGGCACAGCCCAGATGGTGTGCGAAAATCTAAATATTCACTTATTCAAGACCAAGATACGTTCCTGCATCACCCTGACGGAAGCACAGAATATGCAGTGCGACCTGCTCAAGTACGCAAGGTACAGCAACGGGGCGCTGGATTACACCGCCTTGGCCAATGAAATGATTTCAAGGGGGGTATAACCGTGGCAAAGGGAAGACCGGAAATTGATAAGGAGGCCATGTTCCGCAAAATCATGCCCTCCAGCTTCTCCGCCCCTTCTGAGGAGGAACCACCCCGTCCGGAGCCGCCCGCTCCATCCTATTCGTCCGGCGTATCCGGCGGGGCTGGACCGATGGGAACCGGCTATCCTGCCGGAGGAGCGCAGCCCTCTTACGTACAGGGGCCAGGGGCAGTGGTTGGCGGCGGGGTCCAGCTTCGCAAAACCGGTTCAAAAATGCTTGTCAACATCATGGAGTACCTGGTGATCGACAAGCTGGATGCAGCTTACGAAAAGTTTAACAACTGCTGCAAATGCGATAAATGCCGGCAGGATGCCGCCGCCCTGGCCCTCAACAAGCTCAAACCCAAGTACATTGTGGTGGAGGAGAGCCAAATCCCCCTCCAGATCGCCAAAAACAACACCCCGGAGGTTGCAACCTCCATTGTACAGGCAATCCTGCAGGTAAAGGCCCATCCTCAGCATTGACTGACAGGATTTCACGCCGGTCAATCTTTTCAGGTTTTAAAATACGGCCAAAAGAAAGCCGCTTCCTCGTGTAGCATAACGAAGAAGCGGCTTTCTCTGCTGCAGGTATTTCATTTGGGGGTGAAACCTGTCAGCTTTTAGAAATCGAAAACAAGTTGATTCTTTACGTCCCTATTTATCTATTCGGATGATTTTCGTTTTTTCCTAGATGCCGGAATCCCGAAACGAAAAATTTTTTCTGCATGTCCCGCTTTTACTTTTCCTCAGAACCGTTCTTATAGACCTTCCCGCCCTTCATGACAAAGACGCACCGGGTCATAGCTGAAATATCCGTTGTGGGATCGCCGTCAAAGGCGGCGATATCCGCGAATTTTCCCTTTTCCACAGAGCCGATCTCATCCTGCTTCCTCATCAGCCTGGAAGCGGTCCTAGTGGCGGCGGCGAGAGCCTGGGCAGGGGTCATGCCGTTTTGACACATCAGCTCAAATTCATAGGCCTGCTTTCCATGGAAATTGTGGGGCGTGCCGGAGTCGGTGCCAAAGGCCACGGGGATCCCCTTTTCCAGGCAGCGGCGGAAGCCCCAGGCGGCATGGTCATACACCTGCTTCGCCTTGGCGATGGCCCAGTCGGGGGTACCGATTTCCTTGCCCTTGGCGAGGATCCGCTCAGCGGCAATAAAGGTCGGGACCAGGGTCGCCCCGTGTTCCTTCATCAGCTGGATGCCCTCCTCGTCCATCATCATGCCGTGTTCAACAGAGGTTACGCCTGCGCGGATCGCGTCCTTAATGCCGCTGGTGCCATGGGCATGGGTGGCGGTGATCATGCCGTACATCTTGGCAGTGTCACAGATGGCCTTCATCTCCGCGAGGCTCATCTGCTGCGCCCCGACAGTGGTTCCCCGGCTCATCACCCCGCCGGTGGCCATAAACTTGATAAAATCACAACCGTGCTTGATATTGTACCGCACGCACTTGATCAACTCGTCGGGGCCGTCCCCCACGCCGTTGGGGGTGTTCACCTCGTCGTGAATGTAAGGGTTAAAGTGGTCGTCGGCGTGCCCGCCGGTGGTTGCGATGGAACGCCCGGCAGTCATCAGGCGGGGCCCCCAATGCTCCCCCTTGTTGATGGAATCCCGCACCGCCTCAGATACAAAGCCCTTGTCCCCGCAGACCCGCAGGGAGGTAAACCCGGCCATCAGGTCTGACTGGGCGTTTTTCAGGGCAGTTAAGGCCCACACGCCGATGGTTTCATAGGGCTTGTTGTTTCCGCTGCCCTGTCCGCTGCTGCTCAGATGGACATGGCAGTCGATCAGCCCAGGGGTGACAAATTTCCCGTTCAGGTCAATGACTTCCCGCCCGTCCAGCACAGCCTCCGTCACTGGGAGGACGTCCTCGATCCGCTCTCCGTCCACAAGGATCACCATGTCATGGAGGACTGTCCCATTCTGGGAATCAAACAAACTGGAGCATTTTACCGCTTTTTTATCCATACTCAATCCCTCCTCAGCCTAAAACCTTACAGCCGTCAATCAGCACGGTCCTGGGGGAGGAATAGAAGTCCAGGGGCTCTCCATCCCAAATGACAATATCTGCGTCCTTGCCGGGCTCAATGCTTCCCACCCGGTCCTCAATGCCGCAGAGCCGCGCCGCGTCGATGGTCATGGATTCCAGGGCCTTTTTCCGGCTCAGGCCCTTTTTAAGCATCATGGCAAGCTGCACGTTGGCGTATTCAATATTCATAGCCGGATGCCCGGTGGAAACCGCGAAATCGATTCCCGCCTGCTCCAGCTTGGCGCCGATGATGCTGTCCCGCTTGCGGACCTCATGGCTGCCCTTGCTGCCATAGCTGGGGCCGGCCACCAGCCTGACGTTATGGGCCTTCAGCTCCTCAGTGATCAAGTAGGCTTCGCAGGCCCGGTCAATGGTATAGTTGAGGCCGAACTCCTCTGCGATGCGCACCCCTGTCATAATGTCATAGGCCTGCTGGGCGGTGATTTTCACCAGCATCCCGTCGAACACCCGGCTCAGGGACTGGGACTTCATATCAAATTTCGGAGTTTTCCCCTCCTTCACCAGGCGGTGGTATTCCCTGGCCTTGATCAGGGCCTCCCGGATCAGCGCAGCCTCCGCCATCCTGGTTTTCACGCTCTTGTTGCCGTAAGCGGCCTTCGGCGCGCTGCCCAGCACAAAGGTAAAGCAAGCCTCATCCTTCAGGATCATATCGGAGACGGTTTTTCCCCGGCTCTTCACCGCCGCGCAGGTCCCGCCGATGAGGTTGTTGTTGCCGGGGCCGGTGACAGAGGTGGTCACGCCGCCGCGGATGGCCATTTCAAAGCCCTCGTCCTCGGGGTTGATGGCGTCCAAGGCCCGGAGCTGAGGGAGGATCGGACCGTCGATCTCGTCGCCGTCATTGCCTTCAAAGCGGTAGACCTGCTCCACAACGCCCAGCTGGCAATGGGGCTCCACCAGTCCAGGGGTGACGATGTTGCCTTCCGCGCTGATTACCTCCGCGCCGGGGTAGCTTCCCACATCCGCACAGTCCACGATATCCACGATCTTTCCGTTTTCCACCAGGATGTCCTTCTTCTCCTCAAAGATTCCGGCCATGCTGATCAGATTACAGTCCTTTATAATCAACATCGATTTCTTCCTCCTTTTTCTCATATCTCACCTTGCCGTCCACAATGACAATCCCCGCCTCGCTCATGGTGTCCAGGGGGTCCACGTTCCAGATGACGATGTCCGCGTCCTTGCCCGGTTCCAGGCTTCCCAGGCGGCAATCCAGGTCCACGTTCCTGGCCGCGTTGATGGTGACAGCCTTCAGGGCGGTCTGGCGGCTCATGCCGTGCTTGTGGAGAAGGGCCAGCTGCATCAGCAGCCCCTCCATGGGGATGACCGGGTTGTCGGTCATAACCGAGAACTCAATGCCGTTCTCCTCCAGGATCCTGCCCGCGTCCATGGACTTGTGCTTGAGCTCAAACTTGCTCTTTGCGCCGAAGATTGGCCCAATGATGACCTTGCACTTATGTTCCTTCAGCTTTTCTGGGATCAGATAGCCCTCAGTGCAGTGGTCCAGGGTGTACCGCAGGCCGAACTCCTCGGAAATGCGGATGGCGGTCATAATGTCGTCCGCCTGGTGGCAGTGTATCTTCACCATCATCCCGTCGAACACCCGCATCAGGGAATGCATATTCAGGTCATAGGAAAACTCTCCGGCCTCCTCCCCTGCGTCCAGCTTGGCCTTGTGCTCCAGCCATTTGGCCCGGTAGTCCCTGGCCTTCATCAGCTGCTCCCGGAAAAGGGCGGCGCTCATCATGCGGGTGGCAGGGGCTTTGCCCCGGTTTTTGCCGTAGGCAAACTTGGGATTTTCCCCCAGGGCGGTCTTCATGCAGATCTCTGGGTTGATCACCGCTTCATCCAGGGTTTTCCCGTAGGTTTTCAGGGCCACGAAGGTTCCGCCGATGACGTTGGCGGAGCCAGGGCCGGTGATGACGGTGGTCACGCCGTTTTTCAGTGCCACGTCAAAGGCCGGGTCCGCCGGGTTGAGGGCGTCCAGCCCGCGGATGCCGGGGGTGGCGGGGTTGGTGTACTCGTTGCCGTCAAAGTCCCCTACGCCGGTGGGGGTCAGGCCAATGTGGGCATGGGAATCCACAATGCCGGGGGTGACAAGCCTGCCGGCTGCGTCGATTACTTCCCAGTCAGGATGGGGATCGATTTTGTCCGCGATTTCCTTGACCTTGGTTCCTTCCACCAACAGGTCGCACCGCTGCTCATAAATTCCCGCCATGTTTACCAGGTTGCAATTTTGAATCAATAGCAATGCAGTTCATCTCCTTTTAAAAAGATCAATGTCAAACGGAATCGACTATAACCCAATATAATCGGTTTCCGGTTCTCCCTCTTTTTTGACGTATCTCACTTTGCCATCTATAATGACAATGCCCGCCTGGCTCATGGTGGCGAAGGGCTCCACGTTCCAGATGACAATGTCCGCGTCCTTGCCCGGTTCCAAGCTTCCCACCCGGTCGTCAATGTCGTTGAGCTGCGCCGCGCTGAGGGTAACGGCTTTCAAGGCCCCCTCCCAGCTCAGGCCGTTTTTGATCAGCAGGGCCATCTGCACCAGCAACCCCTCTACAGGGATCACGCCGCAGTCGGTCATGACCGAGAAGGGAATGCCGTTCTTCTCCAGGATTCCGGCGGATTTTAACGACTTCCGATGGGATTCCAGCTTGTTCTTCCCATAGAACAGCGGCCCTATTGTCACCCGGCAGTTGTGCTTTTTGAGCTCGTCAATGAGCAGATAGCAGTCGCTGAAATGCTCCAGGGTGTACCGCAGGCCGAACTCCTCCGCAATGCGGATGGCGGTCATGGCGTCCACCGCATGGTGGCAGTGGATCTTGCAGTTCATGCCGTCGAACACCCGCATCAGGGAGTGCATGGCCAGATTGTATTCAAAGGGCTTGGTTTCCTCTCCGGCGCCG
>CATJCP010000328.1 GCA_949737515.1 uncultured Oscillospiraceae bacterium | reverse complement strand
GTGGGTATATTGTTCATTGTCCATTCCTCCAATTTTGGCAGTATTTCGGGGGAAAAATCCCCCATAACATAATAATACTATATTAGAGTACCAAAAGTCCATATAAAATATAAAAAATTCTGAAAAAAATCCACAAAGGAAGAGAGACCCCCGCTACTGCAGGAGTCTCTCTAAATGGTTGCCCGAAAAGGATTCGAACCCTTACAAACAGAGTCAGAGTCTGTCGTGCTACCCTTACACAATCGGGCAATGTGGAAGAGAAATTTGTTCCCTTAATCGGAACGTTTATTATTATACCCCTTATTTCAAAAAAGTCAACTGTTTTTCAAAAAAAATTTCAAAAAATTTTTCAGGTCTGCTGCTAAGGGTAGCCCGCGTCTGAAAGGGGCCGCAGCAGGCCCGGCCCCTTTCCCCGCCGCTGGTCAGGCCAGCTCCAGTATCCCCATAATGATCCGTGCTGAATGCTCCGCCGCCTTGGGTGCAAACTCGTCGAAGCTTACTCCTGCATTGTCGTCTGCGCTGTCGGACATGCTGCGGATGACCACAAAAGGTACCCGATTGGCAGCCGCCACATGCCCTACCGCAGCCCCCTCCATTTCCACACACATGGGATGGAACTGCTCCACGATCCGCCTCTTCTCACTGTTCTCTGAGACAAACCGGTCTCCGGAGACAATATTCCCAACAAAGCAGTGGAAGCCACTGCCGGAAATGCGGCTACAGGCCCTTGTAGCCAGCTGCACCAGCCCTTGGTCTGCGTGGTATTCCGAAAGGAAGGGCGGGTTCCGGCCAAAGATATCCAGGTCCGCGTCATGGTAGCACAGCTTATCCGAAACCACCACATCAAAAATATTCAGCCGCTCATCCAGCGCACCCGCCACGCCCACATTTACCAGCCGGTCCACCTGGAACACTGCGGCCAGGGTCTGGGCGCAGATAGCGGCGTTTACCTTGCCAATGCTGCAGCAGACTACAATCACCCTCTGACCGCACAGCGTGCCGATGTAGTAAGTCAGCCCGGAGATCACCTCCGTTTTTTCAACGGCCATACTGTCCCGCAGCAGAGCGACCTCTGAATCCATCGCACCGATAATTCCCCATGTCATGGTTAAAACCTCCTGTAAAAATAATCATTCGTCTCCATTGCCATCCCCGACGGTATCCTCGTTGATGAAATCACAGCCGGATTCTATCAGCATCTCCAGGTACTCGTCAAAGCTGTCTGCAATCACCGTGAGCTCATCGGGATCATGGACAAACATCACAACCTGTCCCTTTACGCCGCTTTCCGACGGAGAGAAGTCAATAAAAAGCTGAGAGGTCCCCCCATTGTTCATACAGTCGGAAAAGTGGAGCCAATTCAGCCCTTTTGAGTCGTCAATAATTCTTGCATCGATTTCCAAATCATCATATTCCCCGTCAATGTAGCCGTTTAACCAGCTAAAATCTTCCTTATCCATCATCTGCCGGGCAGAAAGAAGATAGTATGGATATTCCTCCAAAGAGGAGCCGAGGAGATAGAAGGCAACCTTTTCCCCTGCGTATTCCCGCCAATAGGTCCCGTCTGCAAATCCCAAAAGCTGCATCAGGCTTTCCGGTATATCGGGATACATCTTCTTTAAAGCATCCAGGTCCTCACCGCTTACCCCATGGACAGCCTTTTCAAAGTCCTCCCACTCCTTTCCGGCCTGCTGTTCATAGTAGGCGTCTTCCAGACAGGTTAAATATTTTTGTACAATCTTATTCATAAAAATGGCTTCCCTTTCCTGACAGATCACTACAGCGTCATTTGTTCCCCTAAATCCTCCGGCTTCAGAAAGCTGCCCATTGACGGGATGTTTTTGGGTCGGTACTTCTGTGGGTTTTCAAACATTCCCTCCCGAAGGGGCAAGGCCTGTTCCAGCTTGGCATTTTTCTTTAACTGCATCACCTGGACCCCCTGGCTGTCCCTGGTGGCCTTGGAGGACAGCAGCTCCGAATGGACCACCATGACCCTCCCGGCCGAGGAAAAGACCATATCCTGCTCCTCCGTTAAATAAATCGCGGACACCAGCGGCGACTTGTCACTGTATGCGCCGGTCAGCTTTTTCCGCCTGGTCTTGGTCATGTAGGCGGCCATCTCAATCTTAGCGGCCTTTCCGTTTTCAAAGGCAAAGAGCATAAATCCATTATACTCCCTTGTCACAGCCATGTAAACAGGCTGTTCCCCCTCGTCCATCCCCAGCCGTGCAGGCAGATAATCCCCCATCACACTGGCCTTGGTATCGTCAAACTCGCAGGCGCGGCACTTGTAGACCTGCCCCAAATTGGTAAAGAACAGCAGTTCCGCCCCATTGGAGCTCTCCACATCCTGGACGATGGAGTCCCCCTCCTTCAGCTTGTGCTCCCCGCTCAGGCGCAGGGAAAGGGGGGTAATCTTTTTAAAGTAGCCCTCCCGAGTAAAGAACAGCCGCACTGGATAATCCGGCGTCTCCTCCTCCTGCTGCTGGTCGGCATAGAGGATAAGGGTGCGCCGGGGCTTCCCGAATTTTTTCGCCACATCCCGCAGCTCTTTGGCGATGATCTCCCGGATCTTTTTGGGATCCCCCAAAATTCCCTGCAGCTTGGCGGTCTGCCCTTCCAGGTCGGTAATTTCAGCGGTCCTTTTCAGAATGTACTCCCTGTTGAGGTGGCGCAGGCGTATCTCCGCCACATACTCCGCCTGTACCTGGTCAATGCCAAAGCCGATCATCAGGTTGGGCACAACGTCATTTTCCTGTTCCGTCTCCCGCACAATGCGGACCGCCTTATCAATATCCAACAGGATTTTTTCCAGGCCCTTTAATAGGTGGAGCTTTTCCGTCGTTTTATTTAAGTCAAAATAAACCCTTCGGCGGACCGCCTCCTGCCGGAAGGCAATCCACTCCTGCAGCAGCTCATAAACCCCCATGACCCTTGGCGTCCCACCAATTAACACATTGAAGTTACAGGAAAACGCGTCCTCCAGGGGGGTCAGCCGGAAGAGCTTCTGCATCAGCTTGTCCGGGTCGGTGCCCCGTTTCAGGTCAATGGTCAGCTTCAGGCCGGAGAGGTCTGTCTCATCCCGCATGTCGGAGATCTCCCGTATCCTGCCCCCCTTTACCAGGTCCACCACCTTGTCCATAATGGCCTCCACCGTAGTGGTGGGGGGGATTTCGGTGATCTCAATGCAGTTGTTGGC
>CATJCP010000327.1 GCA_949737515.1 uncultured Oscillospiraceae bacterium | reverse complement strand
TGGCAATCCGTATGGAGCAGAGCCGGCTTGCCGAAAAACACGGTCAGGCGTTTACCTTCCAGGCGATTATGGACACTTCCATGGGTCAAACTCTCTTTTTGACTGCCGGGGCTCTGTTCCTTCTGATTCTGATTGCCGGGGTGCTGATGATCTCAGGCAGTATTAACAGTACCGTAGTCCAGCGGACAAAATTTTTCGGAATGATGCGCTGCATCGGGATGAGCCGCCAGCAGCTTATCCGGTTTGTAAGGCTGGAAGCTCTCAACTGGTGCAAAACGGCCATCCCCATCGGTGTAATCTTGGGTATGGTCAGCTCATGGATTCTGTGCGCCATTCTGCGGTTTGTGGTCCAGGAGGAGTTTGCCGCCATTCCTCTCTTTGGCGTCAGCCCTATTGGGATTGTCAGCGGCATCGTTATGGGGACCGTCACCGTGCTGATTGCCGCCCAAGCGCCAGCAAAGAAGGCGGCCAGGGTATCCCCCATCGCGGCGGTTTCGGGAAACACAGGGAGTACCAATCAGGCACGGCGGGCAGTCCATACCGGTGCTCTTCCTATTGAAATCTCCTTGGGCGCCCATCATGCAGTGTCGGCCAAAAAGAATCTCATCCTGATGACTGGCTCCTTTGCTTTGAGTATCATCCTGTTTCTGACCTTCTCCGTTCTGCTGGACTGGGTGGGTTATCTGCTGCCCCAGTCCGCCAGCGACGCCAGCATCACAATCTACGGGGAGTCGGGGGTGAACTGCGTCTCTCCGAAAATAGCGGACGCTATTGGGGGAATGGATGGAGTAGAGAATGTTTTTGGCCGCCGGAGTGTTTTCGAGGTTCCGGCGGATTTGGGACAAGAGGGCTTGCCCCAGGCGGTAGACTTGATTTCCTTTGACGGTTTTGACCTGGACGCACTAAAAAAGGATGGTATGCTGAAAAAAGGCAGCAACCTCTCAAAAGTTTATGGGGACAACGGCTATGCGCTGGCGGTTTGCGACCCGGACTCACCCCTTCATAACGGAGATACCATCCAGGTGGGCGGCGAGACGCTGACCATAGCGGGAATGCTGAAATACGATTTGTTCAGCGGGGACGGCCTCTCCCACGGCAGAGTTTCCATCATTGCCTCCAGCGAGACCTTTATCCGGCTGACTGGCATTGATGATTATTCCCTTGTAATGGTACAAGGGAATTTGACTGGCGAGGATGTAGCTGCTATAAACGCTTTGCTGGACGAGGGCCTTCTCCTCCGGGACCAGAGGGAGCAGCGCACCTTTGGGACCTATATCGCCTTTGTGCTGTGCGTATACAGTTTTTTAGCCATTATCGCTATGGTCACTGTATTGAACATTATGAACAGCATCTCCATGAGCGTATCCGCCAGGAGCAAGCAGTACGGGGCTATGAGGGCCGTGGGCATGGATGGCCGCCAAGTGACCCGGATGATCTCTGCTGAAGCCATTACCTACGCCCTGGCTGGATGTGCCATTGGATGTACCGGCGGTCTGGCCATGGGGAAGGTATTGTTTGATATCCTGATTCACGGCCACTTCGCTTACGCTGTATGGACGCTGCCGGTTTCCCGGCTGTTGATCGTTTTGCTATTTGCTGCCGCAGCAATCTTTGCCGCTATCCACACCCCGGCCAAGCGGATACGGGATATGTCTGTGACGGCCACCATTAACGAGTTATAAGTGTTAAAACGGGCAACAAATTATCGGGATATCCTTTTGGATATCCCGATACATTTAAAGTTTTATTAAAAATACTTTTCGATCTCCACAGCATATTTCTCCACAGTTGCCTTTGGGAGCACATAGAAGGTCTCGCTCAAATTGAAATAAACGAGAATATCCCCCTCTTCGTCGGGGAATATTGTGATGCTGTAATGCCATGGTTCCCGATAACCTATATCCAGCACCCTGGTCTCGCTCGTCTCAACGTCCATCAGGAACAGAAGATGCTCTACCCTATCCCAAAAATAAACCGTTCCAGTGGACTGGGCCTGATGCGTCATGTTGTCCCAACTGGACGCGCTTATTTCCGGATGAGCCAAACGAAACTGCCGGACAGATCCGTCCTTTCCCCACGCCAGCCAATAGATCTCTCCGCCGTTATAGTCGTTGGAATGGAACGTCACTTCCTCATCTGCCTTTATGTATTCAGCAAAGGGCTGTCCCGGCAAAAAGTAAAGAGTTTCCTTAACTTCCCGGGACTCCCTCAATTCTCCCGAATCAAGGTCGTAGGAGGCCGCATAATACCGATAGACATTGGGATGCCTTGAAACAATCTGCCTCAGCATCCAATACACTTTTCCCTTCCAAAAGGACACAGAGAGATGTCCGTCCAATTCCTCGGGAAAGGGCTTTGGCAGAGCCTCAAAACTGTCGCTTTCGGTATCGTATAAAAGGGTGTTCTCCTTATCAAGGCTGAGTATAAAGTGAGTGCCGTCCACCTTGAGCGTATATCCTCTCATATATGAATTTTCTACGTTTCCAGAAGCCGCAGACACTCTTTTGCCGGTGGAAAGGTCAATCTTTTCCATTGTCAGAGGATCGTCTGTTTCAGAACTGAGTTCTCCCCGGGCATAGTAACAATAGGAGCCCATGATAATAGAGTTGTTATAAACGTAACCGGGAAGCCGTTCCCCTGCAGAGGTATACTCTCCAGTTTCCAGGTCATAAATCACAATCTTCCCAGGTTTTAGGGGCGGGCCGCCCCCTTCCCCGCCATAATGGTCGTAGGCGTATTCCAGCACAACTTTTCTGCCGTCAAAGGCCAAAACATTGATATCTCTGTAAGGAATATCCTGAGAGGGCAAAAAGGAGCTATACAGCCCGGAAGAGGCGTCCACATAGGGTTTATAATCCTCCGGAATAAAAAAATCCCATCTTCGCGGCTCGCGGGTTGGATCAGGCTTTGATTTGCCGGAGCTTGTCATAGCAGCGCTTTGGATGCCAGTACTGGCTGAGGAGCTGCTTTCCAGCGGCTTTGACGCTGGAACCAGTGTGGAGGAGACGTCTACATTTCTGCACCCCACTAGGCTGGCGCACAGAAAAACGGAAGACATTATCTTTAAAACTCTATATGTATGCTTCATCTTATACTTCCTTTATTATCTGTATTAAAGGCACAATTGGATTCCTGTTCCTAATTATAATATAAAATGATACAAATTACAATCATCCCCCATCATACCTTAGTGTGCAGGGCCACAGTGAAATTTGAAGAACAGTATGGAGAAGAGGGGACATAGGATTTATGAGAAATCCTGTGTCTAAAAATCGAACCTAAATAAATTTTTCTGTGATGACTTTTCGCATTTTTCAAAAGGAAGTCTTTATCACGGTTTTCGAAAACCCAGTCATTTCAATGGATACAGCGTAAAGCGGGGGAGCTTTTCAGAATTTTATCGAAAAGCTCCCCCGCTCAGTTGGAAGATCGCAACACTATAGATGCAGTTCATGGAATTCGCCAAAAGCAGTTTTTACTCTGAAACGGATTCATGATCCGGAGAATCCTCATCATCAGATGCGGAAATGAATATTTCCTCCGTGATCTGCTGCGCCAGCTTCAGCTTTTCGGTGATGTCAACCAGCGCGTTGGTGGTCGCCTCCAGCGCATCAACCGCTGTTGCCATGCGCCCCGCCAGGTGATAATACATAGCCTTATAATCCGGCACGCGAATCCCTCC
>CATJCP010000326.1 GCA_949737515.1 uncultured Oscillospiraceae bacterium | reverse complement strand
GCTGCGAGAAAAACGCTTGACTTCTCCTCGCTCCATGCTGTATAATGAATATAGAACGTAGAGTCCTTTCAGGTGAACACCGCGATAATCTTTTCATGTGTGTTTTGAATGCCATCGCCCCAAAAGGCTGCTGGGGGTGCACACCCGATACTTCGGGAGAGCGCTTGAATGGCATTCAAGAGGTAGTCGGTTCGATCCCGATCATCTCCACCAAAAACGACTCGTTAGTCAAAAGACTGACGAGTCGTTTTCACAAAACAAAATAAATCAAGGAGCAAGACGGATACCAGAAAAGCTCTAAGCAGAAAGCCTGTGCTGAAAAGCATGGGCTTTCTGTGTAAAATAAAGGGAAACTGGGCGGAGGCAGAGTGGTGAATCAATATACGCTAATAGCGGGTACAGATGATATGGGAAAATCGAGCTTTCTATGAAAAAGGACTTCGTAAAAACAGCGAGCTTGACAGCCTGTGATCCATTTGCCAGAGAGCTTGCTCAGCTGAAAGCTCAGGAGGAAGGTTTAAAGGAATTATAAGGAACTTTGTTTGGCTGTGAGGGTGTTCTATGAAACAGATAAAACCGGGTCGGATGCTGCATAACAACCTTTATATGTTAAAAGAGATCCATAAAGCTTCGCCAAGCTATATGCTGCTGCTGTTGTTTGACAGCTTATTTGGTGCACTATTTGACTATATTGTTCAGGTATTTCTGCTTGCAACAGTTATTGGTGCGTTGGAAGGCAGCGCCGATTTTGTGCAGGTCTTGTTTTTGATCGGGATCCTTGCGTTATATCCGATATTTTTTCGGCTTTACAGCAGTCATATCAGGATGGTTGTAACACCTGCCGCACAGAATAAAATCCGCCAGTGGCTGCAGGAGCAAATTTTCCGTAAAATCAAATCCCTCTCCCTGGCAAGTCGGGAGGATCCGGAATTTTATGATAGCTGCCTGAAGGCGACTGAAGAGGCGGCAGGCCGAGCAAATGAGGTGCTGCAGTCGGCTAACTGGCTGATTGCCAACATCTTTACAATTTTGCTGGTTTCGTTTACAGTGCTGTTTTTAGATCCTGTGCTGGCCGCGGCGGCGATTATTCCGCTGGCTGCAGATTTGTTGTTGGGTAAACGACTGAATAAACTGCGCAAGCGTTACCGCACAGAGCTTCAAGGTCTTTCCCGCCGGCGTGATTATGTTAAGCGGGTGTTTTTTCTGTCGGATTATGCAAAAGACCTGCGGATGACGAATATTTCAGAGCTGCTGTTCCGTCAATTCGATCAGGCAATTGGAAATATGAAAAAGGTGGTTAGGCAGTATGGCTGGAAACTGGCTGCTCTGGATTTTTTGTTGGCCTTGACAGAAAGCCTCCTGTCTTATTTAGGCATTATTCTTTATGCAGCTTATAAAACTTTGGTAGCAGGGACGATGTCCTATGGCACCTGTGTTGTTGCAATCAATGCAGTGGCACAAGCTGCGGCAGCGCTGCAGTCTAT
>CATJCP010000325.1 GCA_949737515.1 uncultured Oscillospiraceae bacterium | reverse complement strand
GCGGGCGGGGTCATGGCCCACGAGATAGGGGGTGTACTCCTTGACGCAAGCCAGGACGGCGTCGCAGTGGCCCTCCAGGACGGCCTCGCCCCAGCCGGTGAAGCCCTCGTCGGTCTCGATCTCTACGAAGCCCCACCTGGGCCGGACATAGTAGGTGTTGACAGCAGTGATCTTCATAAAATTGCTCCTCCCTTTTCTTCATACCGCCGAAGCGTTTTTATATTATGAAAACGCTTTTCAGAATATGGACAAACCAAGCGGTGTCCCAGGAAAGAATAGTCCAACCTGAAAAACGTTTTATAATACGGGAAGGGATTCCATAATATGGAATCCAACAGATCTCCCCCGCGGGATAGGCCCTGTCCTGTTTTAGCCTGGTAAAATTTTATGCAAATGTACCGATAATGTCAAGGCTTAATTCGGCACTCTCCGTAAAATTCGCCATTTCCACCAGATTCATTGTGTGTTTTTGTTAACAATTACGGCTTGACGGGCCCTCCTTGTAAAGGGAAATGGCGAGGCCCGTCCCAAAACCCTTCGGATTTTCCAAGAAAGTTCCAATTTTCCTGGCATTGCAATCTGCAAACGATTGCCTCTCGCCGGGATGTTTAGATATTGTAAAGAAAAAGCCGCCCGGGTCCATCCCGGGCGGCATGCCTGTGTTTTTCCGTTAAACCTCCGCCGGGGCCTCGTCCCCGGAACCGAAGGCTTTGAGCGCGTTGGCGTCCGCCGCCTGGCGCTCCTCAATGGCTTCCTTCAGGATCATATCCTTCACCTTTATGGGGCCACGCTATTAGGTAGAGATAACATATCACATTTAGTCCCATTTGTCAACGCTTTCCCGCCCTTATTCTCCCAAGCAGTCCCAGCTTTTCACGCCTAATCCCAGGCTGGATGCGGTAAAAACCCGGTAGCTTAAACAGGCTCTTTTCCCCCTGCCTTCAGGCATTCTCCAAGCCCAAAGCCCCTATTTCTACTCCAGAAGCGGCAAAAGTCCGGTAAAACCTCACGCCGCCGCCTTTTGATAGTCAATGACTGAAATTTCCTGCATAAGCCGTTTGGCCGCAGATACCAGCTTTTCCAAACGCTCGGCAACTTCATCGGTGTAAAACCTTTCCCCGCATTGCTCACATTCCTCGCAAGGAACGTTTTTAATGACAATAATACAATTTTTATAGTTCACCACATGCGTTGTAACGGATTCCTTTACCGTGTCGCATTTGCAAAACATACACATAAATCAACGCTCCTTTCTGGTTTTCAAATCGGCTTCAAATTTATCCGTACTGGGATAATAGGCCGTGATGACATAGGCGGCGGCTCCGTCTACTCCTATCACGGTATGCAGGACCTTGCCTTGTATAGTATGTCCGAAAATCAAACAGCTGGGAAATGGGTAATCATTGGGATAGTCCTCTATGATTTCTCCCCGAAGAACACAGGAATAAACATCCTCCCTTGAAATATCACGCTCCTGCATCCGTTCCAAACAGTGGGTTGACCATTTGACAGAGCGTTCTTGAAAGAACGATTGAATCTTTTGAATGTCCATCTCTACCCCTCCAGCTTATTATTATCATATCGCACACCGATTAAAAATTCAAGCGAAATATCGTGAAACAGCAAAACCCCGGCAGCCCTCCCCCAAGGTCGCCGGGGTTTCGTACTCATGCTAAAAGTTTGTCAATTCCAGCCAGCTTGTCAATTTCCTTCTCTTTCGTATCCTCCAAAAGGTGGACGTAAATGTTATAGGTAGTCTTGACATTGGCGTGCCCCAGTTGTTCACTGATGGCTTTGATATCTACCCCAGCACATGGAACGGGCCTTGTGGGGATACCGGCGGCAGGACGGTGCGAAAAAAATTTTTGACGCACTGAGCAAGGAAGTGTGCGTATGCAAAAATCAAATATCATAGGCTACCGGAAGATAGCCGCGAAGCGCGAAAAGGCAATCTCAAAAGAGCTGATGACAGTTGAAAAACAGGAGAAACGGTTGGAACAGGCTGCGGTAAAACCGAAGCCGGCTTCCTGGAAGGACGGGCTGGAAAACAAAATCCCGCCAAAGGTCTATTCCGGTCTGGAAAGCGCCTTTTGCAAGGGCTTCGCAGTGGTATTCGACCAGGGAAAAGCGGTCATCGAAAAAGGCTTCAGCAAGGAAGAAATCAAGGTCAACCACCAAATTCGTGACTACGCGGTGCAAGTCAAGGGTGGAAGGAAGGAATTAAAGTTGGTGAGGAAAGGGGGCGGTCAATCCGCTTTCCTCAATCTGGCGGCCACAACGGTAGAAGGCATTGCACTTGGCGCATTGGGAATTGGGATGCCAGACATTGTTCTGTTCCTCGGTATGCTGCTAAAAGGAATTTACGAGACAGCACTGAACTTCGGCTTTGATTACGAAATGCCACAGGAACGGATGCTGATCCTTAAAATGATGGCGGCGGCATTAAGCTCCGGAGAGGATTGGCTGCGAAGGAATACGGAGGTAGAGGAGTTGTTGTTCCCGGAAGCGTTCGAAATCACCAAACAGATGCTTGATAATCAAACGAAAGAAACCGCATCCGTTTTCGCTATGGATATGCTGCTTTTGAAATTTATCCAAGGTCTGCCTATCATTGGGATACTTGGAGGCGCGGCCAATCCTGTGTATTACAACAAAGTGATGAAATATGTGGAGCTGAAATATCGGAAACGATATCTGCAAATGCAGCAGAAAAGAGAATGCAATGCGTAAATTGTGCTTTGTGGACTATAGGCGGTTTCGGTTCTCAAGACTGAATACGCCAGAGTTTTCTCACTTGAAGTTCCTGCTCTACTGGCCTGTGTTCGGCTTTTTCTTCCTGCTGGTAGAGCGGCTTTGGATCCGGGAGCGCTATACCCCCATGCACTGCGCCTGGGATGATGCGATCCCCTTTTGCGAGTACTTTTTAATTCCCTATCTGCTCTGGTTTGTCTTTCTGGTGGGAATCCATGTCTATACCTTGCTATTTGACACAGAATCCTTCAAGAAGATGATGAAGTTCATCATGATATCCTATTCTGCGGCCATGCTGATCTACATCCTGTTCCCGAACTGCCAGGAGCTGCGCCCGCTGGCTTTTGAACGGGACAACTTATTTACCCGGTTTCTGGCAGGATTCTATCAGTTTGATACAAATACCAATGTATGCCCATCTATTCATGTGATCGGCTCGGTTGCCGTGATGCTGTCCGCATGGAACAGCAGACACTTTTCAAAACCGGGGTGGCGGGCGATTTTTTGCGTGACCGCCTTTCTGATTTCCATATCAACCGTATTTTTGAAACAGCACTCGCTTTTGGATGTCCTTGCAGCAATTCCAATCTGTGTCGCAACTGCGGTCATTGTTTATGGAAAAAACATTAAGCACACAAAAGTAAAGTACCTAAATGGCCGTGTAAGCAGCAAATACTTGTAAAAAAGGCGAGGATAGGACGATGAAAACAAAACAATATTTGCTGGTAACGGTTGTGGGGGTCAGCCTGTTTGCGGCCTTGATGAACCTGCCTGCTGTGCTGGGGGCTGCCAGAAACCTGATCAATTTGGTGCTGCCAATCATCGCCGGTAGTATTCTGGCGTTGTTCATCAGTGTACCAATGAACGGGATAAAAAAGCAACTTGAAAAAATGCTCCGTAAATCGCGGAAGCATCCATCGAACAAGGCAATTCATATTTTTAGCTTTAT
>CATJCP010000324.1 GCA_949737515.1 uncultured Oscillospiraceae bacterium | reverse complement strand
TTGTTCCAGAGGTCATAGTCTGCACAGGCCGTGGCATCGGGCCGCTGGGCAAAGATCATGAGCTGCTCCGGGAAGGGATATTTATACAGGCGGGAGGCTGTGGTAAGAAACGCTGTCCATTGCTGGAAACTGTTGGTCAGACGGGACGCCTCATACTCGGCCATCGCTGTATAGTTCTGTAGTTTACTCGGCATCCGCAGCCTCCTTTTCATTAAAATCCGGGCACAGCTCCAAAGCCGCAAACTCCGCCTCGCTCATGCAGCAGAGCTTTTCCAGCGTGGAATCCGTGAGGGCAAGTAGCTCCGTCTCGTCCGGCTCCAGATAGCCGCGCATCTCTCTAAGCGCCCCCATAAGACCCTCCTTCGTCCCGGTATTGTAAATGCACATCAGGTTTACTTCGTCAAATGTAAAATTTCCCATATCAGATCTCCCTTTCCGCGCTCTTTTTCGGCGCTGTCTTTTTATGCTCTTGTTTGGGCTGGTTTTTAAGCTGCTCCACAACGGATTTTTTCTTTTCCCGGCTCTCCCGGTGGGTGGCTTCGGCCAGAGCCATCAGGGAAATGGGCTGCCCTGACCGGGCCTGCCGTTCCAGCTCGGCAACCGTAGGCTCCTTTGGGCCGTTATTGATGATCCCGTCAATCATCCCATAATCGTCCTCTACCTGTATTTCTGCATTTTTCAGCGGATTGTCCCGCTCAAGAAAGCCGGTCAGCTCCTGAAATCCGAAACTGTCACAGTAGTGGCAGGATAACACGCCATTCTGTTTGAGCGCAATAATGTCACTGACACTTAGAGACGAACTGTGATAGTCTACAGGATGGCGGATATTAAACTGTTCATATAGGGATTCCAAACGTTCCATGCTGCTTGTACCGCTGCCCGCTGGAAGTTCTCCGGTATAAACCAGATCATAAGAGGTACGGTCTGGGGACAGGCCCTTGGACTGCAGCCATTCCAGGTTCATAAACCGAAGCTGTTGAGAATCATCATTTTTGATCTGATAGATAGCAAAGCAGTCCCCGCCATGCCCTAAAAATGCGGTCTCCCGTTCTTCCTGGTGTTCCAGGCGTTCCCGGATCAGATGGTGGAAATCCAGGCTTTCTTCCCATTCCTCGCGGGGGACGGTAAACACAGCATCAAGTGGGCGTTCCTCCAGATCCTCCCGGTCAAAGACCATTTCCGCGCTGCCTCCGTCCACTATCGTGTATATGGTAAAATGATGGAGATAACTATTTATATTCGGTTAAACCATTCCCGTTATAGGAATTTAGAAATTTTCAGAGTGCTTATAGTCAACAACCATTATATTTCCTCTATTGTCTAAAGACAATGTCAGGTGGTCAATGCCAACTGTATTATGCGGGCCTATAAACGGCATTATTTTGAACTCAATTATGGTTTTGCCCTTTTGCTTGTAAATCTGTTGTAATTCAGTTGTATCCAATTCTACAGTTGGAAACACCGGATACGAATTCTCATAGTAATTGTTAGAGGCCTGTTGGAGTTCTTTTAACAGGGAAGCACTAAGGACTTCTTCATATATGTCATCTTTAACATTTGTGGACATGGCATAAACATTACTACTGTTTTGATTAGCAGCATTTGCGAAGCTGATGATTCCTAATACAGTCAAAGCAAATATTATTGCAGCTTTCCTAATAACTTTCAAAGCCATTCTATTTGAAAGCCCCCTTTTTTATTGCGCCTGATAAAATTAGTATGTGCACTTTTATCTGCCAATACGTATTAGAAAATTAGCAATCTGCTTTCAAAGCCGTTGAACAATGTTTAGCGTCCTTTTCTTAAAGAAATCATATGTATATTTGTGGAAACCCTTTCCCACCCCCTACGTTATATTTTCTTCTCCCTTCTGTGCTGCTGTCCGGTACTCCCCCGGAGTGACACCTTCCACCTTCTTAAAAACCCTTATAAAATTCTGCGGATTATTATAGCACAAATGACTGCTGATTTCCTGTATCTTCATGCTGCTCTGGGCAAGCAGTCTTTTCGCCTGCTCAATCCGGTATAAATAGAGATACTCTTTAAAACTGTACCCCATCTGCTGCCTGAAAATTCTGCTGACATAGGAGGGGTGATATCCAATTTTAGACGCACAGTATTCCAGCGTCAAAGGCGTATCGTATTCCTGATGAACGATCTCCGCCATCTGCTGGGCAAGCGACCTTTTAGGCTGCTCCGCCTCCATTTTCAGCGTGGGATGTATCAGCTCCGATAACAGCCATCCCTCCACATTCCAGCTGTACCCTAGGGAAAGCAGCTCTGACAGTTCCAGGGCCTTTGGCGATTCAGTCCCGGTGGAAATTGCCTTTTCACGGGAAAACTCGCTGACAGTGATCGCCAGTTTCGCTATGGCATACTCAAATTCCCCATAGGATACAGGGTGGCGGAACAGCATATCTATATAATCATGCAGGCAAATGGCACATCTTTCCCCGTCACAGTCTTTTAAAGCCGCCATCAAGGCATCTAAAAATTGGTTGGGAAACAGAAAGTGGGATCGTATCTGTTTGTCTATCTTGTCATAAAAACGAACCGCCTGCTCCTCTGCTGGGACAGAAAACGCGGGATATTTGAGGGCTTCCTCTGCATGGAGCAGAGCCAGTCTCGTCCCTGCAAGCTTCTCATAAGGACTGCTGACCCCCGCCGCAAGCTGGACGTGAAGGGAGCACAGTACCATATGTAGCAGTTCGCCGGACATTTTTTCCGCTTCGGTCCGTGCTTCCTGGAGGTTCTGGGAAGTGGAGCGGTGGATCATCAAAAATTCATTTCCCTTTATTGAGGTAAACAGCATCTTCTGGCCGAAAAACAGCTCATCTGCAATATTTTTCACTGCAAACAGAATGAGATCGGTATCCATTCTGTGAAACCCAGAGTTTGTAGAATCCTCTATTTTATATACAGAAAGGAAAAACCATTTCCCCTCCGGAGAAAGAGATAGAAACTTACATCGCTCCATCATTCTTTGTTCCGAGACACGTCCGTCCAGCAGATTGAGGAAAAACAAATTTTCCACCTGGGTTTTCTGCTCCCCCAGCATGGTTTCCATAAGCTGATTGGATTCCCGCATAGAATCCATATAATGGGAAAGAACAGAAAGCTCATCGCAGGCTTCATCCCCTGTCCCGTCTCCCATCCCGTCCTGACGGCGTACACTGGAGATCAGCTCCTCCATAGGCCGGTAGATACGGGCTGCAAAGATATTTAAAGCGAAAAGCGCCACAAAGATTATGGAAACCGCTATGGTCAATAGGGTCGCAGTAAAAAAGGTTGCTTCCAGACGGAGCTGCCCGTAAGGGGTAAAGGAATAAAACCGCCATTCCTCATAGTTGGAAGAAAGTTCGGTGACTCCCCATTTTTCCCCATTGATTCCAACGGTCCGATGAAGATTTCGCTGTTCCAGCTGCTCCCCATACTCCGCGAGAAATTCATCCGGGTTCAGGGCTGGGATTCTCGGTTCGGAAGAGAGGTAAAAGGACACTTTTTCCCCTGCTTTGTCCAGTACAAGAAGATTTTCTGCTCCGCTTTCCCGGCAACTGGTATCAAAAAGCTGAGATTTGGGTATTTCCACCAAAAAAATACCATAAACTGTAGTAGAGGAACCGCTGACGAGCCGAATCATATAGAGGCTGTCTCCCTGGCTCAGCAGGATTGTTCCCAGTTTGGTTTGGGAGAGCCCGCCGCCGGAGTACAGAGCAAGGCCAGACAGTTCCAGAACCGGTTGAATGCGTTGCACATCCTTTTGGAAAAAAC
>CATJCP010000323.1 GCA_949737515.1 uncultured Oscillospiraceae bacterium | reverse complement strand
TTTCTGCGTAATGTGATAGCTCTAATTTTATTTTTTTGTGGTTGCAGGCTCCGAAAAGCCTTGATATTACAGTGTTCCTAATAGGAGCCATTCATATGGGTTGTGTGCACCATGCGCTTTGTAGCCGAGTTGGCCATTGAAACTATTTTAGAATGAAAAAACGCTCAAAGGCCAATTGACCTCTGAGCGCTGTGAAACACGGAAACAAAGACTGCCAGTGGCGAGTCACGGATACTATATGTACTGATTATACTGGATTCATTGCAAAAAGGCAAGAGTGAACTACTTCTTCTATATGTGCGTTATATCCACGCCTGCCAGTTACGCATTTGCCTTTATCCTGTTCCCCGTTTTCGACGGCGAAATGACAACGGCAAAAATCCAGACGGTCAAGGATTTATGAGTGGAGATTTTTTCGCGCCCTGTGCGAAAAAATACTACTCAACCTTGATGGTCTGGATAGGCGGAACGGACATAGAACAGGGATTGCGTTTCCTTGTTGAATATGGTACAATTTTCCCAATACACATCAACAAATCTGGTATTTGGCAAGGGAATCTGTATGGATAATATATTTCACTTTGAAGAAACAGAAAAGTTTGGGCTTAGAAAAGGAATTGTTTTTTATTTTGATGATTGGATTGAGCCGAAAACAATTTCTGTATTAGAGAAAACCATAGAGGAATTTCTTCTAATGACCCACGCCGAATTTACAAAAAAGCGCGGCACAAACGATTATCCAAACAGAAGAAATATTCGAGGCGGATGGCGAAAAGTCTTTCATCGGGAATTTGATGACAAAGATTTTACTGAAACATATTATCTGCAATTTGATAACTGCGCTCTACAAAATTTGCAGACAATTCATGCTTGTGTAGGGTTGTCAAATTCTGATGGTATTTATAATTATCTCTACTTTCAATGTCCTACTGATACAGAGTGGTCGGCTATCTATCAATTTATGGAGTATGTAAACCGCAATCTGAATGTCTTATATGCGAGCGCAGGGTACGAAATGGCTATCAATGTACTTCACTATCCTGGAAGCATGGGATATGGTATAAGGGCGATGAAAGATTTAAAATATGTAAATAGTGAAGAAACCGAATGGTATAATCTTCGGTTTGAGTTCCAATTTGGGATTCCATGCCCCAACTTTATACAGATTTTGTGTCCTGCTTGGGCAAAGAAGATAGGTAATAAAGTTCCTGATGGAATTTATACCAAAACAGAAGAAGGAAAGCTGTTTCTTGATATTTTGAATCGAACCTCTGGGGAGATATGTGAACCGATATTAAAGGTAGTAGAAACCCGATATCAAGTGCTATATCATCTTCTTAAACCGATGATTGTTACACCAGAGCGTACAAGATTTATGAAGAAAGAGGATTGGGAGAAAAGACTAAAACGGTTTGAAGAAATTCCCTTATAAGTTCCAGCAGGGCAGCGAAGTCTGTGCTGACTATCCCCACTGCCCTGTCCGTTATCGTTCCATATCCTGCGTCCTGCGCTGTGCTTGCGCCCTCTGTTCCTGCCGCAAGATACTGTAAACACTCTTTCGTATCTGCTTGTCTTGTCAGGTTTGTCACCGTCGCAGACGGGCTGGTTATTCGCGTCGGTGTGTTTGCCTTTGTCTAATGCTCTGAACCATCCCGAACGGCTCAGCCTGTTCGACATTCATCGCCACGGATGGCGCTCCGCTGGTAGGTCCCTGCTGGGTGTGTTCGTTCAGTGACTTGACGTGTGGGCGGTCCTGGCGTAATATATAGGCAGGCGGCACAATCCACCACCCCTGCTTATGGAAGGGAGTGTTTTACCATGGCGATCAAGCCGCACCGGGCAATCCGGACGGCCCACACCCGTTCCCGTAAGTTTTCTGGGCGCTGTGAAGCCTGCAGAAAATCGCTCTGCATTTGTCAGGCTTACCAGTACACAGACGAAAGCAACGGCGCAATTACAGCCAGTGCACCATTCCTGTGCCGTTCCTGCTATGAACAGCGTTACAGCGTGAAGATACCAACAGAAACCGAACAATACAAGGCCCGCTTGCTGGACAAGCTAAGCAACTATTTAGACGCTTTTCCGGACGGAAAAGAACGTGATCTTCTTTCCCGCGTCATGCGCCTAATTGACAGCACCAACTAACGAAAAAAGCCCGCCGGGGATTCATCCACCGCGGGCTTTTGCGTTGTCCGAATCGGTCAGCTATTTAATTTTGGTAACGTCCACGCCTGCGGGAATTGAGATAAACTCAGTTCTCATAATTACAGGCGCTTCAATGTAGCTTTTCATATTTTCGTTCGTGAGATTAAGGAGTTCCTGACTGGAACTTAACGCCCAATTTTCCCAATCGTCTGAGAGATCAGCGTGATGTGCTCCTTGATCTTGACCTTTTGCAGGTGGCTGACCCCCTTGTTCCCACCCAGAGCCAGGAGCGGTACATAACCAAAGCATTCATCGAATTGGAGCTTACCATATCTTTTAACCGCTTCCTCGTATTGTGCGATATCGAAAAAGCGCCCATTGAAAGCACCATCCAAAACATCACCCCAAAAGAATTTAAAGCCGGCCGCAATCCCGTCAAAGGTTCCATCCTTATAGTTGACCATGCGGATATATCGCCCCCGCTCCCAGGTTATGATGTCAGCGAAAGCAGTGACGAAGATCGGAATGGCCGAACCGCTCCAATGGTAAGTATCGGCAAGCAGCTCTTGATAGTCATCTGGGTCCACAACCTTCAGGTACCCGTTTAACAGAGTGCCAAAACCATATTCCCGCCATACCGTCAGCACCTCAGAGGGCAGCTGGTCATTATACTTTTCGCACTGTTCCCGGCTGGCCATGTGCTCCTTTTTAAAGTGGTCAAACAGCATCATTGCCGCCTCCTAATATGTAGTCTCCTTCTCTCGCAGCCAGTATTCTGCTACCATCTCGCTCAGGCTCTTTCCATTCACAATAAAGTGCGTCAGCTGGTGCTGGCCAATATACTCGAATGCCTCATCTCTCTTGCCATCATGGATCAGCAACATCAGCCGCATAACTTCGGACTGCCAATAGCGGTCTTTCTCCGCTTCCATCTGGCGAAACCAAGACAGCCCGTCTGAGCCCACAGCCGAAATGAGTTGTGAGAAATGCTCTAAGGCTGCATTCAGGTGTGTTTTCAATTCCTCCACCTCAAGTGTATCGAGCGTATACCGCAGCTTTTCCAGAGGGACAGCCTGAACCGTGAATGCTCCGTTCACTCTCAGGCTCGTCGGTTTCTGTTTGTTCTCCTCCATACTGAGGATATCCCATAGGAGATCATCCACAAACAGAGGCTTCACACCATAATTAACGCCCAAAACAGCTTTACTGTCCCCAACGGGAGTCTTGATGAGCGGGATCATTGTAAAGAGCAGTTCACCCTCCAGCTTCCATACGAATCCTCCAATCCTTTTGAACCCATATGGTTTCAAAAGCGGCCTGAGCAGCTTATTTAGGTCATTCTTTAGTACTGCGACAGCTTTCTTATCCTCTCTTGTCATCAACAGTCCCTCCGCACTCAGCCATTTCGGCCATTACTTCGTCCAATTCTGCTTCATTATAAAGAAAGGGGGCCAGATAGTGTTCTGCAATCTCCCGCCTTCTCTCAGGAGATGCCTTGTCCCACCTTCTGTATTTTTTCATTCTCATAATGGCTCGCTGTCTATAATCTGGCCTGTGCCTTAACTGAAACCATTCCTGCCATTGTCCTGAACTATCGCTTTCTATCAGCATATCTCTGACTTCAGCCAATGCCATTAAGTTAACCAGAAATAACCAAAAAGCAGTAATGAGAGAGGGAGCTTATCGAGAGGGGACATACATAGGAGAAATGCGGTTTTCGGCAAT
>CATJCP010000322.1 GCA_949737515.1 uncultured Oscillospiraceae bacterium | reverse complement strand
TCATCTACCCGGACCATCATCTCAGCCTTACATAATTTTATCTTTGACGAGACGGAGCTGTTCCTCCGTCTCGTCCCTTTTCTGCGATTTGACGCTTACGGAAGGCCACGGCTTACCACGATGGGCGACTGGTGTTCACCTTCCAGAACGGGATGGAGATTGAGAGCTGACCAT
Source organism: uncultured Oscillospiraceae bacterium (assembly GCA_949737515.1). Classification (GTDB taxonomy): domain Bacteria; phylum Bacillota; class Clostridia; order Oscillospirales; family Ruminococcaceae; genus UBA1405. Next base: position 3,823 of record CATJCP010000322.1, on the reverse strand, counting down.
TAGTTTTCAATACCCCCAGAGTGGTCAGTATTTGCTAACCACTTTGGGGGTATTGACGTTTATCCATCAAATTATTTTTGCAGATGCCAATCCAACCTTATATGCAATCAGGTCGGCGTAAGCCACCCTTTCGCTTCATTCGAAATCCGTGAAGATATATCTCCGGTACATTGACACGCCCATCGTCAGCGACAAGAACAATACCAAGGTTCTTCAATAGTGAAAAAATTCCATGTGGGGAACTGGCAGGTAGAGATTTTTTCTGCTTATCGTTCCATATATCCATGCTGATGTGGTCAATAAACTCCTGCTGATCCATCAGCATTGTCAATCCAGCGAAAGCACTTTTCAGTTCTTCGAGCCAAGGATACTCTTCTTTAAGTTCCTGTACACGCTCTTCAGATACTTTAAGCAACGCACCTTGGATTCGATCCGGCAAAATCAATCGTTCATCTTGAAGACGAGCTAATTCCTCTGGATGATTGCACATATCTTCAGCCGCAGCGCTAAAGCATTTCAAGAACGGGCGGGGAGCCAATGCACCATTAGCATCTTGAAGATGATTTGGTGGCCAGGAGTAGCTTTTTCCCTTTTTGGGAGAACTACCCATATAGGTCCCAATTAGCATCTTTACAAAGGCTTCCATTTTCTTCTGCTCATTGGATGGTATATAGCCTAATGCTGGGTCAGAATCTGCTGTGATTAGTTCGGGGATTTTCCGTAAATAGGAAACCGTTTCAAAGGAACCAGCATTTGCCATCCGCTTAATCAAGAGGCGATAAAGGGAAACAGTATTCCAGGTAAGTTGGATCATATTACTGGAGAGTTTGGACGCATCAGGGAATGCCAGCATCTGGGATAGATACAAGTCATTTCTGAGAAAAATTTTACAGCGCAGATGTTTCCAGCGATTTGAGTGGGTATGCCAGAAGGAAAGAAGTGACCGTAGAAAGGGAAACAAGTCAGAATATTGGCTTGTGAGCCGATCCAGCGAATCATAGGCCACAAAGAGCCATTGGTTATTCTGATCCAGCCATTCGTCCATCTTATCCAGAATATTTTCCCACACCTCAGGATTTTGTTGGATATACGGCAGCCATTGTGTTGGCGTTTTTAAACGATCAAGTGATGAAAAACGTTCAAAATCTTCCGAGTCAAGATACTGCAAGGCAATATCCCGAAGTTGCGGATTCAGTGTAGCGGTATTCATCAAAAGGATCATGAGACTGCCCGCCCAGTAAGACCTGGCTTGCTTATCTTCTGTAAACTGGTCAAGGATGTCTGAAGAAGGAAAATCTCGATGTAACTTGTAACCAGCGATGATAATCGTATTGTCTGCATTGGGACTCAAAAGTTTTCGCTGACCACCAATCAGTTTGGCAAATCCCTCTGGAGCCGTCAGTGCCTGAAACACCCTCGTCTTTCCTGAGCCGCGGCCACCCAAGATTAGAAATTTATCAGGATCACGAAATCTACTGTATTCAGGCATGACTAAGAAGTCTTCCAGGCTAGTACTGCCCTCTTGCTCATTTTCAGCAACAGCTTTGATTTGACTGATAGTTTCTAATATCGCAAGACGGTCATTGCTCTCCACGCTCTTGTACCTCCTCTTCCTGCCGCTCATCTCCAAACCACTGGCGGATACGATTTTCAATCTTGCCATATTCTGCTGAACATAAAACACTTTTTGCTTGCGCTACCATACGATTTTGCACTTCTGAACCGTCCGAGTACAGCCGTACCTCCTCGCTTAATCCAGACGCATACGGGATATATATGGGAGTATGTGCAACCTCCTCTGCGTCAATTCCTGGGACATCATCTGGTAAATATGCATAATAGTTTTCACAACACAGCGTGTGCGCCCGAGACTTGAATAACTGGCGTTGTTCCTCAGAATCACCAGACATACTAGCCACAATTGCAATTGACAATGGCTCGCTCTGTGTACTGGCCAAAGTTTGAATGACTTGCCGTAACCCATTCCAGGACTGTGTATTGTTTTTTCCGAAAAGTACTGCTCCATGAGGCAGATGGGCCGTTACAACACCGCCCATATCATGGAAGCCGGCCCTTGCATCTAACAGGATGTAATCTAAGGGATAGCCGCTACTTTGGATAAAATTTGCTGCGCTTTCAATCAAACGGGTTAGCTGATCTCTCATCCCATTCTCAACGATATCCTGGTAATCAATTCTTCCCAGCTTTTGCACATAGTGATCATCCACGCTCCCTGCAGGTATAATATAAATACTGCCTGTCATTCCCTCCGTCAGTTTTGGATCGTCTACCTGTTTGAGATAGGGAGTCATATTAATCGTTCCCTGGCTTCTAGTAGAGGGCTCTAAGTAAAAATCAACCGTCCCGTGCTGAATCTGATTTTCATCAAAAAACAGTGTGGCTAGACCGGGGGCTTCAATATCCGTATCAATGGCCAGCACATGGCGACCATGCTGGGCCAACAGTAGAGCTGTGGCAGCTAGGGCGGTAGTCCTGCCCATTCCACCTTTGAAAGAGTAAAAAGTGACTATCTTAGGCTGCTTACCACTCTCAGCGTCATCATAGGACCAAATCGGAGTGACCTGACCGCTGTAGTCGAGCCATGCTTTCTTTGCAATCGTGCGCTCCAACAGATACCATGTACAGTTGCCGTCTGTACTATCGAGATGCCGCCGAGCATCCACCTCCTGAAGTAGCGCCTGCGTCAATTCGTTATAGTTCTCCCCCGTCCAGAAAATGTGCTGTGCATCATAATCGCCCAATTGTCTATGCAACGCCGTTTCCAAGCCATTCTTATCCAAACTCCCTGTGCCAGAAAACCAAAAAGACAACTTGCCAAATACATCCCGAATAATCGTAGCTTCGGATAATCCAACGTACCCGCTCCAGTTCTGAATAGTCTGTTTTGCCGCAGCAATGGCGGTATCAAATGTTATCATAAGGCACCCCGTTCTGATTTATATTCAAGCCGTCCATCAAGTGCGGCGGAGATAACTTGCTGCACTAATTTGTTGGTAAAAACTTCACACTCTGAGAGTTCGGCAGTTGTATAGCTGACATCATTCCCGTACCGACGTCCAGGGTGTTCCTGAAATAGGATGGGCGGTGGAGCCCCGATGCCAATTAGCAACGATAAGCGTGAGTCCAAGATTCCAAGGAGCTCATGATACTCCGCTATGGACTCCAAAGCTGGTGATATGTCATGGGTGGCTTGACTATGTACTGGATAAAACTGCTGGAATTGCATTTTAAAGGCTTTAATGGCGCACTCGGCAGAAAACGCATAGTGGCACATCGCGTTGTCATATCGATTTGAGTGATGGAGAAGCGTACCGTCAAGATAGTGTCTAATAGTAGCTTCTGGATAACAATCCTGCATTTAGTATCCCCCATTTTTCGCTGTTTAAAACGGTTCTATTTTTCTTGTATCTATGGACTGGATTTCTTGATAGGTTTCGGGAAATCTGATAGTTCATTTTTGAGTTTTCCTTATTATACCGCAGCTTCTCAATAAATTCAACCGAATCAACACCACTGTGTGACTGAAAAGTTTTTCACATAAGATATGAATGATATATTTTATGATGGCAAACGATTTACGCCTTAAGCTGAACCTCCTACGCTGCCTTTTGCACCCCCTTAGTATTTCGCTGCGTCCACAGCAGAAAACTTGCACCCCCTATGCGGCAAGGGGTGCAATCGTATCAAAATCACCAGCGCTTTTCAATCTATGATAATCCGAACGCTGTCCTCCAAGTGGGGGACGGGTTCGGATTTATCATTTGTATTGAAAATATCTTTTAGTTAAATTAGGGCCACCTCT
>CATJCP010000321.1 GCA_949737515.1 uncultured Oscillospiraceae bacterium | reverse complement strand
TTTTACAAAAATCCGCACCAAAATTACATGAACTTTCCCCGGTAATATTGTATAATATCTGCAGAACCATGATGGGAGAGGGGTGGATTGGGAACAGTGCCCTGCTTCCCCTCCGGTGGTCTGACAGATATAAGATATAATAAAGAAGGAGGATTTTCTCATGATCAAAATTGCATTTATGGGCGCGGGGAGCACTGTCTTTGCCAAAAATGTTCTGGGAGACTGCATTATGACCCCTGCCCTGGAGGGAATTGAGATCTGGCTTTACGACATCGACAAGGTCCGCCTGGAGGATTCCAACCGGATGCTGTCCAATATCCTGAAAAATTCGGGGAGAACCGACATTGCCATCCACGCCACCCTGGACCGCACCGCTGCTCTGGCTGGGGCGGGATATGTGGTCAACGCCATCCAGGTGGGCGGTTATGAACCCTGCACTGTCACCGACTTTGAGATTCCCAAAAAATACGGCCTGCGCCAGACCATCGCCGACACACTGGGTATTGGCGGAATTTTCCGTGCCCTCCGCACCATTCCGGTGATGATGGACTTTGCGGCGGACATGCGCCGTCTCTGCCCGGACGCGCTGTTTATCAATTACACCAATCCCATGGCCATGCTCTCCGGTTACATTCAGCAGAATACTGATATCCGCACCATTGGCCTATGCCACAGCGTCCAGGGCTGCGTTCCCACCCTGTTAAAGGATGTGGGCCTGTTCGAGGAGTATGACGGAAAAACCCGCTGGGAAATCGCCGGCATCAACCACCAGGCCTGGCTGCTGAAGGTCACCGATCTGGAGGGCAATGACCTTTACCCGGAAATCAAGCGCCGCTCCCGGGATCCCCAACTGGCAGAGCTGAGGAAAAAGGATCTGGTCCGGTTGGAGATGATGAACCGCTTTGGTTACTACATCACTGAATCCTCGGAGCATTTCTCTGAATACTCCCCTTGGTTTATCAAGGCCCGCAATCCGGAGCTGATCGAACGGTTCAACATTCCCCTGGACGAGTATCCCCGCCGCTGTGTGAACCAGATCAACAAGTGGACCGCTATGCGGGAGCAGCTGGTCAACGACGAAAATCTGGAGCACAAAAAGAGCAAGGAGTATGCCGCCTACATCATTGAGGCAATGGAGACCGACCGCCCCTTCCGGGTACACGGGAACGTGCTCAATACAGGCCGTCTGATCACCAATCTTCCGGAAAACGCCTGTGTGGAGGTCCCCTGTATGATTGACCGCAACGGCGTGAACCCCTGTTATGTGGGAGCGCTTCCGGAGCAGTGCGCGGCCATCAACCGGACCAACATCAATGTACAGCTTCTGACCATTGAGGCGGCCCGCACCCTCAAAAAGGAATATGTGTACATGGCGGCCATGATGGATCCCCACACTGCCGCGGAACTGACTATGGACGAGATCACTGCCATGTGCGACGATCTCTTTGAGGCACATAAGGATTGGCTGCCGGAATATAAATAACCATTCAGCGGCGCCGCGCCTGAACAAAACAATAACATTCCCTCCAAAGGCTTAAAAGGCCAGCAGATCAGAAAGATTCCGTACTTTATTTCTGATCTGCTGGCCTTTTCATCTAATTTTCCAAAAATACAAGGTTTCTGAAGATCTCCTTTGCAGCGTCCAGATTGGGAGAATTGCTGACAATGTAAATTCCCACAGAATCCGCCCCCGGGCAAAGCTCCGCCAGCTCGGATTGGCTGGACACATCAATCCCGCAGTTTTCAACTGTCCCCCCTGTGGGATTCCCCTCTTCGTCGGTGAGCTCAAAGGAGATGATTCTGTCCTGATAGGGTTCCAGCTCTTCCTCTGTAAAAAGTTCCGTCAGAGGATAGAACAGTTCGCTTTTGGCGTTGCGCTGGGCCGAGTCGTGGTCGGCGATCAACACGTCCGCCTCCTGTCCCGCCACCAGGGTGGTCAGCCTCATGATCCCGGCTGCCGCCATGGCGGGATCCTTGCTGGTGTCCCCCACTGAAATGGTCGAAATTTCGATCCCCATATCAGGCAGGGACTGGTTGAGCTGCTCCTTAAAGGTTTCCGCCTTGGCATCGTTTACAAGGGCAGCACTGATCACTACATTGGGATTTCCCGATTGGCCTTCGCTATTATCAGAGCACCCGGAAAGCCCTGTGACCAAAAGAATTGCAGCTGACAGGGTGGCAATTGATTTTCTGTTTTTCATTGGTTATGACTCCCTTCTGCTTTTTTGCATGGTCTTATCATATCCCTTTTTTATTTCAATTTTGTATATTTCGTATTACAAATTAAATAACCTTTTTGAAACCTTCTTTTAAAATTCTGTCCGGATTTTGAATGGAGAACCGAGAATTCCCCCTTCCTCCGGGCTCCAGTATAGACACAACTCACAAAAGGATGGTGGAGGACATACGGAATTTCTCCTGAAAATCAACTGTTTTCAGGGAGGATTTTGTGATATGATGGTATTATACCTCTGCACAGCAAAGAAAAGCGCGGTATTTGACAAAATTACAGCCGGACACATCTGATACTAGGGCCTGTTTGAAACCGAAAACAACAATGGGAGTGTGAAAGATGGCAGTTAAGCGCATATACGTGGAAAAGAAAGCCGATTTTGCGGTGGAAGCGGGGGGGATCCTCTCCGATATTCAAACCGCCCTTATGGTAAAGGGGGTAACCAAGGTACGCCTGCTCAACCGCTACGACGCCCAGGGTCTGACAGAAGAGGACTTCGCCCAGGTTCGGGACACGGTCTTTTCAGAGCCTCAGGTGGATGTAACCTACAGCGAGCTCCCCGAGCCGGAGGGGGCCCGGATCTTTGCCAGCGAATATCTGCCGGGACAGTTTGACCAGCGGGCAGATTCCTGCGCCCAGTGTATCCAGATCTCCACTTTAAAGGAAAAACCCCTCATCCGCACCGCACGGGTTTACTATCTGTACGGAGAGATCAGCGATGGGGAATTTGATTCCATCAAGCATTACCTGATCAACCCAGTGGAAAGCCGGGAGGCCTCCCTGGACAGACCGGAAACCTTGGAAGCAAGTTATTCTGTGCCCGAGGAGGTCAAAATCCTTCATGGCTTTATCGGGTATGATAAGGTCAAATTAAAGGATTTTATCACATCTTACGGCCTCGCCATGGACGAGGATGACATTGCCTTCTGCCAAAGCTATTTCCGGGATGAGGAACACCGTGACCCCACGGTGACAGAAATTAAAATGATAGACACCTACTGGTCAGACCACTGCCGCCACACCACCTTCGGCACCATCATCGACCAGGTGGAAATTGAACCGCCCTATATCCGGGACAGCTATCAAAAATACCTGGCTGTCCGGGCCAAGCTGGGCCGGGAAAGCAAGCCCATCTGCCTGATGGACCTGGCCACCATTGGGGCAAAGGCACTGAAGGCAGAGGGATATTTAAAGGATCTGGACGAATCGGAAGAGATCAACGCTTGTTCTGTCCGCATCACTGTAGACAACGATGGCAGGGAAAGCCAATGGCTGCTGATGTTTAAAAACGAGACCCACAACCATCCCACAGAGATCGAGCCCTTTGGCGGCGCGGCTACCTGCCTGGGCGGGGCCATCCGGGATCCCCTGTCTGGGCGGAGCTATGTATACCAGGCCATGCGGGTCACCGGGGCTGCGGATCCCCTCCTTCCTGTGGAGAAGACTCTAAAGGGCAAACTCCCCCAGAGAAAGCTGGTGACCACTGCCGCCAATGGGTACAGCTCCTATGGAAACCAAATCGGCCTGGCCACCGGCCATGTGGCGGAGGTCTATCATCCCGGCTATGTGGCCAAGCGCCTGGAAATCGGGGCGGTAATCGCCGCCGCACCGGTGGAAAACGTGGTGCGGCAGCGTCCTGAGCCCTCCGATGTGGTAATTCTGCTGGGTGGGCGCACTGGCCGGGACGGCTGCGGCGGCGCAACCGGTTCCTCTAAAAGCCACACCCTGGAATCCTTGGAAACCTGCGGCGCTGAGGTGCAGAAGGGCAATGCCCCCGAGGAGCGGAAGCTCCAGCGTCTGTTCCGGGATGGAACTGTCACCCGCATGATCAAGCGCTGCAACGACTTTGGGGCTGGAGGCGTATCAGTGGCCATCGGCGAGCTGGCCGACGGGCTGGAAATTGATCTGAACGCTGTTCCCAAAAAGTACGAGGGCCTGGACGGTACTGAGCTGGCCA
>CATJCP010000320.1 GCA_949737515.1 uncultured Oscillospiraceae bacterium | reverse complement strand
GAGCCAAACGGCGTAACACTCTGAAAAGCGAACTGCTCAACGACTATTTTATTCCTGTATCCATTGTGGTGCCCGCCTATAATGAGAGCATCACAATTGAGGCAACAATTCGCTCCCTGCTGGCACTGGATTATAAGGTGTATGAAATCATCATCGTAGATGATGGATCTAAGGACACCACTTGCCAGATCGTTCGGGACACTTTCCACATGGTCCCGATCCGGCGCCCCATTCAGAAAAAGATCCATTGTCAGGATGTGGAGGCCATTTATGAGACGAGAAGGTACAAAGTCCCCATTACCTTGATCCGCAAGAAAAATGGCGGAAAATCAGACGCCTTAAATATGGGGATCAACGCCTCTCAATACCCCTATTTTCTTTGTATAGACGCTGATTCCGTACTCCAGCGGGACTCCCTGGAAAAAGTCGTAAGGCCAATCTTGGAGGATGACCGCATTGTGGCAGTAGGCGGTGCGGTCCGCCCCTGTAACGATGCCAAAATACAGAATGGGCGAGTGATTCAATACAATATGCCCCATAAGCTGCTGCCCTGTATGCAGGTGCTGGAGTATGACCGCTCCTTTTTAGCGGCGCGGATTTTGTTTGATAAATTTAATGGAAGCATTATTATCTCAGGGGCATTCGGCCTCTTTAAGAAAAGCGTAGTGATTGATGCGGGGGGCTATGATCCTTCTACCATGGGGGAAGATATGGAGCTTGTAGTAAAGCTGCATGTCTTCTGCCGGGAGCACAACATTCCCTATCGCATCCGTTATGCCACGGATGCAATCTGTTGGACCCAGGCCCCGGAAAAGCTTGCAGATCTGTTTAAACAGCGCAAGCGTTGGCATATTGGGCTATACCAAAGTATGGTCAAGCACCGGCGCATACTGGTCAATCCATCCTACGGATTGGTAGGGGCGATCTCATATATCTACTTCCTGATTTATGAGCTATTGTCCCCTTATATTGAAGTGTTTGGACTCGCTGTAACAGTAACAGCCTATCTCCTTGATTTTCTGAATCTTCCCTTTATGTTGTTATATACAGCAATTTATGTTGTATATTCCGCTATATTATCCCTTTCGGCCTTTTTTGTACGGATTTATACCATTGACCTGAAGCTCTCCTTCAAGGATGTGTTAAAGGCTATCGGCCTTTGCGTCCTGGAGGTTTCCTGCCTGCGGTTTATGCTGGCGTGGGTGCGGATAACTGCCCTGATAGGCTATCGGGAAAAAAAGACCACCTGGGGCAGTATACAGCGCAAGGAAATCAATTTCCAATGAAATGATAAGGGGCCTTAAATGCACTATCAATCTACGGGAGGAAACGGCTTAGTGGAAGATGAAATTATTATCTATGTGGCGGGAAACCCGAACTTCTATCCGGTAGAATACTACGACTTGGAATCCGAAACCTATCAAGGGATGATCCCGGAACTGCTGCGGGATTTCTCGGAACAGACTCTCTATGACGTGCGATACTATATGCCTGGAGATGAGGACCTGCGGGAGCAGCTGGCCAAAAACACCCAGGTGGATATCATTTCCGGCTGTTTTGGCGGGGAGAGCTTCCTCCACCAGTACGGCAGAGAGATGACCCTGCTGAAGGCCGAGATAGACGGAAAAGAGGAAGTCTGCCGTTTGTTGCTGACCAAAACCGCGCCTGACTCCTTTGAGGAAGAACTTTCCCAATACTTGGACAATATCACTCAGGAGTCCAAAACCGGCCTTTTGATTCAATCTGCTGAACAGCCTCCGGTCTCATACCGAAAACATCTGGAATGGACAGTTCTGGGGCTGCTGGGGTTGACCCTTCTTCTTGGAATCGTGATAGCCTGTGTTCTGGTTTCCCGCCAACGGGAACGGAAACGGCGGGAACGTGAGAAGGAAACAGACCTGCTCACAGGCCTTGGAAACACGGAATCTCTGCGGCGCAATTTTCGCGGATATATCAATGACCAGAACCGGCTTTTGTACAGTATGTCTTATCTTCATATAGACACTGAGCACATGGACCGTATGATCGGGCGGACCCATACCAACGAATTTCTCCAGGGGGCTGCCACGATATTGCGCAGCACCATTGCTCCCACTGATATCCTAGCCAGGGTCTCCGATGGCGGATTCGCTGTTCTGCGCCTCTCCCCCAGCGAAAACGAGGCAATAGAATGGTCTCTGCCTTTGATTCAGCGGGTGCGGGAATGCGCCTCTGTCAACGGGGCGGTCTCCCCCAGGGCCGCTATAGGCGTTTACCGGCTGAAAGAGCACGACTTTGACCTGGATGAAATCACATTCCGGGCCAGTCAAAGCGCTCAAGCTGCCTGCCGGGAAGGCGAGGACGTCAAAATATGCACCGACAGATGGCTTCGGGAACTGGCAGAAGAGCGGAAGCTCCAAGGAGAAATAGGGCGCGGGTTGGAAAATGGGGAATTTCTCCTCTATATCCAGGGGTACGTCAACTCGGAAAACGGCAGGGTTATGGGGGGAGAGGCGCTCTCTCGCTGGGAGCACCCGGAAAAGGGGTTCCTCACCCCTGGGCGGTTCATCCCTTTGATGGAAAAGGAGGGAATGATCAGCCAGCTGGATTTCTATCTGTTGGACAAGGCCTGTGCCTTTTTGGCGGAGCTGCAAAGGGACGGTGTCTCAGACTTTCTCCTCTCCTGCAACTGTTCCGGCGAGACACTTTCCATTGACAACTTTGGCGAGCGATGCCGGGAAATCATAAGCCGCTACAAGTTCCGCCGAAGCCAGTTGATCTTGGAGATTACAGAGAACACCATGCTCCAGAGCACGCCGGCAGTTCAGCGGAATATCGGCAAGCTCAAGGACCTGGGGATCCGCATTGCCTTAGACGATTTCGGCGAGGGCTTTACTTCCCTTTTCAACCTCCGCGAAAACACCATTGATCTTTTAAAGCTGGATAAAACCCTGATAGACACCCTTGGGACAAAGATTGGCAACACCCTGATCCGTTCTATGATCCAGGCAGGGCACGACCTTGGGATCATCACCCTGGCTGAAGGGGTGGAGAAGGAAGAACAGGCCCGCGAGCTGCACAGAATGAAGTGCGACCTGCTCCAGGGATTCTTCTTCCTCTATCCCATACCGGACTGGGAGTTGAAAAGACAACTGATGGAAGCTGTTCAGGAAAGGAGACGCAGATGAAAAAGAGGACAAAAGCCGTTATTATCGTGTGCGCTGTCCTGCTGTTGACCGTCACTGCCCTTGTGTTTTTTTTCCGCCAGGGGTACAGCCAGCTTTTCCCTAAAAAGGGGTATGGCCTGTTCAGCTGGGAAGAAACAGTGATTGAAGAGACAGAATGGGATTCTCTCTCTGCCTGCATTGATCAGACAGGGGTGACAGAGGTTTACCAATGTTTTGAGGCAGAAGGGCTGTTGGACAATGCGTCAGGATTTGTTTCCCGTCTTCACGGGAAAGGTGTGGCCGTTTACGCCCTGATGGGGAATTCAGAATGGGCTTATGAGGCGGATGGAGCCTCCATCATTTATCAGGTCAAGAGGGTAGCGGAGTATAACAACGCCCAGGGCCGGGAGAGCCGCATAAAAGGCGTTATGGTGGATGTAGAGCCCTATCTGCTCAGCGAATGGGATGAAGGCGGCGACGCCCGGACAGCGTTAATGAGCCGCTATCTTTTGGGTATGTCCAGCGCCTATGAATATGCCTCCCAAAATAACCTGGAATTTTGGGTATGCATCCCCACCTTTTTAGAACGGAACAACAAAGAAATTTTAGAGGCGCTCATCGCCCGCTCCTGCGACGGCGTGGCGGTCATGAACTACAACCGCACCGATGAATATGGGCAGATGGCTATGGAACTGGGCTTTGCCAGAGAATACGGGAAAAAAATTATCTGCATCTTTGAGCTCCAGGAACCTGGAAATCACAGTCTGGAGGACATCCACACCTATGCAAACCAGGGATTGGATGCCCTGCACCGTTCCGCAGAGCGTCTGGAAAAGCAATTTGGATACGATGGGCTCCATTTTGCCTACCACTATTATAAGCCTTTGCGGCAAATGCTGGGGCTTGATGGGCAGGAAGCCGGAGGAAAGGAGAACACTCCATGAATTTCAGAAAGAAAATCCTGATAGTGGACGATTCGGAGATGAATCGCTCCCTGCTGGAGGATATGCTGTCCAATGACTTTGACATTATAGAAGCGGAAAACGG
>CATJCP010000319.1 GCA_949737515.1 uncultured Oscillospiraceae bacterium | reverse complement strand
TCCTTCTCCGCGTCGCGGAGGACATACTCTTTCAGTCTGGGCCCGGCGGTCTCCAGGACGGATTGATAGTCTTTAACAGTCATGGTAATGCTCCTTTCTTTGTTTATCTGACTATGGAGTAAATTGAAATGCAAATAGAAGCCAAAGACGCGCCACAAACCGCAAGCCAAATCAGAAGGTCTATGACCGGATGGTTCTCAGCAAGCCACTTCCAGAACGTCCCTCCACCTCCCTTCTTCTTGATTGCGTCCCACCCAAGGGGCGGCCTTATTTTCAGGCGAAAGCGCCTAAAACCCGTTGAATCTCGCAGAAACTTGGGGTATGATTGGGAAAAGGGGATGAACGACGTGCTTAGAAAAACCGAAGACATCCAATTCCAGTTTTTGAAAATTATTTGTGCCCTGTATGACGGAACAGATTATGTACATGAAGATAAAATCCGAGAGCTTTGGCCCAACTGCCCGTCCCATTACGAAATCTTAGAATTGGGAGTTGGGGAATATTTTGAACGAAATCCGGACTATCTGATTCATGCTTATATGCCCACTGGAAAGGGACGCGCCGCACTTCGCGAATGGGAGCGTTCCGAACAGGCCGCAGTGGAATTACAAAAACTGCGTGATGATTTTGACAAGTACTGTGCCGATCAGGCTGCCTATCAGACCGCCCAGGAACATCGAACAAAAATAGCGGAAAGAAAAGGATTCTGGCTTGGTATACTCTCTAACGGGATAGCCGCTATCATCGGCGGCCTTGTCGTCTACTACTGGCCAGATATCGTTTCGTTCATGCATCTGTTGTTGGGCCTCCTTTCTTCTTGACTGCGTCCCACCCAAGGGACGGCCTTATTTTCAGACGAAAGCGCCTAAATATTTGCTGTCGGGTTCAGGCACTGTCCCTATCCTCCTGGGGAAGCGACAGGTTCGCGGGTTTTTTCCTCTGGTCACCATCGCTGGCGAAGAGGTACGCAATGCGGAGGCTCGGGAAAAACTTGTCCCGGATACTGAGCGCTTCTGAAACAGAAAACTCGGAAGTTTCATTCAGCTTGTTTACGACGGTTTTCAGAGAACAGCCGATCGCGTTCTGGAGATCAATATTGGTTACTCCATACCGTCGCATTTCTGCGGAAAGATTTTTCATATATACTCCTTTCCATTGCTTTATAAGGAAATTTGTGATATGCTTGCCCTATCTTGTGTAGGAGGTCAGTTTTATGAATGCGGAAAAGAAAATGGCATTTGAATGCCCGTTTTGCCGCGGTGGGAGGAAGCTGGAGAAAATCTACATACCAATTGACTTTTCTGGTGATGCTGTAGAGTGCCCCACCTGTCATAAAGAGGTAGGAATCACTCCTGAGTGGAGGAAGCAGCTTGATCTGTTTCGGAATCACCCGCCGCTTGGTTGATATCGGGCAGACTGAGCATCTCAATTTGCGAGGCCAGCTCCTGAATTTTTCGGAGCTGGCGCTCTGCTTTTTCTGAGTATTGGCACAGACGGTCGGACAGCCGGCAGCAGTGGAAGAAATCTCTCTTCTGATTGATTGGAATCCAGATATATGTACCAAATACCCGGATGCAGATGCAGGAGTATTCCTTCCGGTCAGGGGCAATAATAGTTTTCGTTGTTTTCATGATGTCCTCCTTTCACGCCATAGCGTTAATCTATACGCCGATAATACACGCTATAGCAGAAGACGTCAATAGGGAATACGAAAGAATTTCCTCTGTAGCGTAAATTTTGTATTGACAAGTATTTCCCTTTAGCGTAGAATATCAATCACTAAGGAAGATTGGAGGAAGATCTGTGGAAATAGAGGATCAGCTTAAAGAGGTTATTCTAGATAGATATAAAAGTCTTCGGGCCTTTACTTCTGCAATTGATATTCCATATTCGACGTTGGATTCTGCATTAAAGCGAGGGGGCTTACACAAAGTAGGCGTCTCAAAAGCCATCAAAATATTTAGTGCGCTGGACCTGGACGTTGAAAGCATACCAACAGGTGATTTGAAGTCTTTGGAAATAACTAGAGGGCAAAAAGTCTCGCCTATATCTGGCGAGGCAATGACATTGGCGAAAGATTACGACAGCTTGGACAGCCACGGGAAACAGGTAGTTCGGCTGGTGGCCGACGAGGAAAAGGTTCGCTGCAAGGCGGAAGCGAATGGCTTTAGACGAGCAAAACGATGGGTACCGGAGGAAACAAATTAGGGTTCGATTTAGCGGCGGGGAATCAGTCCCCGCCGCTGACCTTTTCCCCGGACTGCTCCAGGGCGGATACACCGTATCTAATTGCTTGACGCGCAATTTCAGAATAGGAGCAACGAATGAAACGATCATCCTTCTTGAGTTCCAGTATCTTTTTGTCCAACTCCTTCGGAAACGCAATAGACACTCGCCTCTTATCGGTCATATAGTTCACCTCCTCAAAGTGCTGTATTTTATTTCACGAGTGCTGTACTTATGAATATAGCAAACGAAGTGCGGCAATTCAATAGGCATAACCTGCAAAAGTACAGCACCATTTTTGTTTGCCGTTTTTTAAGATTGGAGTTTACAAAGTGATGCACTTATGATAGTATGAACTGCAAAGGAGGTATGCCTATGGCAACAGAAAAGCCCAGGCTTTCAATAAGTATGGATGAGAAAACCTATGAAAAAGTCCTTGAATACAAGGAACAGAACGGGATTGCAACACAAAGCAAGGCTATCATCCGGCTTATGGAAATAGGAATAGCCAAGATGGAAAGGGAGCTTGAAAAAGGGAAAGCCTCTCCCTATTCGGAAGAGGCTCAGGAACTGGCAAAGGACTATGACAGGCTGGACGATCATGGGAAACGGGTGGTCCGACTGGTGGTCGACGAGGAAAAGGTCCGCTGCAAGGCGGATGCAAAGAAAGCAGCTTTTATGAAGATGGCGGAGAACCAATATGATTTTGAGGAAGAACCGGACACACAAGCATCGTCTGTGAAAGAGTCCGACGCGGTCTGATGCCCTGGTTTGGGCCTTATGAATAAAAAACCGCCGGAAGGACGGCGGGAAGGGAGGATATCATGAACAACGAGGAAAAAATTCTGCAAGCGCTGGAGGAACTGAAATCCGATATGGCTGAGGCCAAGGAGAAATTGGAGGAGGTTGACCAGCGGTCTATTCGGACCCAGGTTCTGTTGGAAACGGACTACGCCGATAAACTCCAGCTGCTCCTTGACGGGCACAAGACCATCCTGGAAACCCTCGCCCCGAAAAGCCGTGTGGAGGCTCTGGAGGATGATGTCAGCTTCATGAAAACGGTCATCAAGGCACTGTCTCAGGAAATCGCCGAACTGAAAAAGGCGCAATAAACCCCGGCGGTAAGGCCGGGGCTTGACAAAGCTATATGGAGCGGTTATAATAACGGCAAGTCAGGCGGTCTCCCTGGTTCGAGCAGGGAAGCGGCCAACTTTGCAAGTTTATAGCTTGAAATTGCCGCTTCTTGCTTGGGTCAGGGGGCGGTTATTTCTTTATCTGGAACCCCAGAGAAACAGCCGCAAGCACGAGCATAAGTAGCGCGATGGTCTCTGTTATACCCATGGGCTGCCTCCTTTCGGAGCTGGCCCCGCCCTTCTTGCCGGTCCCAGAATACCATATCTTTTGACAAAACACAAGAAAAAGTCCCCAGGAGGCTCCTACCCCTCCCAGGGACAGCGTACCAACCCAAGCGAAAAGGAGACCAATCCCAAAGGCCCAGGGGGTAGTGCACACATTATAGCACAGCCTCCTGGGATTCGCAAGTGAAAAGGAGGCCAATTATGGCAAAAAAGCAGCGTTATTACCAAAGAAAGGACGGCCTGTTCGAGGCGATCCGCACCATCAACGGAAAGCGCGTGGCCTTCCGGGGCCGCTCCTGCCGGGAGGTGGACCAGAAGATGCTGACTTACCGGGAGGAGACAGAGCGGGGCCGCCGCTTCCCGAACGTGGCGGACGAGTGGGAGCGGGAGCATGAAAAGGAGGTTAAGGAGGCGTCCCGCATCAGCTACCGGTCCAGTGTGAAGCGGATCAAAGCGGCTTTTCCAGGCCCGGTGAAGGAGATCAAGCCCATTGACATCAAACGGTATCTGGTGAGCTTTGAGAAGCGGGGCTACGCCGCCCAAACGGTTAGTAAAGAGCTCTTTGTATTCCGGGCGATCCTTTCCTATGCCGTCATGGCGGGGGATATCGACGTGAACCCGGCGGCAGAGGTCAAAATCTCCAAGGGCCTGCCCAAGCAGACCCGGGAGGCCCTCACCGAGGAGCAGGAGAAGGCGGTTAAGACCAAGTGGCAGGATGCGGAATTCGGCCTTTTCGCTCTTTTCCTGCTCTATACCGGCATGCGGCGCGGGGAGGCCCTGGCGATTACCTACAAGGACATTGACCGGAAGAAGGGGGTGATTCGGGTAGACAAGAAGCTCTCTTACGCCAGCAGCAGCCGCCCGGTGCTGGAGGACTGGACCAAAAGCGCAAACGGGATTCGGGAAGTTCCCCTGTTGGCCCCGCTTGCGGCGGCTCTCCCGAAGCACCGGATTGGACTGGTTTTTCCCGGCAAGGACGGCGGCTACATGACAAACACAGAGCTTTGCGGCAATTGGCGGGAATTCTGCCGGGATGTCGGCTTTGTGGAAGAGGCTCCCGGCGAGGAAGCGCAGTTCCCCATCACTCCGCACTGCTTCCGCCATTCCTTCGCGACGATCTGCTATGAAGCGGGGCTGGACCCCAGGCAGGCCGCGAGGATTTGCGGGGACACGCCGGAGACGCTGGAGAAGGTCTATACGCATCTCCGCCAGGGGAAGGAAGCCAGTGCCGCCGAGAAACTGGCCGCATTCGTCGCGCTGGCGGAATAGCTGTGTAGAATCTGTGTCGGAAATCGGACATACATGGACAGTCATTGACAAAAATATTTCATCCATAAGTGGGATTAAAAACATACAAACAGACTGAATTGTTGGTGAAAAATTGCAGTCTAAAATCAATTTTCGAAATTTTATATGAAATTGTTTGAATTTACATATTTGACGAAACTTTAACGTATTTTTCCGGTTTTGCATAGGGGGTAGACGAGATTTTCCGAAAAAAAGCGGAAGCCCCTTGCTTTTCCGCCTCCCTTTGGAATACAATAAAACGCCCCGGCTCTCCTGCCGGGGGGGAAAGGAGCCTTGCTGTGTTTTTTGACGGACATTCCGATCTTCTCTACGACGTAACCCGCCGCCGTCTGGCGGGAGAAACCCGTGTGCTGGAGCGGCGCCATCTGGACCGTCTCCGCCGGGGTGGAATCGAGGGGCTGGTTCTGGCCCTCTGGTATGGCCGGGGGCAGGGGCAGACCTTCTGGGAACGCGTCCTCGGGGCGGAGAGCGCCGCCCACCGGCTGGAGGTCATGCTTTCCTGCGCTCAGGCGGAATTCGCCGAATGCCCCTGGCTGGCGGTGGTCCGCACAGCGGAGGAGGCGGAGGCCGCCCGGGCGGAGGGAAAGATTTACGCCTTTCTGGCGATC
>CATJCP010000318.1 GCA_949737515.1 uncultured Oscillospiraceae bacterium | reverse complement strand
TTTTGTTCATTCCTACATGGAAACAAAATGGCGGATGGAGCAAGCCAGTCACACGAAGTATACACCTGGAGGAAAAGGGGATAGCGGCTTATCTTATTGGTCTTATCAAAGAGCAGCAAGAGGAAGCACGACAACTGCAAAAGCATATGCCAGATAACAAACAAGGCGCATTATTTACTTATCGTCAACGCTACCTCTTCCGAAGGGAAGAACCGTATTATACAAAATTATGTTTTGTAGCTACATGCGATACTGTTCGAACCAGATTTCAGGATATCTGCGTGAGGTATGGAGTTCGAGATCAGGATGGTAGGCCATATAAAGTAACTACACATCAGTTCCGTCATAATGGAATCACTGACCGGCTTGCCGCCGGCTTTACCGCAGCGCAAATCGCAGATATGACCGGGCATCATGGTGATGCCATGATTTGTAATGCCTATGCCCATCTTGACCTGAAGCCAGAAACAATAATCGAAAAGCAGGAATTTGTCTCTGAAGAATCTGGTAGCCGAGATAGCCGATATGTTCTCTTTGGCGGCAGAATCCTGAATATGAATGAGCAATTAGAAAAGCGATTACTAAAAAATCTGCGGGCCCACAGGGTGCGAGGTGGAATTTGTAGCGATATCACCGGCTGCAAAAGCGATATGTGGAACTGCCTGGATTGTAAATTCTTTGTACCAGATGCAGAGCAAAAAGAATACTATATTGAGCAAATTGCGCTGTGGAAAGAAAAACAAGAGCGATTTCAAACGTTCCCACTTATCCGAGAAAATGCTGAACGCAACATTAAACTGTTTAAAAATGTGTTGAAAAAGATAGATGAGGGTGTAACTCCATGACAAAAAGAAAATTGCCCAAATCGCTCATTGAGAAGCAAGCGAGGACTCGAAACAACACCATAGAGATGGTAACTAGTGCCATAATTGAACTGGAAGCACAGGGCTATAGAATAAAGATTCGAGATCTCATAGAAGCTACTGGTTTATCAAGGTCGGTGTTTGCCAAACCACACATCCGCAAGGTGTTAGTGGAGTATGGTATTTCAAAACCTGATTGGATCGAGTCTTCACCTGCACGAAAAAAGGAATCGCGTGATATCGCAACTCTACTTGCAGAAAAGGACGGATACATCCAACGGCTGCTCACTGAAAATGAGCAGATGAAATATGAAATTGAACTTCTACGTGGAAAAATTCATTTACTTATGCACCAAGTAGCTGCAGTAGGTGGCGAAATACTCTAAATACTTACTTTAGCAATTAACACGATTGGGTTTTAAATGTACCCAGTCGTGTTTTTTGATTATAGGTGTAAACCCATTTAAATACAAGTGGTTTGCACCAAAAATATTTCAAAAGAAAGGAAACTTATATCATGTCAAAAGAAAAGGTAAGAAATACAGGTGGGAACAACCTCCCGTTAGTGGCCCAGGAGGAGCCGCAGGTGTTCTGCATCACCGGGAACGCCATTGACCGCCAGCCAGAGAACGGCGGGAACGGCCTTGGGGTACAGGAGGACATCGCCTACACCCTGACCGCTACCGACCACCACGCCGTCTTTGCCCACCAGCGGTGCGACAAATTCCAAGAGGGCGGCGTGGCC
>CATJCP010000317.1 GCA_949737515.1 uncultured Oscillospiraceae bacterium | reverse complement strand
GGGAAGAGAGGAGAGATCCTTTTTAAAGGGAACATTTGAGCATTTTCCGAGAACGGGCAGAGAAAGGTCATTAAATCTAAAAAAATTGCTGTACTTTTAAGATTTTTGTATATTTTATAGCCGAATTCAAAAGGAGCCCTTTATTATGCCCAAAAAGGCTTTCGGTTATCAGATTGTCCGAACATATTGTAGGACCTTGAACAAACTGCGGGCCCAAAAAAACTGAAAAATGAACAAAATGTTTCCGCCTTGCAAAAGTGATTCTTGTCAAAATGGATATAGGCCGGTAAAATGGGGCCATAGACAAAAAGCGGCGGGCAGGAAGCAAAAAAACAATGCACAATGCCCAAACACCCACAATAAATTTAGTTAGAAAGAGAAGTGTTGCAGCAATGGCAGAAACGGTTGTCAACAATCAGGGCGCATCCAGCAGCCAGAACCAAACGCAATTCAAAAAGCAATGCCGGTTAGCAGCGAGGCGATGGCAGTTATATTTGATGCTGCTTCTGCCGATTGCGTATGTCATCGTTTTTAACTACGTGCCCATGTTCGGCATACAGCTTGCATTTAAAAACTACAATGCGAGGCTGGGGATCTGGGGAAGCCCGTGGGTCGGGTTAAAGCATTTCAATAACCTGTTCCGTTCCGCCCAGTTCGGGCGGCTGATGTACAATACAATTAGCATCAGCCTGTATGGTCTGGTCGCCGGCTTCTTCCCTCCTATTATTCTGGCAATCGCAATCAACGAATGTACTTCCAGCAAAATGAAAAAGGCGGTTCAGTTGATCACCTACGCCCCCCATTTCCTCTCTGTGGTGGTTGTCACCAGTATTGTAATGCAGCTGCTCAGCGGCACAGGTATTGTCAATACGCTGATACATAATATGGGCGGGGATACCATCAATTTCCTGGGAGATCCGAAAAAGTTTAAGGCAATCTATATTATCTCGGGAATTTGGCAGGGCGTCGGTTATGATGCAATTATGTACATCGCGGCCTTGACCGCCATTTCGCCGGAGCTGTATGAAGCGGCCACTGTGGACGGGGCCAACATCTGGCAGCGCATCTGGAATGTGGATATCCCCAGCATTATGCCTACCGCGATTATTCTGTTGATCATGTCCTCTTCCAAGGTCCTCAACGTGGGCTTTGAAAAGGTTTACCTGCTCCAAAACAGCTTAAACCAGAGCAGCTCAGAGATCATCTCCACCTATGTATATAAGATGGGCCTGGTAAATACGGAATATGGTTTTTCCACCGCAGTGGGCCTGTTCCAATCAGTGGTGTCGCTGATCCTTCTGGTTATCGTCAATACGATTTCCCGTAAGGTCACAGAAACCAGCCTGTGGTAATAAAACCAAATCAACAGAAAGGAACGGTGCGCCATGGCAGCAAAAAAAATCAAGCATTCCTGGGATGATAAGCTCTTCTACTTCCTGGATTATTTCCTGATGATTTTCATGATCCTGGTGATTATTCTTCCGCTGATGCATGTCATCAGTATGTCCCTCTCCTCGGTAGAAGCCGTAAACACCGGAAGGGTTTTAATATTCCCCGTTGGCTTTAACATCAATGCCTACAAAACACTGATGGGTACCTCCAGTATTATCACAGGTATGAAAAACACTGTTTTCTATACTGTGGTAGGTACAATCCTCAACATCTTTATGACCCTTATCTGCGCTTACCCCCTCTCCCGGAAAAATCTGCCGGGAAAGAAGTTCCTCCTCTGGATTTTCACCTTTACCATGATGTTCGGCGGCGGTTTGATCCCTGGATACTTGAATGTCCGGAATCTGGGGCTGCTCAACACCCGCTGGGCCATGATTATCCCTGGAGCCATGAATGTTTGGAACATGGTGATTGCCAGAACCTTCTTTATGAACACCATCCCCGACGAGTTGATTGAAGCGGGAGAGATCGACGGGGCTTCGGATTTCCAGAACTTTATCCGGATTGTCCTTCCTAATTCCATAACCATCGTTGCCATTATGGCGCTGTTCTATGCAGTAGGGCATTGGAATCAGTATTATACTGCTATGATCTACCTGAATAAACCGGAGCTCTACAACCTCCAGCTGGTGCTGCGCACCATCATAGCATCCACACAGGCTTTGTTGGAACAGACCGACAGTTTGGCGGAGGCCCAAAAGGCAGCCGACTATGTGGAAGTTTTAAAGTATGCTGTCATTGTATTTTCCAGCCTGCCGATCATGCTGTTCTACCCCTTCGTACAGAAATACTTTGTCAAGGGCGTTATGGTTGGTTCGCTGAAAGGTTAATGCAATCCTTTAAACCGCGTTTTAAAACCGTGTTTTTCACAGGCGGGGACATTTATACCAATAGAAGCCCGTCCCCGCTGTGCTGAACAATATAAAAAAGTGTATCTGTTAAAAAGGAGGTCTCTTTTTATGAAACGTACCCGTACTGTCCTTGCCGGCGCGCTGGCCATGGCAATGCTGCTCAGCACTATGGGCTGCTCCGACAGTGGTTCCTCTGCGCCTGCGTCTGGATCTTCCTCGCAGGGAGGCTCTGCAGCTCCTTCCGCATCTGCCTCTGCTCCAGCTTCCGGAAGCACTGGAAGCTCTGAAAGCAGCTCCGGCAAGAAGTCCAACGCATTCCCTCTGGTGACTGAACCCGCAACTGTTTCCGTTTTCACCAACAATGATAACGGTGTAGATCTGTCCCAAAACTGGTTTACCAAAAAATATGAAGAACTGACCGGCATTCATGTGGACTGGCAGGTCGTCAACTCCGACCAGTATGTGGAAAAACTCAACCTGATGATGGCAGGCGGCGACGAAGTGGATATCTATTCCACCGTCAATAAGAACATCGGCAAGACATTGGTTTACAAGTACGGTTCCCAGGGAATCATCCTGCCGGTCAATTCCTTCTTTGATACCTGTGAATCCTACTATCTGGACAATGTCCTGAAAAACGATGAAACCTGGTATAAAGCCGTCACTGCTCCTGATGGAAATATCTATGGCTTTAATGATGTTGGCTCCTGCTTCCACTGTTCACAGCCCATAAAGATGTGGGTCAACAAATCCTGGATGGACCGTCTGGGCATTAAGGAGCCCACTACCCCTGACGAGTTTTATGACATGCTGGTCCGCTTTAAGAATGAAGACGCAAACGGAAACGGCGATCCTAACGATGAAGTGCCGCTGTCCAACTGCACCGAGGCCACTGGTTCCAGTTCCTTTATGGCCGGCTACTTGATGAACGCCTTTACGTACAGCAACCCCAGCCAGAAATACCTGTACCTGCAAGACGGGAAAGCGACCGTTTCCTACACCCAGGATGGATGGAGAGAGGGCCTGCGCTATTTGAATAAGCTGCACAGCGAAGGATTGATGGACCCGGAAGCCTACATTCAGGACCGTACCACCATGAAAAACCGTAACGACAGCGGCGATGTCACTGTATTTGGCGCTGTTCCTGCGCAGCACACCGGCGTTCTCACCAATACCAACGCCAATGACCGCTGGAAGGAGTACATAGCTCTTCCGCCTTTGACTGGTCCTACCGGTCTCTGCATCACCGGCAATAGTTCCCTGTCCAATTACGATATGTACCGTACCATGATCTCTGCTTCTTCCAAGAATCCGGAGCTGGCATTCCGCTTCTGTGACGGTCTGTTCGCCAGTGAGGAAGTTGGCTTGATGGCTGGCTTTGGTGAAGAGGGTGTGACTTGGCACTGGGCGCGTGACGATGAAATTGGCAAAGACGGCGAAAAGGCCGTTTACTCCCAGATCGGCGACGCGGTTCCCGTTGAGGGCGACGAGTACTTTAACAACTATCGCTGGGGCTCCATGTTTGCAATTTACCCCAACAACCACTCCAAGTGGGCGACTGCACAGGATATGTCTGTCCCTGGTACTGATTACTACGAGCGCCACCTCTATCTCCAGACGGTTCCATACAAAGAGAAGCGCGCTGACATTTCCATGGTAATGCCTTCCTTCTTCTTCCAGGAGGATGACAACGCCGAGATAGCAAGGCTCCAGACCACCATCCTCTCCTATGTAGACGAGAGTACTGCGGCCTTTGTCACTGGCAACAAGAGCATTGACAACGATTGGGACGCCTACCTCAAGGAGCTGGAGAACCTGGGCTTGAACGATTACCTGGCAATTTACGACAGATACTACGCTGACTACAACAAATAATTCCTTGCTTTTGCTGGAAAGGAGCTGAGGAGACATGGAATCCAATCGCGCGGCCTGGATGAAGGGCAGCTTTGGGATGATGAGCCACTGGCTCTACTATCCCGTAGGTTCCCGGGGGGGGAAGGATCCCCCCCAGGCCCCGCC
>CATJCP010000316.1 GCA_949737515.1 uncultured Oscillospiraceae bacterium | reverse complement strand
CGGAACAGTCCCCCCTGTTCCGGCAGCTGCTGGAGCAGGGGACCTCCTTTGCCTCTGCCAGGCAGCAGGCCCTTGAAGCCCTATCCCCAGAGTCCGGGAAAATCCTTCTCTCCCCCAACAACGCCCTAGGGGTGGAGTATATCAGGCAGTTAGACCGCCAGCAGTGCCCCATGCAGCCGGTTTCTATCCAGCGTCAGGGGGCAGGCCACCACAACAAAAGGCCGGAAGACGGCTTTGCCAGCGGGTCGGCGCTGCGGCAGATGCTCCGGGAGGAAAGCTGGAAGGAAGCGGCCCCCTTTTTCCCGGAAGAGGCCGTCGGGGCCCTCCAGAAGGGCCTTTCCCAGGCGGCCAAACCAGAGCTTGGGGAGCGGGCGGTGCTGTGCCGCCTACGGGGATTGGAACGGGAAGACCTCTCCCGCCTGCCGGACTGTTCTGAGGGGATTGAAAACCGCCTCTGGAAAGCTTCCCGGCAGGCGTGTACTTTTCAGCAACTTTGTGATATGATAAAGTCAAAGCGTTACCCTATGGCCCGGGTACGAAGGCTGATCTATTCCGCCTTTCTGCAGATCGACGGGGATTTGTGCCATGGTCCGGCGCCCTACTGCCATGTATTGGGGTTTAGCAAAAGAGGTGAAGCCCTTTTGGCCCGCTGGAAGCAGTCGGCGAAAATCCCTGTCTCCCCCTCCCTGAAAAGGCTGGAGGAACTGGGAGGAAACTGCCAACGGTTCGCCAGACTGGAGGCGCGGGCAGACGATCTGTATTCGCTGTTTCAACCAGTCCCGCGCCCCTGTGGGGGGGCGTATCGGGCTTCCGTCATCCGTGTGCCATAATCTATTTTTTCACTTGGAGGAATGACAAATGGCTGTAAAAATTGAAGAACGGCAATACCCTCCCTTTGGCAGATGCCTTGCCCTTTCCAATGAGGCTGCAGAGCTGCTGGTCAGCCTGGACTTTGGACCAAGAATCCTCTCCTACCGCCTGACCGGCGGGGAAAATATGCTCCACCCCGATACTGAGGAAAAGCTGGTGAACGTTGATCCCAAACTGGAGGAGTATTATGGCCCAGGGACCGTTTGGAAAAACTGCGGCGGACACAGGCTGTGGGTCTCCCCGGAGGCCATGCCTGAGACCTATTACCCCGACCAGGAGCCCGTAGCCTACGAGCAGGTGGGGGAAAGCGTGGTGCTCACCCCTCCCGCCCAGAAAAGGAACAACTGGCAGTATGTGATTACCATCACTATGGACAGGGATACCTCCGGCGTAACGCTGCTGCACCGGATCATCAATCTGGGAGAGACGCGGAAAGCTGGCGTCTGGTCCATCAGCGTCATGGGCCAGGGGGGATTTGAGGTGATCCCTCAGCCGGACCGGCCCACAGGCCTGCTGGCCAACCGGGTCTTTGCCGTCTGGCCCTACAGCGACATGTCCGATCCCCGGGTCTGCTGGGGAAAGGAATATGTCACCCTTCGCCAGGACCCCAAGGGGGACGGCCCCTTTAAGATAGGGGTGAACAACGAGCATGGATGGGCGGCATATTTTAACAAGGGATGCTGCTTTGTAAAACGGTTTGAACACCGGATGGACGCGGAGTACCCAGATGGCGGGATGTCCTTTGAAAGCTACACCTGCCCGGATTTTATAGAGATTGAATCCCTTAGCCCCTTTTACACCCTGAAAACCGGGGAATGGATGGAGCATACCGAAAAGTGGGAGCTGAAGCGGTCGGAGAGCTGCGATCCCAGGGACCAGAAGGCTGTCGCAGAGCTGGTAAGCTCTGCGGGACTGGGCCGCTGACCCCATCTTCTTTTCAGTGCTGATAACAGAAAATTCGGAAGGGGACGGCCAGCCTGCCCCCTTCCTTTTCTTCTGACTGAAAAATACGATAAATTGTTAAATATTACAGATTGAATTGTATTTTATATGGATTTATGGTACAATTAAGCTATATCGGCGGTTTTGCACTGCCGGATGGGAAAGGAGCGCACCAAAATGGCAGATATTTTTGTCGAATATATGGTTGTGAAAAAAAATACCACAAAAGAGCTTTTGCTCCGCATAGGCCTGTTCCTGGCCGCCGCAGTCATCGCTGTGCTGAGCTTTATGATCCTGTTCCCCATTGGGGCGGGCGGCATCGGCCTACTGCTGGTGGTGGGCGCCTTTTACGGGGCTTACTATTTGGGTTCTTCCATGAACAAAGAATTTGAATACATTGTAACCAACGGGGAGATGGATGTGGACTGCATCATGGCCCGCCGGAAGAGGAAGCGCCTGATCACTGTCAAGTGCAAGGACTTTGACGCCATCGGTCCCTACGACCCCGCCAAGCACCAGAATAAATCCTATAAGACCCGTGTCATTGCCTGCGACAGCGAGGCCTCTAAAAACGTCTGGTACTGTGTGGTGCATCACAAGACGCTGGGTGAAACGCTGTTGGTCTTTAACGCCACCGCCCGAATCCTGGAAGCGTTTAAGATCTATATTCCCCGCCAGATGCTCAACGACTTTAACCGCCAGCGCATGGAAGCTGGCCTGACCGAATGATCTGTGAGGTCGGCCTGGATATGGTGGAAATTGCCCGCATCCAACGGAGCATGGCCTCTCCCCGCTTTATGGAACGGGTTTTTTCTCCGGCGGAGCGGGCGCTGTTCGCCTCCCGCTCCTTAGCGCCCCAGACGGCGGCGGCTAATTTCTGTGCTAAGGAGGCCTTTTCCAAGGTCCTTGGCACTGGAGTCCGCGGGTTTTCCCTGGCGGAGGTGTCTCTGCTGCGGGACGAACTGGGGAAACCTTATCTGGTTTTGGAGGGAAGGGCCAGGGAGCTGGCGGAGGAGAGACGTCTCTCCTTTTCTGTCAGTGTGACCCATACAAAGGGATACGCTTCGGCGGTGGTGATCGGCTGGAGCCCGGAACAGGGCCATGGGAAGTGAATCAAACAGGCTTTGCAGATGGAGGAACAGACATTGGACAACGAAAAACCGGATTTAAAAAACAATATTGAAAATTTTTTTAAGGAGGACGCCTCCGCCCAGGGCGAAAGCAAAAGGCTTTTGGCCCGCCAACTCACCGATCTCCTCACCCAGATCCCCCCAAAGGAGCTGGAGGAATCCTTTTTTCACGCCCAAAGGCTCATCTCCTGCTACCGTTGCGCCCTGCTGGAGGTGGAGACAAAATTCCGCGTCCTCAACGAGCAGTTTTCCCTGCGCCACGAGCGCAATCCCATTGAAAACATCAAGACCCGCATCAAATCCCCCAACAGCATCCGGGAGAAAATGCTGCGCAAGGATATCCCCCTTTCCCTCACCGACATGGAGGAAAGCATCAACGACATTGCGGGCATCCGGGTGATCTGCTCCTTTTTGGAGGACATCTATATGCTGGCCGACTGCCTGATCCAACAGGATGATGTGACCCTGCTGGAGCGCAAGGACTACATCCAGCATCCCAAGGAAAACGGTTACAGAAGCCTTCACCTGATTGTGCAGATCCCCATCTTCCTCCAGAACGAGAAAAAGAAGATGAAGGTGGAGGTACAGCTCCGCACCATTGCCATGGAGTTCTGGGCCAACCTGGAGCACCGGCTGCGGTATAAAAAGCACTTAGACGAGGAGATTGCCGCCCAGACCGCAGAGGAGCTGTCTCAATGCGCTGAA
This sequence comes from uncultured Oscillospiraceae bacterium, assembly GCA_949737515.1. Classification (GTDB taxonomy): domain Bacteria; phylum Bacillota; class Clostridia; order Oscillospirales; family Ruminococcaceae; genus UBA1405. The sequence goes on along the minus strand of CATJCP010000316.1, from coordinate 6,728 downwards.
ATCAGCGCCATGTTGGATGAAAAGATGCAGAATATCCGCAATATCATTGAAAAATAATTGTTTTTTTATATAACGAAAGAGGACAGGCAGTGCAAAAACATGCTGCCTGTCCTCTTGGCGTTTCCCGGCCGTTAATTTTTTAAGCTTTGGAGGGGAGCAGGAATGTGTCCGCCCCTGGCGATAAATTTCGCGGGAGAGGTGTAGTTTATCTTCATCACCGGGCCGCTGCCCAGCAGTCCTCCAAACTCCAGTTCCTCCCCAATCCCCTTGCCGATGGCAGGGATAACGCGGACCGCAGTGGTCTTAGAGTTGACCATGCCGATGGCCGCCTCGTCCGCGATAATCCCGGAGATCACCTCCGCAGGGGTATCGCCGGGGATCACGATCATATCCAGCCCCACCGAGCAGACGGCGGTCATGGCCTCCAGCTTTTCAATGGAAAGGGCCCCAACCCGCGCGGCGTGGATCATCCCAGCGTCCTCGGTGACAGGAATAAAGGCCCCAGAGAGTCCTCCGACCCTGGACGAAGCCATCACGCCGCCCTTCTTTACCGCGTCGTTGAGCAGGGCAAGGCAGGCGGTGGTCCCGTGGGCACCGCAGGTTTCCAGGCCCATCTCTTCCAGAATATGGGCCACCGAGTCCCCTACCGCCGGTGTGGGGGCCAGGGATAAATCCACGATTCCAAAGGGGACCCCCAGCATCTTAGAGGCTGCGTCCCCCACCAGCTGCCCCATACGGGTGATCTTAAAGGCGGTTTTTTTGACAATGTCCGCCACCTGATCGATGGAACAGTCCCCAGCCTTCGCCAGGGCGGCCCGGACCACGCCGGGGCCGGAAACGCCCACATTGATCACACAGTCCGGTTCCCCCGGCCCATGGAACGCCCCCGCCATAAAGGGGTTATCCTCCGGGGCATTGCAGAATACCACCAACTTCGCGCTGCCGATGCAGTCCCGGTCTGCGGTCAGCTCAGAACACTGCTTGACAATGCCGCCCATCATCCGCACTGCGTCCATATTGATTCCGCTCTTGGTGGCCCCGATGTTGACCGAGGAGCAGACGTGTTCGGTGCGGGAAAGTGCCTCCGGGATGGAGCGGATCAGCTCCAGATCTCCGGCGGCAAATCCCTTATGTACCAACGCCGTGTAGCCGCCGATAAAGTTGACGCCTACGGTCTGGGCCGCCCTTTCCAGGGTCAGGGCGTACTCCACCGGGTCTCCCCCGCTGGCCGCTGCCAGCATGGCGATAGGGGTGACGGAGATGCGTTTATTGATAATGGGTATCCCGTATTTCTTCTCGATCTCCTCCCCGCTTTTGACCAGATCCCGGGCGCGGGAGGTGATTTTATCGTAGACCCGCCGGCAGGAGCGGCTGACGTCGCTGTCGCAGCAGTCCAACAGGGATATGCCCATGGTGATGGTGCGTATATCCAGGTTTTCATCCTGAATCATAGTGACTGTCTCCAGAATATCGCTTACATTCATCAATGGGGGTTCCCCCTTTCCATCTTCATTTGTAAAATTTCATCCTAGGTAAGGGCTTTTCTCAAATGCGGTGCATAGAATTAAAAATATCCTCGTGCATGACGTGGACCGACAGCTCCAGCTCTTTTCCCAGGCTGTCCATTTCGTCTACCAGCACGCTAAAATCAACGGCCATGGAGCTGATATCCGCCAGCATGATCATGGCGAACAGATCCTGCATAACCGTCTGGGTCACATCCACCACGTTGATATTGTGCTGCGCGCACAGGGTGCTGACCTTTGCCAGAATCCCTACCATATCCCGGCCGATGACTGTAATCACTGCTTTCATGAGCTTTCCTCCCAATGTTATGTTTCAAGGACAGGGCCCAAGCCCTCTTCCATGCTCTCTCCATTCAGGGCTTTCGTTCAGGGCTTTTCTATTTTAACATAAATTTTCCGGCATGGAAAGCCTTTTGAACTGTATTTTTGCCGGCAGGGTAAAAAGTTTCTCAACCTTTTAGGCAGATTTTTAAAAACGAATTGATTTTTAAAGGTTTGAAGCTTATACTTAATAATAGAATACTGCCGCCCATAGGGCGGACAGCCTCCAGTCAATCAAACACGTCAAGACAAATCATAATTCTTCATCGTCCCCACACCCACACCCCCTTGAAGCAAAAGACATCGAAAGGGGGGTGTGGGCATGGGGACAAAAACAGGAGGAATATCCATGCCAGACAATGCGATCCTTATATTGGCCGCCGGGGATGGAAAGCGGATGAAATCCCCCCATCCCAAGGTCCTCTGCCAGGTCCTCTTTAAACCTATGATCTCCTGGGTCCTCGACGCCTGCACGGGAGCAGGCTGCCGGCAGGAGCAGATCTGCGTCGTATGCGGAAAGGGCAGCGAAGAGCTCCAGGCCCTGCTCCCCCAGGGGGTTTGCACTGCGCAGCAGGAGCAGCGCCTTGGGACCGGCCACGCCGCGTTACAGGCGGAGGCCTTTCTCCGCAGCCTTCCGGAGGGGACCCAGGTGATGGTCCTCTTTGGCGACGTGCCCTTGGTCAGCAGCTCTCTCATATTGGACTCTCAAAGGGCCCATATGGCCTCAGGGGCCAGTCTGACCGTGATCGCCGCCTCAGTGGAAACCCCTGGGGGCTACGGCCGGATCATCCGCGACAGGGAGTACAACCTCCTGGAAATTGTGGAGGAGCAGGATGCGTCAGAGGAGCAGAAGGCCATTCGGGAAATAAATTCCGGAGCCATGTGGGCAGACGCGGCGTGGCTGCTGTCCGCCCTTCCCCGGCTGAAAAACGACAACACCCAGAAGGAGTACTATCTCTCCGGCTGCGCCAGGCTGGCGGTCCAGGACAAGGTGAAGTCCATGGTCTACGTCGCGCCGGACAGCGGCCTGGCCCTGGGGGCCAACGACCGGGCCGGCCTTCTGGCCCTCAATCAGATCGCCGCCCGGCAGGTTTTGGAGAAGCACATGATGAACGGCGTGGAGGTCCTCTCCTCCGACGGGGTGCTCATTGGACCGGAGGTGGAGATCGGCGCGGGGACGGTCCTCTATCCTGGGACGATTTTGAAGGGAAAGACGGTGATCGGCGAGAACTGCGTCTTGGGCCCCAACACCGTCATTGAGAACAGTACTGTGGGAGACGGATGCAAGGTCAACGCTTCCCAGATCGAGAATTCTGTCCTGGAAAAGGACATTTCCATGGGGCCCTTTGCCCATATACGCCCGGGAAGCCACATTGGAAACAGCGTCCACCTGGGGAACTTTACCGAGGTGAAAAACTCCTCCATTGGGGACAGGACCTCTGTATCCCATCTCACCTATGTGGGGGACAGCGACGTCGGAGAGGCCGTCAACTTTGGCTGCGGCTGTGTGACTGTCAACTACGATGGGATCAACAAGCACCGCACTGTCATTGGCGACCACGCCTTTATCGGCTGCAACACCAACCTGGTCGCCCCTGTCAAGGTCGGGGAATTCGGCTTTACTGCCGCTGGTTCCACCATTACAGAGGACGTCCCCGATTATGCCCTGGCCATTGAACGGGGCAGGCAGATCGACAAGCCCCAGTGGGCAAGGGGAAAGATTAAAATGAAATAGCCTTCATTGGGAATTAGGGACAGCGCAGGACAGTAATAAAGCACACCCAAAAAACGCGCGGCGGATGAGCCAGAGGGCCTCCCCCTCTCCGGCAGACGGGCCAGACCTGTCTGCCGGACCATCCGGTGCGCCTATTGCTGTCTTATAAATGGAAAATTATGGAGATGAATTGTGTGTTTGGACGTAAATCCACCTTTTACAGCCCCTCCGGCCCGGTAGAGTTCCTGGTTGCCGGTTTGGGAAACCCTGGCAGGGAGTACGAAAACACCCGCCACAACGCCGGCTTTATGGCCGTAGACTATATGGCCGGGGAGTGGGGCTTTTCTGTGGACCGGCTGAAATGGAAGGCGCTGTGCGGCGACTGTATGGTTGCTGGAAAACGGGTCCTGTTCCTCAAGCCCTCCACCTTTATGAACCTTTCTGGGCAGGCTGTGACAGAGGCTGCCGCCTTTTACAAAATTCCCTGGGAACGGGTCATCGTCCTCTCCGATGAGATCTCCCTGGAGCCGGGCAGGCTGCGGATCCGCAGAAAGGGATCGGACGGAGGCCACAATGGGCTGAAAAACATCATCTATCTGGCGGGGAGCGACAGCTTCCCCCGGATCCGCATCGGCGTAGGCCAAAAGCCAAACCCGGAATATGACCTGGCCAGCTGGGTTCTCAGCCGGTTTGCGCCTGACGAGAGAAAGGCTCTGGAAGGGGCTTTTCCCAAGGCAGCGGAGGCGGTGGAGCTGATTGTCCAGGGGAAGATCGACCAGGCAATGAACCGCTTTAATTGAGTGATACCGCTGACCTGCTGACTTATCTTTGCAAGGAGTGATACAGGCGACAATGGAAAACCAGATGGAGCTGTTCCGGACCCTGCTCAACGGTCTGGAAGGATATGAAAAACTCTCCGCCTCCCTGTTATCGGGCCGAACCCCCATCCTCGCCACTGGCCTGAACGCCATCCACAAATGCCATATGGCCGCCGCCCTTTGGCAGGACAGCGGCAGGGGAATGGTGATCCTCACCAGCGACGAGCTCTCCGCCATGCGGATGGCGGAGGATATCAACGGGTTTACCGGCCGGGAAACCGCTGCGGTGTACCCCTACCGGGATTTCACCTTCCGGCAGGTGGACGGTGTATCCCGCGAGTACGAGCACGCCCGGCTGAGAGTGCTGGAGGGCATTGTCCAGGGGGGATGCCCCATTGTGGTGGCCTCCGCCCAGGCTGCCCTCCAGTACACCATTCCGGTGGAAAAGCTCCGCCAGGCCACCCTGCGCCTGGGTACCGGGGAGCGGCGGGATATGGAGTCCCTTCTGGCCTTTTTGGCCTTTTCCGGCTACGAACGGGCGGAACGGGTGGAGGGGGTCTGCCAGTTCTCCCAGCGGGGCGGAATACTGGACGTATTCCCGCCTCAGGCGGAAAACCCGGTGCGCATTGAGTTCTGGGACGAGGACATTGACTCGATCAGCACCTTTCTGGTGGACACCCAGCGCCGGGTAGACGCCCTGGAGGAGGTGTGGATCACCCCGGCCCGGGAGGCGCTTTTTGAAAGTGAAGCCGCTTTCCTCGATCTTCTGCGCAGCACGCGGAAGGGGATCCGGGGGAAGAACGCCGCCAAAATCCGGGAAAACATCGACCGGGATATCCAGCGGATTGAAAGCGGCCTGCCCCTGGAGTATATGGACCGCTATCTTCCCCTTCTCTACCTCCAGCCGGCCACCCTTCTGGATTACCTCCAATGCCCTGTGGGAAGCCGGGAGGACAGCCGGATTCTGGTGCTCAGCGAAAGCGTCAACATCCGGGAAAACCTCCGCAACGCCAACTGGCAGACACAGGAGGACATCAAGGGCCTCTTTGAGGAGGGGATCCTGTTCCGGGGATGCGGCACCTTTAACCGGGAGTTTGTGGATATTGCCGGTACCGCCGCCCACGTGCCGACGGTAATACTGGACACCTTTGGGCGGACCCTGGCGGAGATCCCCCTGCGGGAGCTGGTGGAAATCCAGTGCCTGCAGCTTTCCGCCTGGTCCGGTGAGTTTGCCCTGCTGAAGGAGGAGCTGGGGGTATCCCTCCACCAGGGATATATCTGCATCGTCATGGCAGGGACCGCCCGGTTTGCCGCCTCTGTCGCCCACGACCTCCGGGAACAAGGGATAAAGGCGGACTATGTGGAATCCCTGAAAACGCCTATCCCAGGCAGAGTCTACCTGATGGAGGGGCTTTTGGGCGCAGGACTGGAGTATCCGGAAAATAAGACGGTGATTTTCAGCTACAGCCGCACATCGGGCCCCAGCCGCAAACGCCGCCCCAAGCACAAGCCCGGGGAACAAATTCGAAGCCTGTCGGACCTGAACTACGGCGACCCTGTGGTCCACATGGCCCACGGCATCGGCATCTTCCAGGGGATTGTCAAGCAGGAGATGCAGGGGATCACCAAGGATTACATCAAGATCAAATACGCGGGGAGCGACACCCTCTTTGTCCCCGTCACCCAGCTGGACAAGGTTTCGCGCTACATCGGCCCCAGGGAGAACGGAAATATCCGCCTCAACAAACTCAATTCCGTGGAGTGGAGCAAGACCAAGCAGCGGGTCCGCTCCGCCGTAAAGGACATGGCAAAGGAGCTTATCGCCCTTTACGCCAAGCGCGCCCAGGAAAAGGGATACGCCTTTTCCCCGGACACCGAATGGCAGAAGGAATTTGAGGAGCGGTTCCCCTATGAGGAGACCGACGACCAGCTCCGCTGCATCGACGAGATCAAGGGGGATATGGAGCAGGCCCGCCCCATGGAGCGGCTGCTGTGCGGGGACGTGGGCTTCGGCAAAACGGAAGTGGCCCTGCGGGCAGTGTTCAAGGCAGTGATGGATTCCAAGCAGGCCGCCATTCTGGTGCCCACCACCATTTTGGCCTGGCAGCACTACAACACCTTCCGGAGCCGCCTGGAGAACTTCCCGGTCAAGGTGGAGATCCTCTCCCGTTACCGCAACGCCAAGCAGCAGAAGCAGATCCTGCGGGAGCTGGCCCGGGGAGAGGTGGAGATCATCATCGGCACCCACCGGCTGCTCCAGAAGGATGTGGAATTTAAAGACCTGGGCCTGGTGGTTATCGACGAGGAACAGCGGTTCGGCGTGGCCCACAAGGAGCGTTTGAAGGAGAT
>CATJCP010000315.1 GCA_949737515.1 uncultured Oscillospiraceae bacterium | reverse complement strand
ATCGCCCTCTTCCAGCTGGTTGAGCAGCATGGTGGAGCGTCCAACGATTTGGAAAATAATAGTAACTGTGCCCTTTTCACGGTCATAATCCGCAATGGTCAAGGGGATTCTCTCTCCCTTTTCGTCCACCCGGAAGATGATGAACTGGCCGGCCAGCGCCTTTTTGGCGATCAGAGGAGCTTCGACCTCCATCAGCGTGACAGCCGAGTTTAACTGCCGTTTTTTGACAATTTTATACATGGCTTTATTTCCTCCCTTTTTTACTAGGTAGCCTGTTTTACGCCGCCGGGTGAAAGACAGGCGGCGGCAAAATACGCATTGTTAATATTATAACCCATTCCATACCGTTTGACAAGGGATAAACAAGAAAGAAATGTAGGAATTTATAAAGGGAAATCCTGTCCCGCGCCCGGCAAAACAGGCCTTCATCTGATATATCAGTCGAACATTTTGTATTCAAACCCATACCAGTCCGCATATCCGCCGCTGCCATGGGTGTGGAAGGTGTACAGCCCGGGCCGCGCACCTTTCCAGAAGCCGTTGACCACTTCACAAGCCCCACCCAAATGCATAAAGCCCTTTCCGTCCAGAGAAAAGGCAAAAGAGGTGACGCCGTCCAAATCAACGCTGCAACGAAGCCACAGGGAACCTTCGGTAAGAGGACCATGGGCTGCGGTCCCACCGGCGACAGCTTCCACGTAAAGCTTTCCGTCCCGGTTCTGCACCTCAACCCAGTTTTCGCTCTGCCCGCCTAAAAGGGCGAGACCGGCTCTTTGGCCTGCTGCCATTCCGGAAGGATCAAGGCGGACTGTGATTTGCCCCTTGCGCCCCATCAGCTTTTGAGTCAGGGTGTTGCGGGCGCTGAGGAGATGGGCTGCTTTCATAGAATACATCCGCAAAGCTCCTGGCTGTTGGGACAGGGAGATCTTTCCTTCAATGGGATTGTGATTAAAGGCCCACTGGAGTCCCAGGGACGGGCCTGCAAAATCGTCGGAGGTCTGGGGGCGGGAAGGGGAGAGGCTGACGCCGGTATCCGGTTTTTTCCAAATTGAAACCGGTTCCCCGGCATTGCCCATAACAGGCCAGTCATCCTCCCAGCAAACTGGCTGGAGGTGGCATACCCGCCCCAGGGCCCCGGTATCCTGGAAGTGGATAAACCAGCTTTCTCCGCTGTCCAATTCAATCAGGGAACCCTGATGGGGGCCGTTGACATTGGTTTTTCCGGTTTCCAGGACCACCTTCCGCTCAAATGGACCGTAGACGCTTTCCTTAGAGCGAAGGACTGTCTGCCATCCCTTTCCCACACCGCCTTCGGGGATGACCAGCATATAATATCCGTGGCTTTTGTAAAACTTTGTCCCCTCGGCGGTTTTTCCCACATAAACCACCTTGCCGTTGTCCAGCAGGGATTTACCATCGGCGGACATCCGGTGGACGATAATCGGCCCAGCCCCCAGGACACTGTGGCCCAGATAAGCGGTTCCATCCTCGTCCCAGAAGGGGCAGGGATCCTCCCAGCCTTCGGTTTGATAAACGCAGTGCAGGGGTTCCCAGGGCCCGGCGGGGTCTTGAGTCCTGGTCATAAACAGCCCTTCGGTGGGAGTGCAGAAGTACAGGTAAAACCATCCGTTGTGGAACGTAATGGAGGGTGCCCAGCTTCCCCGGCCATAGGCGTCCATCTCGCTGTATCCGGGGGCGGCGTCCAGCCGGTCGTAGGCCTTGCCGACGATCTCCCAGTTTACCAGGTCCTGGGAATGGAGCACTGGAATCCCCATATAGTGGAATTCCGAACACACCATGTAGAAATCCTTTCCCACCCGCACAACGTCGGGATCAGAGTAGTCGGCGTTTAAGACAGGGTTGCGGTAATAGCCATTGCCCAAGTCGCCCCATTTGCTTAAAGCGGATTGCTGTTCCATAGTCATTTGTCCTTTCACTTTTTTTGTCAAGTAGGTACATATCTGTAATTGACCGCCTTGGCGCAAGCCGGCAGCGGTCACTGTTTAAAGAAATCAGCAGCCTGTAATTTTTTAACCTCGCTGATGGGAAAACCGGAGAGTTCCGCAATTTGGTCCAAAGGAAATTTACCTGTTTTCAGCATACGGATTGCAACCTCCCTTTGATTTTCCTGCATTCCCTCCTGCCTCCCCTTTTGAGCAGCTTCGTTCCACATATCTTCCAATATTTTACACATATAATCTCTCCCTTTCTTTTTCTGCCATATTCTTTCCCACCCTCATCTTATCATATTTCTCCCTCCTTTTCAATGTAAATAAAACGAAAAGGGTCCATCCGCCCCTGGAAGGGGCGACGGACCCGCTGTAAAGCAAATAGACTCTGTTATTTTGCACCCTGCATCCGGTTGACTGCGCTGACCAGTCCATAGACGGAGGACATAATGATGTCACTGTGAATCCCCGCTCCCCAATAAGTGTGTCCGGTTGCATCGGCAACCCCCACATAGGAAACCGCCTGGGAATTGGATTTGCTCTCCAGGGCGTGTTCCGTATAGGCAACCAGGGTAAAGGAAATGTTGGCGTCCCTGCGGATAGCGTTTGCCACTGCGTCCAGACGTCCATTGCCGTCGCCCTCCACAACCTGAATACTGCCGTCCCGATGTTTTAATGTAACTGTTGCATGAATGCCGTTTACCTGGGCAAAGTGGCATTCGGTCACTTCCAGATAGTCTGTCTGGTTTACATAGTTTTTCTGGAAGATGTCATAGACCTCTTCAGCCATCAGCTCTTTGTGGGCGTGGTCGGAGACGCTCTTGACCATGTATCCGAACTCCTCCCGCATCTTCGGCGGAAGCTCAAAGCCGTATTTCTGCTGGAGCAGATACCCGATGCCGCCCTTGCCCGACTGGGAATTGATGCGGATCACATCCGCTTCATACTCCCGGCCCACATCCTTGGGATCAATGGGCAGATAGGGGACAGTCCAGTATTTTCTGACAGCCTCCTCCCGCCATTTCATCCCCTTGGCAATGGCATCCTGATGGGAACCGGAGAAAGCCGCAAATACCAGTGCGCCGCTGTAAGGCTGACGTTCATAAACATGCATCCGGGTGACCTTTTCGTACAGCGCCACAACCTCCGGCATATTTTCAAAATTCAGGTTGGGGTCCACGCCGTGGGAGAACAGGTTCATCGCCAGAGTGACAATATCCACATTTCCAGTGCGTTCCCCATTGCCGAACAAAGTGCCTTCAATGCGGTCGGCGCCGGCCAGCAGCCCCAGCTCAGAATCCGCCACCGCACAGCCCCGGTCATTGTGGGGATGGAGGGAGACGATCAGGCTGCCCCGATCCTTCAGATGGTCGCACATCCATTCGATCTGGCTGGCGTATACATGGGGCATGGACATGGAAACAGTGACGGGCAGGTTGATAATGACTTTGTTTTCCGGCGTGGGCTTCCAGACGTCGATGACCGCGTTGCAGATATCCCTTGCAAACTCCATCTCGGTCCCGGTAAAGCTTTCCGGGGAGTATTCAAAGGAAAAACATCCCTCTGTCTTGGCAGCGTATTCCAGCAGCAGCTTGGCGCCGGAAACGGCGATCTCAATGATCTCCTCCTTGCTCTTGCGGAATACCTGCTCCCGCTGGGCCACGGAAGTGGAGTTGTACAGGTGAACCACCGCCTTCTTGGCGCCTTGTAAGGCCTCAAAGGTCTTTTTGATGATGTGTTCCCGGGACTGGGTCAGCACTTGGACAGTCACATCGTCGGGGATGAGGTTCTGTTCGATCAGCGTGCGCAGGAAAGCGTACTCGGTTTCAGAGGCGGCGGGGAAGCCCACCTCGATTTCCTTAAACCCGATCTTGCAGAGGAACTTGAAGAACTCCACCTTTTCCTCCAGGCTCATGGGCACGATCAGCGACTGATTTCCATCCCGAAGGTCCACGCTGCACCAAATGGGCGGTTTTTCCAGATGGTCCTTATGGACCCATTTCAGCGATTCCTGGGGAGCGGGATAATATCCTATGGTGTATTTTTCGGCGTTTTTCATAGCTGGATTTGTTCCTTTCTTTCGTTTATGGGGT
>CATJCP010000314.1 GCA_949737515.1 uncultured Oscillospiraceae bacterium | reverse complement strand
GTACAGATTACCATAACGCGCCCCTTGCGCCGGATGATCTTGCATTTTTCGCAGATGGGCTTTACGGAAGGTCTTACTTTCATTTGAAATTACCTCCTTAGGCGGCCTTCGCCGTCGTTCTTCGCACATCGTTTTGGTTCCCGGCCATCCTTCCGGGGGAAAGCTGGCCTCTTCTTGATGCGGATTTATTTGGTTGCTTTGGTTCATGAAAAAGGCTCACCGGCGGTCTTATTTGGAGCGCCAGGTGATACGTCCTTTGGTCAGATCATAAGGGGACATTTCCACCGTCACCTTGTCGCCGGGCAGGATGCGGATGAAGTTCATCCTCAGCTTGCCGGAGATATGGGCCAGTATTTTGTGCCCATTGGGTAGTTCCACTGTAAAGGTGGCGTTGGGGAGGGCCTCCAGCACGGTACCCTCTATCTCAATCACATCATCTTTCGCCAAGCAAATACCTCCTCTATACGCGCCGGCTGTTGTCCTCTGCCGCTTCCCTTTGGTCTTCCTTCATCCTTTTCAGGCTGGAAAGGGTCCTTCGGAGCCGGCGGTCTGTGGCGTACTCGTCTGGCTCTAATGCAATCCCCACCGTGCGCAGATGTTTTGCCCGTTTGCGCTTAGGGGCGGCCAGCTTCCGCCTCTTTCCGTCTGCGGCCAGGACAAACCCCGTTGCCGCGTCCGCCTCTAAAACCACCATCATCGTTCCCGCGTCCCTTCCCGCCAGAGACAGTACAGCCTGCCCTGCCTTTGGCATTTCGGTCTGCGGTCTTGCCCCTGCCCTACTTGGGCTCGCCCTGTCCGGGCTCATCCCCGCACCCTTTCCCTGTCGTACAGGATGGGGGTTTGAGTGGGCTCCTCTCCCTCACCGGGATCAGTCAGGATCACAGGTCCTCGTTCGGTAATGGCGATAGTGTTCTCAAAGTGGGCAGACAGGCTGCCGCTTGACGTCACCACTGTCCACTTATCACCCAATACCCGCACATCGGCTCCCTTGGCGTTGATCATCGGCTCTATGGCGATTACCATGCCTGGGGTCAGCCGTACGCCGCGGCCCGCTTTCCCAAAATTAGGCACCTCAGGGGATTCATGCATATCCCGGCCCACGCCGTGTCCCACATACTTGCGCACCACGGCAAAGCCGTTCTGCTCCACATAACTCTGCACAGCATATCCGATATCCCCCAGCCTTGCCCCGGACTGCGCAGCCGCGATGCCCCGATAAAGGCTCTCCCGGGTTACGTCCAGCAGCTTCTGGGCCTCAGGGGAAATCTTTCCCACCGCAAAGGTATAAGCGTTGTCGCCGTGGAAGCCGTTATACAGGGCCCCCACATCCACGCTTACAATGTCCCCTTCCCGCAGTCTCCGGGAGCCGGGGATACCGTGGATCACTTCGTTGTTGATAGAGATACAGGCCGTGCCGGGAAACCCCCCGTACCCCAAAAAGGAAGGTGTAGCCCCTTTGGAGCGGATAAACTCATAGAGGATGCGGTCCAGCTCCTTGGTGGTCATACCAGGACGAATGTGCTTCCCCGCCGCCTGCAGGGCCTGGGCGGAAATCCGTCCGGCCTCCCGCATAGCCAGCAGTTCTTTGCGCGTTTTCAGAGTTATCATGATGCCGTCACGCCTCCAAAGCCTTGAGAACCAGTGCGGAGGTATCCTCCACCTTTTCCTGGCCCTCCACCTGGCGCAGCACCCCCTTGGCAGAGTAGTACGCCTTTACCGGTTCAGTCTGCTGGTGGTAGACATTCAGCCGGTCCTGTACTGTGGCTGGTTCATCATCCTTGCGGATCACAAGCGCCTTGCCGCACAGGTCACAAATCCCCTCCCGCTTGGGGGCCTTGTAGTCCAGGTGATAGGATGCCCCGCAGCCTTCGCAGACTCTCCGCCCAGAGAGGCGGCGCTTAATGGTCTCGTCGGCAACCTCCAGGTCAATCACCCGGTCGATCTCCACGCCCATTGCGTCCAAGGCCTGCGCCTGGGCGACAGTGCGGGGGAATCCATCTAAGATATACCCCTTTTTGCAGTCGTCCATGGCAATGCGGTCCTTGACCACACCGATTACAACCTCATCCGGAACCAGTCTGCCGCGGTCCATATCCTCCTTTGCCTTTATGCCAAGGGGGGAACCGGTGCGAACCGCCTCCCGCAGGCAGTTCCCCGTACTGATGGTGGGAATGCCCAGATGCCCGCTGATAACCTCTGCCTGGGTGCCTTTTCCGGCTCCCGGCGCTCCTAGAAGGATGATTTTCATCGTAAAGCCCTTCCTTTCCGACGTTTGGTCTTTGTTTCAGTTGATGCAGGGTTTCAAGGGTTTCTGCTGTGGGTACCGGTATCCTTTTGGGTCCAGAGGCCTTACCCGACGGAGTTCACATTCAATCAGGTTATTCAAGGAAGCCCTTGTAGTGGCGCATCATCATCTGGGATTCCAGCTGGCGGGCAGTATCCATGGCCACACCCACTACGATGATAACGGTCGTGCCTCCCAATGCAATATTCATCTGGGTAATGCCACCTACCGCAATGGGGAGGATGGCAATAACAGCCAGGAAGAAAGCACCCAGCAATGTGACCTTGGAGATGACCTTGCTGATAAAGTCCGTAGTCGGCTTGCCGGGACGATAACCGGGAACAGTTCCGTTGTTTTTGCGCAGATTGTTGGAGATTTCCAGGGGATTATACTGAATCGCCACATAGAAGTAGTTAAAGGCGATAATAAGCAGGAAATACAGCAGGGCATACAGCCACTGGTTGTAGTCGAACAGCCCGAGGAACTTGCCCACCCACCGTTCCGCATTGGGATCCACAAACCCCTTAATGGTTCCGGGGATAGCCAGCAGGGAGCTGGCAAAGATGATAGGCATAACGCCGGACATGTTGACCTTGATAGGGATATGGGTGCTTTGGCCGCCGTACATCTTTCGGCCCACCATGCGCTTGGCATATTGGACGGGGATGCGCCGCTCTGCGTTGGTCATCACAATGATAAACGCGATGAGCGCCAAGAAGATGACCAGAATCAGGGGGACAAAGAACAGATACTGTGTATTGCCCTCAAAGCCCCACTGGAGGTAGGTGACCATCCTCACGACTGCAGAAGGACCGCGGGATACGATGCCCGCAAACAGCAGAATGGAAATGCCGTTCCCGATTCCCTTGTCATTGACGCATTCACCAAGCCAGACCACCGTACAAGCCCCTGCCGTCAGCGCCAGAATAATCACCAGCGCTGCAAATACACCCTGGAACCCATCCCGATAGGCCACGGCGTTCATGCCGCGGAACATAAAGTAGTAGGCAACTGCCTGAAACAGCGCCAAACCGACAGTGGTATACCGGGTGATTTTGTTGAGCTTCTTCCTGCCATCCTCTCCCTCCTTGGAAAGGCGTTCCAGATAGGGAATGGCAACAGAAAGAAGCTGGATGACGATGCTGGACGTGATGTAGGGGGAGATGGACAGAGCGAACAAGGTCGCCTGGCCAAAGGAACCGCCGGAGAGGATGTTCAGATATCCGAACAGGCTACCGTTGGCATTGATCATGTTTTGGAGCGCCGCAGGATCCAGATAAGGAAGGGGGATTGCGGAGCCAATGCGGAAAATGAAGATGATCAGCAGGGTGTAGAGGAGCTTCTTTCTTAAATCAGCGATCTTCCACGCATTTTTAAGAGTCTCGATCATCCCTACTTCACCTCAGCTTTCCCGCCCGCCTTCTCGATTTTCTCTTTCGCGGACGCGGAAAAAGCCGCTGCTTCAACGGTCAGCTTTTTCGTCAGCTCACCGTTGCCAAGGATTTTTACGCCGTCCAGTGTCTTTTTCAGGATGCCGGCTTCCACCAGCGCCTGGGCATTGACCACTGCGCCGTCTTCAAAGGCATTGAGGGCGGAAACATTTACCGCCGCGTAATGGGTTGCAAAAATGTTGTTAAAGCCCCTCTTGGGAATACGTCTCTGAAGGGGCATCTGGCCGCCCTCGAAACCAGGGCGTACGCCGCCGCCGGAACGGGCGTTCTGGCCTTTGTGGCCCTTGCCGGCAGTCTTGCCGTTGCCGGAGCCATGGCCCCTGCCCACGCGGAACGCCTTGTGGTTGGAGCCGGGGGCTGGGCTGAGTTCATTGAGTTTCATATGATTTCGCGCCTCCTTGTATGGGATAGCTCCTTGCTTTCGTATTATGGCCGGTCCCGCCCCGGGAGGTGAGAACCCCGGCCTTTGGGGATTGGGGGGCTTATGCCTCCTCGGTCACCTCGACCAGGTAGGAAATGGCCTTTACCTTCCCCTTGGTCGCCTCATTGTCAGGCTGGGTGGTTTCGTCCCCGATCTTGTGCAGGCCCAGGGAATAGGCGGTAGCGATATGCTTGTCGTGGCGGCCTGCCAGACTTTTGACTAATTT
>CATJCP010000313.1 GCA_949737515.1 uncultured Oscillospiraceae bacterium | reverse complement strand
TATGAAACAGCCTGGCAAGACGCCAGGCTGTTTCGATATCTTCAGATATTTCATCAAGAATGTAGAAAAGTTCAAAGAGATATGGTATAATTCAAGAAACCATATCAGGCACTTTTCTGGAAAGCGCAAAGATATTAAGGGCCTTCAGTACCTGATGGGCCACAAGGAATCTGAGCCAGTGGAGCCTTACACCAAAAGGCCCCAAAAATATGGAGATTTGCGGAGATTTTCATAAACGGGCCAGAATCCGCCGAAGGAGAAAAACCGCGAAAAACCCAGCAATAGAGCCAAAAAACAGACTTATAAAGAATCGAGGCGACCCTATGAAAATACTATTCGTCTGCACCGGCATTATACAAACAGACTGCCGGAAAGCCCCGAAATGGCTGGGGATTTTGGATGCCGAACCGTGAATTGACACCAATTTGACACCAAAAGCGCATGATATGGTATAGAGAGATAAACGCTTATGAAGGAGCAGCCTGAAAAGGGCTGCTTCTTTTGCCAAATGGAGCCGTGAAAATCCCAGTTGCAGTTTCCAGGCGTTATGTGGTATACTATAGTTTATGATATCGTCTTGCGGCAGAGTGGATGATGAGGGAGGGCATTTTCATGATTGATTTCTCTGATTTAGGAAAATATAAAGAAAATAACCAAATCGAAGCAAAGAAAGCACAAGGGGGAATACCCAGGAGCATTTGGGAGACCTATTCCGCTTTTGCCAATACTCTCGGCGGCGTTATCCTGCTGGGTGTAGCTGAAAAGGATGACAAGAGTTTTGAGGCAGTTAATATATCGGAACCCGAGAAGCTGA
This sequence comes from uncultured Oscillospiraceae bacterium, assembly GCA_949737515.1. Taxonomy (GTDB): domain Bacteria; phylum Bacillota; class Clostridia; order Oscillospirales; family Ruminococcaceae; genus UBA1405. The sequence goes on along the minus strand of CATJCP010000313.1, from coordinate 2,121 downwards.
TAAAAGAGTTTTGGGATACCATAAACAATCAGAATAAGGTCAGCGTTAATATTCTGTCCGGCAAAGATGTGTATGTGCAGGATGTGGGTGGAAATCAGATTATCGTTATCAATGTGCCCCGCGCTGACCGTCCGTACCGGCCGGTTTATGTGGGAGGTAACCCAATAACCGGCACATACCGCCGAAACGGCGAGGGAGACTATCACTGCACAAAAGAGGAATACCAATCCATGGTACGGGACGCCGCCGTGATGTCACAGGATATGTTAGTGCTGGATGAGATGGACTTGGATGTGTTTAACAGCGAAAGCGTTCGCAGTTATCGTCAGAGAATGAGGCTTTCCCGGCCCGGCCATGTTTGGGAGGGATTGGATGACGCTGATTTTCTGCTTCGCATTGGAGCCGTTGCGATTGGGAAGGACGGCAGAAAGCATCCCACATCAGCAGGGCTTCTCATGTTTGGCAACGAGTATGAGATCGTGCGGGAATTTAACCACTACTTTTTGGACTACCAGGAACGGTACGACGATACTACCCGATGGACAGACCGTATCACATCTTCTTCAGGCGATTGGAGCGGCAATGTATATGATTTCTACTTTAGGGTATACAACAAGCTGACACAGGACGTCAAGGTGCCTTTCAAGCTGAAAAGCGGTGTTCGGGTGGACGATACGCCTTTGCACCAGGCGCTGAGAGAGGCGCTGGCCAACTGCCTGGTGAACGCCGACTATTATGGAAGGCAAGGTGTTGTGGTTATTAAGGGCCGGGAACAGATCACATTCTCAAATCCGGGACGTTTCCGTATTGAGCTTGACGCCGCGAAAAGCGGAGGCATATCCGACCCGCGCAACAGCACGCTGTTGAAAATGTTCACTCTGATCGATATTGGTGAGAGAGCCGGGAGCGGTATTCCAAGCATATTTTCCGTGTGGTCCGACCAAGGATGGACTGAGCCGAGATATACTGAGGAGTTTGAACCGGACAGGATCACTTTATCGCTTGATATTGAGAACGCAAGCGACAAAGAAGGCGATAACACAAGCGATAAAACACTCCTCACACCCCAGCAGGAGAGCGTCCGGCAATACCTAAGCCGACACGGCGAGGGCAAAGCATCGGAAATTGCTGAGTTGCTGGGCGTAAGCCCATCGAGAGCGCGGGCTATCCTCAGCGAAATGGTTTCACAGAAGATTCTTGAGAGTACAGGAGCTAATCGTAACAGACAATATAAATTGAAAAACTAATAAAAGATATAAGCGGTTTCGGATGTTGAAGCCGCTTTTTCATTTTTACGAAAGGAGAGGCGCATATGAAATGCCTGCAAAAATATAACTGGGTCAAGCTGCCCAGAAGCATCCTGCTCACCGGCAAGGGCCTCATGGGCGCCTGGATGCGCCTGGCAAGCCGCGCGGCGTTCCGCAAGGGCGTGGCCTACTATTGCGGCTATGAGAACGCCGTAGAGCCCGGGATGTGGGCTGGTGGTGTTGTGGGCCTAAAGAGTATTCTGAGCGTCAGGAGCCGCGTCAAGGCCCTGGAGACACTGGATAAGCTGGCCCAGCTTGGGTACCTGACCTACGAGTTGGACAAGGAGACCAAGAAACTGACTTATCAAATCATCGATTGGGTGATAAAGTGTTCCGGCAAAGAGTGTTCAGATGGAGCGGTATACACCACGGATGGCTACGGTTTCCTCTGCCTGCCTCGGAACATCACAGAACGATTAGTTCAGCGGCACCACAAATTTGAAGAAACCGACGCCTGGCTTGACCTATGGTGTCATACAGTATGGGAGGACTCAGATAATGGGTTCTCCTTTTTAGCGCCCACGATTCAGTACGGCAAGTACGGCGCTAATCTTACGTTGGAAACCCTGGGACAGCGTTGGGGTTGGGAGAAAACGAAGGTATGGAGATTCTTGAAAAAGCATGGGGATGCCTTTTCTCTGTACCGTCTGCCCAGCAATTACGGCTGTCTCATTTTTAATAAACTGTACCCCACAGGTGCAGCGGTTTCGCTACCGGCTCAGTAAGAAATTGTGCGCATTTTTGAGCTAATACGTTTTGTCGGCGCAAATACGCACAAGGGGAACGTGGGGCAATCGCGTTTTGGGAAGCTGGT
>CATJCP010000312.1 GCA_949737515.1 uncultured Oscillospiraceae bacterium | reverse complement strand
GGTGTTTCGGCTGGATCCGAAGGTTCTGTAGGTTCTTTTGGTTCATCCGGCGTTTCGGCTGGGTCCGAAGGTTCCGTAGGTTCTTTTGGTTCATCCGGCGTTTCGGCTGGGTCCGAAGGTTCCGTAGGTTCTTTCGGTTCGTCCGGCGTTCCGGCTGGGTCCGAAGGTTTCGTAGGTTCTTTTGGTTCATCCGGTGTTCCCAAGGCCGCTTCTATCCCCTCTGTTGCTTCAAAAGAGAAGGAAAGGGCCACGTCAAAGGTATCGGTATTTTCCCAAATGGAGGAGGGCCTTTCGGCCATTGCACCGAATATCCTGAAATATCCCTCACCCTTTGGCAAAAGGGTCAGAACATTTTCACTGTCTAAGCCCTCTAATCCTACCACTATCTGGTTCTGGTTCCCAATATATTCGCCGGTCCAGTTGTCCCTCACATTCTGGAATTCCGCATAGAGAAAAACCTGTTTCTCCTTTGTTCCAGGTTCGGGAATATGGTCGACCAGAGCTACGTCGCTTCCTTCCGGAATCAGGCCGCTTACATGGACGTTGACCAAAACCGGGAAATCCCCGCAATTGGTCAATATCTGCGGTGTGTTGAAAATTTGTTCCCTGGTTTCGGCGCCGTCTGCGTCAATCTTCAGGCGGTAAGGGTTAATGATCATCTCCCCCTGGGGAGGGACAATCACATCAATTACCCTTTCCTCGGATGTATCCAGCTGGGCGGGATCAAGGGCATCCTGATTTTCTGTTTCAGGCTCTTCCGGAGGTGTATCTGGAGTGTTTTCATTAGGGTCATTATTCTCCGGCGGCGCTTGGCCTTCAGGCTGTTCCGGAATAGACGAAGACACACCTTCTTCCCTCGGATTCTCCTTAGAACCGCTTTCTGTTTCCGGTTCTGTATCCGGGGTGCTTTCATCAGGGCCATTATTCTCCGGCGGAATTTGATCTTCGGGCTGTTCTGGGATTTGCTGTTCCGGAACAGACGGGGATTCATCTGTGCTTTCCCTGTCTGGTTCCTGGGCCAAAACCGGCAGGCTGCAAAATACAGCCACACACACTGCAAGGAGCAGAGCGCAGGATTTGCGCGTAAACTCCCGTTTCCGTTTCCTGTTCATCTTCCTGCTCACTCCTCTTGTTCATGGATTACACGGTTAGATTTGATCAGGAGGAACCGCTTCAAAGGTAAAGGCAACCCCTATCGTAAGCTGATCGTTGCCGTTCCATTCGTTGGTGGGAAAAGACACGCAGTCCCCGGCAAGCCGGAACGCGCCGCAGCATCCTTCTTTCCCAGCCGCAGCCAAGGTAATGATATTGTTTTTGGTATTGGATGCATTTTGCACAAGAATATGTTTTGCGGGATCATACGCCTGCACCCATTCAATAGAGGAATAATCCCAATAGAGTACATTTTCGACATTGGCGGGCATCATTTCAAAATAGATAAATACCCTTTTAGATGTAAAACCAGCATTCTTTGTGGAAACTGTACTCAAAATCATATCGCTGCTTTCGCCAACCTGCCCCGTTACCGTCGCGTTGACGATGATGGGAATCTCGCTCTGATTCTGGATCGCATCGGGAAAGGAGAGGATTTGGTTATCCTCTGAATAGCTGTCAATCCATACCGGAAGCTGAAGGGGGTTGATGTACACGCTCCCCGTTGCGGGTACTGTCACTTCAATTTCCGGAATCCGACAGACCCCTTCAATTACCGTAGTGCTTCCGTTTGGAGGGACCAGGGCAAACACACGATAACTGCCGGCCAGTATGGAAGCGGACATAAGCAAAGCTGCAATTTTTTTGTGTCTCATAGGAGTGATCTCCTTGGTTCTAAACTGCGTTACCTGCTATAAATGAAGGGCGCACGCCCCTAGGCCGTGCGCCCTTGCTGTTTTAAATTCCGGCGGGTCTTAGGCCGGGATCACTACTTATTTTACGGAGCAGTAGAGCTGCTGCTGGAAGAAGAGGAAGCAGCAGAGGTGTTGGGGGTGAACTTATAGGTAACGGTGGTCTCAAATCCATCGGTATCTGCCCAGCCACCAGTCGGGTTTGTGGTGCAGTCGCCGGTGATGCGGACCAGCACAATGCCCTCAGAACCGTATCCCATGAAGGTACCAGCCTGAATATCAGCGGGCTTCAGGGTTGCAACAGCGCTTGTGGTAGAAACACCGGATGTTGTTCCATCCAACGCAACGGCTGCAGCTCCGCTCCATGTATCGGAAGCGGCATATGTGCTGATGATCGCGTCCCCAATCAGCTCATCCATACCGGTAATGCCGGAGGGAGTCGCAAATTGAAGATCCAGCTTAACCTGCTTGGTGGTTTCGGACGCTGTCGGAGCAGAGGATACGATGCTAACGCCGCTTGTAGCTGTAGTAACAGCTGTAACATTGACATCCAAAGTGTATTCACTGCGATTTTTGACAGTCATAGGATTGGTAACAACCTTGCCCATAATGGGGTAGCTGGTTCCAAGGGAGTCCTCAACCTTAATTCCTAATCCATAGGGGTTAATGATAGCGTCTGCGGTTGTTGTAACCACAACGTCAATGGGGGTTTCTGAATATTTGCCAGTAACAACCGTATTGGGATCGGCTGCAAACGCGGGAACAGCCATAGAAGCGGCGGCCGCCACAGCAACTACGCTGGAAAGAATACGTTTCTTCAAGGTATTCATAAGATTGACCCTCCTAGATGAATTATGTTATTACAACACAATGGTGTACTCCAATATCCATATGGTCAATATTTGCCCACATGGAATTCCATTGTATGTGCAACCTGTCTTTTTATCACCTGTTCGTCCTCTTCGGTCTCCACCTGGGTCAGAACCACATAAACTGTGTGGTCGCCTAACCCAAGCTCACGATCCAGTGTGATATTTTCAAACCCGCTTCCTGGGGGAACCAGCTCAGAGATAAAAATTTGATCTGTCATCGCTGCATCTGTAAAGATAGTCAGGAACATATCAAATTTGTTGGCGCTGGAATTGGCAATGTAGCACTCGAAGTTAAGTCCGTCACTGCTGTAAGCATTGTTTTTGTACTTCAGTCCAATATTGCCATTCTTGGTGTTTTCCATTGCCTCATCCATCGCTGCCTGAAGTTCGTTTTGGTCTAATAAAACCTTGGCTTCCGCAGCATATCCAATGGATACTGGACCGGAAGAAACAGAAACTGGTTCTTCCCGATTGGCGAGCACTAACGCCACGCCTAAAATCACAGCTATTACAATCGCCGCAACTGCCACCACAATGGCAATTAAAAGTCCACTGGAGATATGAGGCTTTTTATTGGTATCCGATGATTGTTCCAAAGACAATTCCTCCCGGTATATGCGGATTCAAATACTTTTTTCATGTTAATTCAAAAGGGGCTGCTAAACAAAATACTTGAATACACAGCCCCTTTTGGGAAATCACTTAAAAAGCAGCAGATATAGAAAAAGGAAAATTATTGCAGGAGTTGGAGAACGGACTGGGGCTGCTGATTGGCCTGGGCCAGCATCGCCTGGGCGGACTGCACCAGAACGTTCATCTTGGTGTAGTTCATCATTTCCTTGGCCATATCGGTATCGCGGATACGGCTGTTGGCAGCGGACAGGTTCTCAACGGCAACATCCAGGTTGTTGATGGTGTGCTCCAGACGGTTCTGGAGGGCGCCCATGCCAGCGCGGGCGGTGGAAACGGTATTGATGGCGGTTTTAATTCTGTCAATGGCATTGCTGGCCTTGGATTCTGTCTCAATGGACAGACCGTCCAATTTAAGCCCCTTAGAGCTCATATCGCCGACAGAAACAGTCATCTTGTTGAAATCATCAGCGGTGTCGCCGATCTGCAGAACCAAACCGGTGCCGACCTTTGCGGCTCCCTGGAAGTCAAGCGCTTTCTTCAGACCATCCAGAGTACGGAAGTCGTAGTCATTCGCATCAAGGGATTTCCCATCGGTATCATACTTGATCTTGTTGGGGATTTCTTTAATGGTAATGCGGTCTCCATCGTAGCCAACTGTGAAATACTCATTGGCGTCAGTGGATGTCATCGCACCGACCCCGCCCTTTGCTCCGGCTGCGGCTGCGGTTAAACGGATCATTGCCTGGTTAAGGCCTTCTTCTGTGTTGGTATCCAAATCGCCGATATACACACTGTCCGTTTCGTTCTTTGCGGCTTCGTCTGCGCTGAACTTATAGGTGTTGGTTCCAAGCTTCAGGGACGCGCCGTCCTGCACCATCTTGGAGGTTAGCTTGAAGTAGGTGGTGACAATACGCGCTCCACCGTCCAGGCCAACCTGCTGCTGCTTGGTAGCGGCAACATTGTAATCCTGGCCATTGGTAATACCATTCCCCCAGGTGCCTGCAGACTTGCTGATTGTCACAGATTGCGGCGTAGAAAGCACATTGTCCTCCGCTGTGGGAAGCTGTGTCTGGGTAATAGTAAGAACGCCGTCGGCAAAAGTAGCATAAATTTTATCTGGAGTGGTAGCCAGCGCCTCAGCAGCAACAAATGTAAATACATTCCCGTTTTCATCGGCAAGCGTTTTGCCGTTTAAGCCCCGGGCAATTGCTGCTCCAATGTTTGCAGCGCTCTGGAACGTTGTGTTTGAAGCTGGTATTGTAAAGCTATACGAATTGGTGCCGATTTTAAGAGTCAGCGTATCGGTTGTGGCAGACGCCTTCCACGACAGATTAGACAGGTCAACGCTGAATGTAGAACCAGTAGTAATGCTGGAGGGTTCTCTGTGCAGCACTGTATCTGTGCCCAGAATATCGCCTACGTCAGGCAGTTCCAGACCCTTGATAGACAGGTCAGCGCCCTTTTCCAGGCTGCCGTCCAGCAGGTTTGCGCCGTTAAAGTTAGCAGACTGGCTGATACGGTCAATTTCCTCCAACAGCTGGTCAACCTCAGCCTGAAGCGCGTCGCGCTCTGTCTGGGTGTAGGTGCCGTTGGCGGACTTGGTGGCCAGCTCTACCATACGGTTGAGCATATCGTGAACTTCAGAAAGGTTGCCTTCAGCGGTCTGGATCAAAGAAATGCCGTCCTGAGCGTTAGCGGACGCAGTTTCAAGACCGGTGATCTGCGCCTTCATCTTCTCGCTGAT
>CATJCP010000311.1 GCA_949737515.1 uncultured Oscillospiraceae bacterium | reverse complement strand
CAATAAGATAAGCCGCTATCCCCTTTTCCTCCAGGTGTATACTTCGTGTGACTGGCTTGCTCCATCCGCCATTTTGTTTCCATGTAGGAATGAACAAAACATATTTCCCATCAAACCGTTTTAGACATTCAATTGGCATCCCAACAACTTCGCTGATACGTGATGGAATTAGCCGGAGAATCCAATAGACACAGCGGAGATAAAGGTCTATCTCATCTTTTTTGAATATATGGTCAAGTTGATTAGCTACATTCTCTGGAATATATTTTTCGTCGTACTTTCGCTGACGGCAATAGGGAGATACTGAGAATGGATTCTTAAGTATTTCACCATTCCAGCCATTCATTGTCCTAAAAAATGTACTCATGGATGACCATATTCCAATGTTTGTGGCTTCAGCTAATCCACGGCTTTCGAGATATTGATAAAACTCAATAGATGCGAATTCATTACAAGTAAGTAAAGGTGCATTTTTTCTATGCAGCACCCAGAAATCAAAAAAGCGAACAAGATCGCAGATATATGTCTTTATAGTTGCAATAGATTTATTCCTTATTAGGCTGATTATCGAAAAGTACTTGACCATATCCTTGTGGGTAAGTGGTATTCTGTCAAAATGAAGTGTATACATCCCGGCCTTCTCAGCAGGGGAGCGGCGCAAAGAATCACAGACCCACTTGTCTGATGCGAAGCGGACATCGGCACCTAATCGTTCTGCAAATCTAATATATTCAGTTTCCTTGGATTTGCTGAAGGTTTCCGCTACAACAGCGCTATTCATGAGGGACACCCCCTTCTTGGATCGCTTTTACAATGCTCTCATATCCTTTGAGCAGACGGAGCTCTTGTTTATATTCAGCATATTCCTGATAGTGCAGAATTCCATCGGCTTGGTAGGCTGAAATTAGACGCTCAAATATTATTCTTTGCTGCTCTAATAGCCCTGTCCAATATGAAAGGTATCGTTTTCCTGTACATAGGTTCCGGCAGTTTACACAGTTGTAAAGGTTGCTCCTATGCTGACACGATCCAGCAGCTTTGGCCATGCAGAAGCCCAGTTCAACGCGCCGTTGTTCCAGCCTAAAGTCTGCATAGAGAAGTTTCCGCTCTTCCTCGGTGTACTTTTCGAGTTGTTCATTGGAGATAATCAAATCAAATTTCGTCAAGAAAAATTTTGTGTTGAGTTCAGCTAATTTCATTTTACGGACTTCAGCGTAGTATTTTGCTGCCGTATCGCTACAAAGATGTCCAAGCCAATATGCTAACTCCGCTGTTGTAGCTCCATTTTCTATTAATCTTACTGCAATGGATTTTCTAAATTGTCTGCTGGTAAAGTGCCATAATTCACCATCATCGCCACAGATGTTGTGTTTTTTAATAATATGCCGTATACTTCGGATAAACGGCTGAGAATCCATGACTGTTGTAGCATAGCCCAGTCTTTCACTGAGAAAAATGTACGAAGAGCCCACGGAGTTTCTTATAGAACGGGTGGCGGAGATATGTGCAGACAATTCATCAGCTAAGTTCTGTGGTATCATGATTCTGTGATAATCACCAGCACTATGCCTGCGTCTTGCCGCAAGAACCTTATGGGGTTTGAACTTCAGTTGAAATATTCCAGGGTATCGGGATGGCTCAATACAATCTTCTTCTAAAAAGAATACTTCCTTAAGACGCAGGCCTGTATTTGCAAATATATTATACAGCAACCTATGAAGTGGGGGCAGTTCATTTGAATATCGGCCAAGTTGCTCAACCACTTTTTCTGGTATTATGGTTGTTGGAGTATTGTACTGTCGCAAATTGTGGAACGTAATAATTGCAAATGGATTCAGACATGGCCTAGGCGTTTTGATATCTCCACTTCGTAGAGGTCCCATTAAGTATTCAATAATACGCTTTACGCTATTTACAGCTTTGGCTATATAGTATTGCGATAAAGGGGTGCCATCATCTTTCGCTTTATGTTCAAGCGCAAGAACCAGTGTCCTTGCATCAGCCTCTGTGATGTCAGCAAAGTATTTAATGCTTGGATTGGTTTCTATTAATGTGTTAAGGGCCATATACTGGCAGCAAAAAAGTGAGGTACTAATTTTTCCTCTGCTCAGAAAGATATATTGAAGGTAATATTTCATCTCATAGCGCAAGGGTTTGGATCGTATTTTTGTAAAATCTATTGTTTTAAGGCGCAGAATGCTGCCATGCTGCTCATATAGTTTCCAAATATCACTATGGATATTGATTTGGGTGCTGTTTTCTGCTATGAATGTCCGATGTTGAATTTTACGCTCTCGTTCTACTATATCAAGTAAAATCGATTTGAACTCCTCACCATACATATTTAGCGATGCCATTTCACTATGGAATATTGATAAAATCAGTGCATTATGGGATATCTGTTTTCGTTGAAGGGTAATTGCTGCAGCCATTGCGGAGAGATATTGCTCTAATGCGGATGTATCCTCCAGCATATATTCTATAACACTTTTTATACCAGCCTCTTTTGTGATTTCTGCCAAACTGGTGAATCCCTTCATGGAGTTCAAGGCGGCATATCGCTGCATATCATTGAGAGGTTTTGCTTTTGCCACTTCATCCATCACCCTCATGTAATTTTTCCATTACTGCTTTTGCAATGATTTGGTTATTATGATCGCGGTAGTGGTCAACAGAAGTAAAACTACGCCAGCCGAAGCTTGCCCGGATAATCTCATCTGTGATGTTATCCTCTGGATGGAGAGATTGGTGTTCAAGAAACTCCATTACTTTTGTGCTTCTTCCGTTATGTGTGCGTATCTTGCTGGCGTCAAGACCTGCACGCTCTGCACATCTTTTCAAAATTTTTAGGTAGTTGTGATAACGGAGAGGGGTTCCTTGAGACTTGCCTGAGTTTAGATTTATGAACAAGTATTGACTAAGCCGCCCGCTTTCCACCTCAGCAGTCGCCCGCTCAGTTTGAATATATCTATTAATAATGGCACAGGTTTCTTCTGGGAGCGCAACAAATCTCAACTGGTTATTGCTATCGCTGGCGTTAGTGCGGCCCTTTGATCTTGTGGGTTGGACGAAACGATCTGTTGCATTATAACTGTTGAGTGTGATGCTCAAAACTTCATCAATTCGAAATCCCTCAAAAGTTAAACGTAAAACAGCCTCATCCCGCAGAGTTAAGAAGTTTTTACAGAGAGCGTTCTTTGTCGCTTTATCGTACCATTTGAAGTAGTCGCGGCCCGGTTTCAGCATAGCGGCATATCCATCCACCAAATATCTGTATTCGTAGTTGTATATTTGACCATATAGAAACGATTTGTTTGCACACAAACGCTTGCTTTTCCAGAGCATATCTGTTTGGCTGATGTCGTCTAACCATTTATGAAATCCAGTTATGACCGTAATATACCCTTGAAGGGTTGAACTGCCCACTGAGGCCTGGGATGTTAATAGCTTTCCGTTTAATATATCGCCAAAGATCAAATGATGTAAAAATTGCCGCACATGATGATTCGTTGCGTTTTCGTATGATATGCTATGGCTATCAAGCCAATTAAGGAACGTGGCCAGCTTTTTTGCGTATTCTCGCCCTGTGCTTGCTTTTCGGATACTTTTTAATTCGAGCCACTGATTAGCTCTGAAAAAAGGAATACAGTTATCAGTGATCATGTATTTTGGGCAAGTAGCTTTTGAGCCTGTAACAAAGCGAAATGTCACGGCACGAAATCGTAGAGTCCTATTTGACATTACGGTGCCTCCTCTAAATTGGCAGTAGCTTCCCATTGAAAAACAAACATCACACAATTCATTTTAATATCAGCACAACTCAAAAACCAGACTGTTTTTCCTAACCTATTTTCAATATGATAAAAGTTTAATGTTAAGATTAGCTATACTTAAATCCTAGAGAACTTAGATATATAGAAAGCGTGGAGATATTTGTGGAATACAGATTATCGGGAAGTACCGTTGAGCTTCCATCATTTAAAGAAAATCTGCCCGATATGATGGACGGTTTCATCGACAGCATGGAAAAACTCGCAGAAGGAAACATTGGCCTTGCAGTTGCAAAACTTGCCGCAACATGTCTGCGTCCAATTTTGCCTTTAAAGGACGACGAAACTCTTATGTGGAAACTACTCACAAGAAGTACTTTGTCTGCATGGCTATGTTTTGCGTCGTGGGCAGGTCGTCAAGGGTTAAACGATCTCCAGCTAAACAAAGAATGGAATAAGCGCAAACTCAAGGAGAAAACTATAGCATGTTTTAATGAACTTGGAACATATACAATTGATTTAAAATTTTTTGAGTCTCCTGGAGAATCTGCGGTGGCAGGGTGTTTCTTGGAAATTTTGTGCGAGTCGCTCCAAAGTGTTGCAAAAGAAAATGAGTACATTGTCAATCAGTTTCGGGAGACATGGCCTCGCTATTTTT
>CATJCP010000310.1 GCA_949737515.1 uncultured Oscillospiraceae bacterium | reverse complement strand
GTAACGCCTTCATCGGTTTCTATCCGAATCATTGTTACCGTGGAGGGACGCTCGGTTCCAGGGTGAACATGGCCGATATGGTCGGCGTGGACCCAGGAACGGCTGCGGATCAGATCTGCTTTCAAATCGGTAATAATCATGGGAAATCCCCCTTTCAAAGAGTGTATCACAAAGCAGTGAACAGCAGAATCATTTCAGTTTCCATTGTACCAGAATACTGCCGGAGATGCAATTATCCCTTTACAGAACCTACCATAACCCCTTTGGTAAAGTATTTTTGCAGGAAGGGATACACGATTAAAATCGGCACAGTAGAAACAACGATGACTGCCATCCTGACGCTCTGCTGGGGGACAACATAGCTCTCCTCCATGGCTCCGGAGTCCCCCAAACCTGCACCGGAGGCCAGAATGACCATCTGCCGGAGGAGAATCTGGATAGGCCATTTTTCGGAATCATTGAGGTAAAGCAGGGGCTGCTGGAACTGGTTCCAGTGTGCCACGGCATAGAACAGAGTAATGGTCGCCAGGGAAGCCATGGACAGCGGCAGAATAATCTGGAGCAGGATGCGGAACTCACTGCACCCGTCCATCCGTGCGGATTCCTCCAGCGACGGGGGAATTTGTGCAAAAAAGTTGCGCAGCACAATAAGGTTAAAGGCATTGATGGCCCCAGGCAGAATGACAGACCAATAGGAATTGATTAGGTTCAGTCCCCTGACAATGATGTAGTTGGGGATCATGCCGCCGGAAAACATCATGGTAAAGACCACCAGAAAGTTGATTACCTTTTTTCCGGGGAGGTAGTTGTGCGCCAAGGGATACGCCATCAGTACCGTCATGACCATATTGACGATTGTACCACAGATGGTGATAAAGACGGTGTTCCCCAGGGCATGGAAAACGGTAGAGGTGGAGAAAATATACCGGTATGTATCCAGGGAAAACTGCACTGGCCAGAGGATAAACCCTGCGCTGGCCAGGTATTCAGGGGTGCTGAGGGATGCAGCGATAACATGAATGAAGGGAATCACGCAGAACAGAGCGATCAGGGCAAGGGCAGCATAGATGAGCGCCATACCTGCGCGGTAGCCCAAAGACTTGGTTTTGACCATGGAAAAGCGACTCCTTTCTGCTCAAAATACGCCGTCCTCGCCCATGTTCTTGGAGAGACGGTCGGTGACGATAACCAGAACCAGGGCAATGATGGATTTAAAGAAGCCGACGGCGGTACTGTAGCTGTACTGCCCGGCCACCATGCCAAGCTGATAAATATAGGTGTCGAACACCTCGCCCACATCCCGGTTCATGGCGTTGAGCATATTGTAGATTTGATCAAAGCCGGTATCCATGAATTTGCCCAGACGCAGGATGAACATCGTAACGACTGTTCCGCGGATAGAGGGGAGAGTGACGTGCCATAGCCTTTGGAAATTGGTGGCCCCGTCGATATAGGCCGCATCGTAGAGCTGCACATCCACTCCGGCCAGGGCTGCCAGAAAGATAATGGTCCCCCATCCCGCCTCTTTCCACATCATCTGAATGACGATCATCGGGCGGAAGGCT
>CATJCP010000309.1 GCA_949737515.1 uncultured Oscillospiraceae bacterium | reverse complement strand
GATTGGCGGCGTTGAGGTCAGGCATTTTGTGCTCTGCGATCTCCTTGACCTGCGCCTTGGTAATGGTGGCGACCTTGGTCTTGTTGGGGACGCCGGAGCCGCTTTCGATCTTGCAGGCCTTCTTAATCAGAACAGCCGCCGGAGGGGTTTTGGTAATAAAGGTAAAGGAACGGTCCGCATAAACCGTAATGACTACGGGAATGATCATCCCGGCTTCACCTTTGGTGCGCTCGTTAAATTCCTTGGTAAAGGCCATGATGTTTACGCCATGCTGGCCCAGAGCAGGTCCTACAGGGGGCGCGGGGGTCGCTTTGCCCGCCGGAATCTGCAGTTTAATATAACCAGTTACTTTTTGTGCCATGATATGTGCACCTCCCAATATTGTGTGGTTCTGCGGAACAGGCGGCAGCTTTCCTCCCCATTTTTAGGGACGGCTGGGCGCACGGCCCGCTGCACGGGTTCCTCCCACCTTCGCGGTCAGCGCTGTGGCCTCCCGCTGTTCGCCATAGTTGCTTTTTGTCACCTTGCCAATTTGAGGACCTATGCCAGCCGGTACAGACCGGCCCTGGCCTGATCGCTGATTGCCGACTGCGAATCACTGCCCGCCGGGCTCATTATGACCTTAAAACAATCAGCCCTGGCCTTATGCTTTCCGGCCAGTTCCACTCCATCTAAAAGGGGCGGCCGGAACGCTTGGCAATGCGCTCAACATCAAAGAAGGATTGCGAAGTCAATAGGTTTCCACCTTGTCCATGGATACTTCCAGAACCGTCTCGCTGCCGTACATCCCGATGACGCCGACCTTGACGGTTTTGCTCTCCCGGTCAATGCTCTTCACAACGCCTGTCCACATACCGCCGCCGGGAGCCGTAAAGCCTTCGTCGTTGATCTGGACATAGTCCCCGACCTTGACGCCCTCTTCCTCCTGGCGCTCAATGTGTTCCACGCTGAGGGCTTCCACCTCCGCATCCGTCAGGGGGATGGGATCCGTCGCAGAACCGACAAAGCCCGTAACGCCCCGTACGTTGCGCACAATATAGCGGGTATTGTCGTCCATCAGCATTTTCACCATCACATATCCGGGGAAAATCTTCCGTTCCACTTCCCGCTCTTTGTTGTTCTTGATCTCCATAACCTTTTCTACCGGAATCTTGACGTCGACAATATACTCCTGGAGCTTGCGATTCTCCACAATCCGCGCCAGGTTTGCCGCTACCTTGTTTTCATATCCGGAATAGGTATGGACAACATACCACTTGGGCACTTTCTTTTCGGTTTCAGACATTCCACTTTCCCTCCACACGGCGTGCCGCGCTTATGCGCTTCTGAGAAACAGGTTGACCAACAGCATCAGTACATAGTCCACGCCGCCCACCAGCGCCGCCGATACGATCATGACCGCGATGACCACCATCGTATTGTTCAGCACTGTCTTTTTGGAAGGCCAGACGATTTTTTTCATCTCGCCCTTCATATCTTTGACAGATTGGACCATTCTTGCTGCCAGCTTTTTCTGTTCCTTTTTTGCCAGCGCTTTTTTGGCGTCGTCCTTGTTGGCGTTCTTCGCGTCTTTCGCTTTTTTCTCCGCCACCTACAACCCGCCTTTCACTACTTCGTCTCTTTGTGGACTGTGTGCTTCCGACAGAAGCGGCAGTACTTGTTCATCTCCAGCCTGTCAGGATCGTTTTTCTTGTTTTTCATTGTGTCGTAGTTGCGCTGTTTGCACTCTGTGCAGGAAAGGGTTACTTTTACTCTCATGAATCGGCGCCTCCTAATTCGGTTTTTTGCCTCCCTCATCGAAAGGGCTTGTTTGAGTTGCGTTTTGCATAAAAAAATCCCCTTTTAGAGGTGATACTATATTAACACACCTCCCTCCCCCTCGTCAACCGTTTTTTTGCATAAAATTAGATTTCTCCACAGATTTTTTTTGCATCCGTCTGAACGGGGCCCCGGCTGATAGCTTTTCTCCCAGCGCTGTGCTATAATAAGGAAAAAACGCGGGAGGTCTTCCACATTGAAACATATCTTATCCAGGAAGCTCACCATACGGGAAATGATCCTCTTCCTCTTTATGCCGGTGCTGCTGACGGCAGTGTTGATCTGCGGAAGCGTCACCTATGTGCTGTTCAACCGGCAGCTCCGGGACAACACCTTTTCCAATGCCATCGACATCACCACCCAGCTGCAGATGAATCTAAGCTACCGGCTGGAAGATCTCTATGAAAAATATATGTCCTTTCGGGAGGGGGCTGCCATGGAACGGCTCTTTTCCGGAGACCCAGACGAGGAGCAGCTGCAGCGGGAGCTGAATCTCCTGTACGACTCCCGCTCCCAGATTTTAGATTCCGTTCTATTGGCAGTCAAAACCCCTGAAAGGGACTTTCTGATATTCCGCGGGCAGGAGGGCTCCAGTCCCTCTGGCGATATTTCCCCGGAGACCCTGATCAACGCCAACCGGATTGACTCTTTAGCCCCTGGTCAGGTATACTGGGCCAATCTCCACGAAGACGCGCTGCTCAACCGCTCCCAGCCCGCCCGAACCACTCTCCTCTACTCCCTTCTCCGGGAGGAAGAGGCCTCCGCTCTTCTGGTCTTCCAAATACGGGAGGACTTTTTTCGGGAATTCCTGACCCAGGCGCGGATCACGGAACACGGCTACCTATCCCTGCTGAGCGCGGACGGAGAGATGGTATTTAAAGAAGTGGGGCCGGACAGCTCCCTGGCCCAAAGCGATCTGGACGCCATCCTTTCCGGAGTTTCCCCTCGCTATTTCAGCACCAAAAGCACCAATGGGAACCCCCTTCTGGTCATCAGCGATCCCCTTCCTCCCACTGGATGGCAGATCCTGGCCGTCTTTCCCGAAAAGGAGATCATGGGGGCGGCGCGGTATATCAAATATGTATACCTTTACAGCGTCGTGATCCTGATCATTCTCACCTTTGCCATTTCCAACCTGTTTGCCAGGATGTTTTCACGGCCCATCCAGGAATGGATCAAAAACGTCCGGTCAGCAGAACAGGGCCGGCTGGATGTGACCTTCCACGACAACAACTGCGAGGAGATCGCAGTGCTCAATGACGGCCTCCAGGCCCTGTTCCAAAAAATGGGCGAAATGGTCCGGCATTTGGAGCAGGAGCACCAAAACAAGCGGGAGCTAGAAATGGCCATTCTCCAGGCCCAAATCAACCCACATTTTCTCTATAACACCCTGTACAGCATCCAACAGCTTTACGGTATGGGGGAAAACCAGACCGCTTCTAAAATGGTGGGAAACCTTTCCAGCTTCTTCCGCCTGAGCCTGAGCAAGGGCCGGGAACTGATACCCATTCGGGATGAGATAGAACATCTGAAAAGCTACACTGCCATCCAGCAGATACGCTATGACCAGATCACCTATGAGTTTTCCATCGACGAACGGATCATGGATCTAAATATCATCAAACTGACCCTGCAGCCGCTGGTGGAGAACGCCATTTCCCATGGACTGTTCAGCGCCAGGCGGGGGCACATCTGGATCAAAGGGCGAAAGGCAGAGGAGGGCATTGTCTTTACCGTCCAGGACAACGGTTCGGGAATCCCTCCGAAGCATCTGGACAAGCTGAATTACGCCCTGAAAAGCGGTGACTGGAGCTCCCTCCCCTCTGTATATGGGATCAAAAACGTTCACCAGCGAATCCAGCTCTACTGCGGATCGGACTATGGATTGAGCTTTGAGAGTGAACTGGATAAGGGAACCACTGTAACCGTGCGCATTTCCTCTAGCCTAAGGGACAGCACCCTCGACGTCGGAGGGCCGGAGACAATTTTATAATTTCACTTTTTTGGTCCAAACGCAATTAGCACTCTTTTTGTTTAAGCGCCAGAAATTTATATTTTATTCATATTTACCCCGAATCTTTGTAACAAAACAAGGGTATACTCAATATTGTTCCAAGGGAAATGGGAAATGCAAAAAACAGAGCCGGTTTCCCTGAACCAAAAAAGAACGGCAGGACAGCGCAAGACCTGCGCATCCCCGCTGTGCTGCCGAAACGATATGGGGCGCGGAGAATAGGAGTATATTATGTTTGGAATGATCCCCTTTGCCAATGAAGACAACCTGTTCCGCTATCTGGACAATATGGAGAAAAACATCTTCACCGGATTTGGCGATGTGAGCCAGTTCCGCTGCGATATCCGGGATGAGGGCGACAAATTTATTCTGGAGGCAGAGCTTCCTGGATTCCAGAAGGAGGACATCAAAATCGACCTGAAGGGCGACAATCTGACCATTTCCGCTGTACACAAAATGGAGCGGGAGGAAAAGGACGAAAAGGGCCGATATGTCCGCCGGGAGCGGAAATACGGTTCCTTCAGCCGCAGCTTTGACGTATCGGGGATAGATATCTCCAAAATCGATGCGGAGTATACCAACGGCATCCTGGCCCTGGCCCTTCCCAAGAGGCTGCCAGAGCCCCCTGCTTCCACCT
>CATJCP010000308.1 GCA_949737515.1 uncultured Oscillospiraceae bacterium | reverse complement strand
TGCAGAGCGTTGCCCTCTTTGTCATTTTCGATAGAGTCCGACAGGGAGACCTCCCCCTGAAGTTTTTTCTGACTGCGGAAGTACATCAGGATCTCATTTGCTATCCTCTCTCAGCGGCTCCACATTCCCCCTTTCCGCCGCCATCTCAAAATTTGCACGTTCTCCGTCCTCTGCGGCCATATCTTCCGTACTGAACGGAATTTCCGGGAACTCGTACTCGTAGTTTGAGCCAAACAGCACAAGATGGGCCCTGGAGCCGTCCCAAATCACCTGCTTCAAGAAGGTGCGGATCGCCGCCCGCTTCTGCTCCACCGTCATATCGTCCACGGTATCTTTGAACGAGGCCAGCATCTGCGCCAGAAGGTTAAATTCAATGTCTGCCAGAACGTGGTCGGCGGTCAGCTCCTTCAGCTGGTTCAAGCGCCGCTGGAATCCCTCGCCCTTGTCGTGCAGTTCATCAATCTGCCGGATGATATAGCCTTCCGCAGAGGTCCCGGACGCCTTGCCCAGGGCGGATACCAGATTTTTAATCGCGTCATCATTGGCGGCAATGTCGGCCTCGATTTTGGAGATTTCCTCGTCATAGCTCTGCCGGTTGCCCGCCAGGACTCGCTTGCTGTGTTCAAGCTGCTGGAGGAAGTCGGAACCGTTTTCGCTCAGGGCCTTTAACTGGTTCACAATGTCGGCGTCCATCAGATTGCCGTTGCAATTCCGCATCTTGCAGACGTGGCCGCGGCTGCGCTCCTTCATAGAGCACAGGTAGGTGTAAATGGGTTCTCCCTTGGCGTTGAGCCGCCCCGACACCTTGGGCCGCATGAAGCTGCGGCAGCTGCCGCAGATCAACAGGCCGGAGAGCAGGGCAACATTGCTGCGGACCTTGCGGTAACTCTTGGACTTGTTCTGCGCTAAAAGCCGCTGGGCCTTTACCCACGCCTTTCCCTCGATGATGCCCGGGTGTTTGCCTACGGAGACGATCCACTCCTCCATGGGCTTCACCTGATTGGCCTTGCCGGGCTGCTGTAAGGTGCGGTTATAGGCCATGATTCCGTGAACGCCGTCAAAATCGCTTTGCTCCGAAAACAGGTCTACCTGGTTTTCCGTCAGGTATTGGTATGCGGCCTCGTCCGCAATCAGGTAGACCGGATTGGAGAGAATCCCTTTGATTGCGAACCGGGTGAACTGCTTTCCGTTTTTGGTGGTGCAGTGATTCTGCAACAGATAGGTCTCCGTCTTGGTCAGGGACGTGGTTTCCAGGAATTTTTCAAAAATCAGTTTTACAATGCTGGCTTCATCCTGGATGATTTTCAGCTTGCAGGCTTTGCGGGTCTTGCCGTCAATCGTCACATGGGAAATGCTCTCCGAGGTATACC
>CATJCP010000307.1 GCA_949737515.1 uncultured Oscillospiraceae bacterium | reverse complement strand
GGCAGCCCCCGCCATAAAGGCGCCAAGAAGCTTGACCAAAAACAGAAAAGCAGAAGAAACAGCGTACGGCATTGTGTCTGCCCTCCCTTCCTCATTGAAAAAGTCCGGTTATTAGGCGGAACAGACCCATTCCCGCCACAGAGCCCACCGCAATGGCCAAGGCGATGACAAATGCCTCCGCCCCACGGGAGAGGCCGGCGGTATAATCTCCCTGGAGAGTATCCCGGATGGCGTTGGTAATGGGAACGCCCGGCACTAAGGGCATAATGGCGCTGATGATGATGACCTGTCCATCCAGGAACGGAAACAATAGGCAGCAAACGTCAGTTATAAAGGCAATGATCATGGTCTTCAGCAGATTTTCCATAAAGCCATTGGAGAGACGTTCAATGAAAAGAATCCCGGTCATCTGCATTGTAGCGCAGACAGCAGCTGAAGCCAAGGTTTCTCCAACACCTCCTCCAAATAGTACCGCGAAGCCCATAGTGGACAACAAAACTGCCGCCACCACCCACAATCGGGGATAGGGGGGAATCCGGCGGATCTCCTTCAGCTGGCGAATGGCCTCCTCAGGAGGAATGGTTCCGCTGCAAAGCTCCCTGGACACCTCGTTGACCCGACAGATCCTCATCAGATTGTTGGAACGGGAGCTGATTCGGCGTATCTGCGTAACCGGAGGGAGAGAGGGGTCTGATATGGTGGCAAAAATACCTGTTGTGGTGGCAAAAACATCCACAGACGCAAAGCCGGAAAGGGACATCATTCTGCGCATGGTATCCTCCACCCGGAAAATCTCCGCGCCGCTTTCCAGGGTAATTTCCCCAGCCAGCATTGCCGCGTCGTAGAAGAGTTGGTATTGGGGCGGGGGAGTGGTTGGTTCAGGCATTGGGTTCACCTCTGTACGTTGATATAACCTATATTATTTGAACAGGTAAGGTGCGGCAAACCTGCCCAAAAACATTTCCCCATCATTGTAGCATGATTGTAGGACCATTTCAATATAACCTTTTTCAGTAGCAAAGAAAACAATTTTCACGATTCACCTCTGTGCTGTTTTTAGCTTTTTTCGGGATGGGTAAACAATCTGTATGTTTAAAAACATATTGAAGGTTGCATAAACCGTTTGTTTATATTACTATCAGATCAGAGAGAAAGCAGCGACAGAAAGGGATCGCGGAAAAGAAGACATACAGACATACCTCTTTTCCTGTCCAATATAAAAAGAACAAAGAAGGGAACGACTGACCATGACAAAAGAAAAGATTCGTGTAACCGTTTGGAACGAATTCCACGACGACAAGCGCTGGAAGGTCATTACAGACCTGTATCCCGGAGGCGTCCATGCCTACATTGCCCAGGTGTTGGGAGAACAGAACCCGAATTTTGAGGTGACGGCCTGTACCCTGGACGATCCGGAACAGGGACTTTCTGACGAGCTTTTGGACAACACCGACGTTTTGATTTGGTACAGCCATGTGCGGGATCACTTAGTGGAGGACAGCCGAATCGAGAAGATTGTCCAGCGGGTGGTGAGAGACGGCATGGGAATGATTTTCCTCCATTCCGGGGTGTTCTCCAAGCTGGCCCGGAATCTGATCGGGCCAAGGGGAGGCGGCGCATATCGTGAGATTGAGGAGTTAGAGCGGGTGTTTGTGATCGACCGCAGCCATCCCATTGCTGACGGTTTGCCGGAGTATTTTGAGTTCCCCGCCAGCGAGATGTACAGTGAACCCAACGACATTCCCACCCCGGATGAGCTGATTTTCATTAGCTGGTACGCAGGCGGGAACATAGGGCGCAGCGGCTATACCTATAAGAGGGGGGCCGGGAAGGTGTTCTGCTTTACCCCGGGACATTCCTGGTACGACGTAATGCGGTATCCTGAATTCCATCAGGTGGTGGCAAACGGCGTCTGTTGGGCCAAGCCTGTGTCAAAGCCGGCAGTCCAGTCCCGCGGACGTATTGAGGCGCTGATTCCCCAGAGGACTGAGCAGGAGTTTCAGGTAAAGGAATAAGCTGATAGAGGGAGCGAGGGACAGAGAGACCGTCTCTGTCCCTCCAGGTATTTTTACAGCCATTTTGATCTTGGAAGGGGAGAAGGTTATGAGAGGATATCAATCCGGGATTCAGGTACAGCATCAGATTTTTTCCGATGCCACCGACGGTGATTTTCTGTTTCTGCGGCAAATGGGGATTGAACATGTGGCTGTTATGTTCCGGGACCAGCACACCGACTATGATTCAGTCATGAGATTTTTGGAGCGAGTACGCAAAAATAAACTGATTGTAGATGACGCGGGCAACCGCAGCATCCATAAAAATGCAGCTGTTCATTTAGGACTTGCCGGTAGGGATGAGGGGATTGAGAAATATATCGCATTTGGCCGTATCCTTTCCCAAGGGGGTGTTCCAGTCACCTACTTGACGTGGGAACCCAACGGGGTGCTTTCCACTGAGGCTTCCGGCATTGGGCAGTTTTCCCGGGAGGCCCCAAGCAGGCTGGTGGACATAGACCAGCTCGCCGCGCTGCCGTTCAGCCACGGCCGAGCCTTTTCTCGGGAGGAGGTTTGGGAGAATTTT
This sequence comes from uncultured Oscillospiraceae bacterium, assembly GCA_949737515.1. Taxonomy (GTDB): domain Bacteria; phylum Bacillota; class Clostridia; order Oscillospirales; family Ruminococcaceae; genus UBA1405. Next base: position 3,062 of record CATJCP010000307.1, on the reverse strand, counting down.
CAGTATTTTCTGAGGCAGGTGCTTCCGGAATTTGAATCTATGGGGATGAAGATTGCCCTGCATCCCAACGACCCGCCGGTTCCCCAGCTGAAGGGGATTGGAAACCTGATCATATCCTCTGGGGACTATCGGAGAGCCTTTTCTCTGGCGGGAGACAGCCCCTGCCTGGGGATGAAGCTCTGTGTTGGCTGCTGGCTGGAGGGGGGACCCTCCTTTGGCAATGTGCTGGAGGATATCCGGGAGTTTGTGGGGAAGGGAAAGGTTTTGACAGTACACTTCCGCAATGTCAGCAGTCCCGTTCCGCGTTTTGAAGAAACGCTCCTAGAGGATGGATATATGGATATGTTCCAGGTGATGCAGGAATTTGTCCAAAGCGGTTACACCGGGCCTATGACAGTGGATCATGTGCCGGAGTATGTGCTTTCCCATGGGGGTAAGCAGGCCGCCTTTGCATATTCCATTGGATATATGAAGGCGTTGCTTCACTGTGCTGAGGGGATATGTGCAAAAGCCTGAAATAAATTTCTAAGGATTTTGTTAGAAATTTTAGAATACAGAAAGCTCCTGATAAGAAGGGATGATTACATGAAATCCGTTGGTTTTGCAAATGATGTTGAATTTTTGGCAAGCGACAGCCTTCCCGTTACCTTTACTAGCAGGGAAGAGGAGAACCCCGGCGCACAGGTGATGCGCCTTGACGTCCATTGGAGTGAAAAGGACCGCAAAGCCGCAGTCTCTCCCATGCTGGAGCTTCGTTGGAGTATTCCCTTGGTGGAGCTGCACTTTGTGTGGCATCCGGCGGCAGGACCTTCAAGGAAGATGAAGGTGGATTGGATGAAGGACATTCCCACTATGACAGCCGTTTCTGCACCGATTATGAGCTTTTACAATGAGGCGGGGATCAATGCCTGCACCATCGCCCTTTCCGAGACCCGCAAGGAGGTACTGTGGAATGTGGGGGTACACGAGGAAGACGGATCGCTGCTGTGCCGAATCAAAATTCCTCTGGAGACCTTCTCCGGGCAGGAGGACTACACCCTTTTTCTCTATCGGGATTTGAATCCGGTGCGGTATGAAACAGCCATTGGAAAGGTGAGCCGCTGGTGGGAGAAAGACTGCGGTATTTCCCCTTTGGAAACTCCGGAGATTGGGCGAAAGCCAATGTATTCCACTTGGTATTCCCATCACCAGAATATAACAGCTGGTAAAATAGAAGAGGATTGCGCTCAGGCGGTCGGGATGGGCATGAAATCCGTGTTGGTAGACGACGGATGGCAGACCGACGACAGCAACAGGGGATATGCCTTTTGCGGCGACTGGCAGGTGACCGCCTCCAAAATACCGGATATGGCCGCCCATGTCCGGCGGATACACCAGCTGGGAATGAAATACCTGGTGTGGTTTGCAGTGCCCTTTGTGGGAAAAGAGTCTGCCCACTGGGAGAAATTTTCCGAAAAGCTTCTTTCTTATAGTGAGAGCAGAGGAGCCGGGGTTTTGGACCCCAGATATCCTGATGTACGGGAATACATAAAGAAAACCTATCTTTCCCGAGTGAGGGAGTGGGATATCGACGGTCTGAAACTGGATTTTATTGATGACTTTCGCGCCGGCCCGGACTCTGCGGAGCCAAAGGAGGGAATGGACTTTTCCTGTGTCCAGGAGGCGGTGGACACCATGATGCGGGAACTGATCGCTGAGCTAAAGGAGATTAAGGCGGATTTCCTCATTGAATTCCGTCAGAGATACATCGGACCCAATATGCGCCGTTACGGGAATCTTTTCCGGGTCAGCGACTGCCCCAATGATCTGATCTCCAATCGGGTGGGGATGGTGGATCTGAGACTTCTCAGCGGAGATACTGCTGTCCATTCTGATATGCTGATGTGGAACCCCTTGGAGACCTGCGAGAATGCAGCCATTCAAATAGAGAATGTTCTGTTTGCCACAGTACAGATTTCTGTGCGTCCGGAAAGTATGTCCCAGCAGCAAAAAAAGATGGTCAGCTTTTGGCTGGACTTTATGGAGGAACATCTGGAACTGCTTCAAATGACTCCAATCCACGCCCAATATCCCCAGATGCTCTACCCCTTGGTGTGGACAGAAAAGGATAGAAACGCGATTTATGCCGTTTATGCCAGGGATATGGCAGTGGAGGTGGGAGAGGAGGTCGCCAAGGCAATTCTGGTAAATGCCTGTCACAGCGATGAAATTCTGCTGCGGCTGCACCGTGAAGGAAAATACACGGTAACCGTGCAGGATTGTATCGGGGATGTTGTAAGGCGGGAAACCGGGATGTTGCCCTCGCTTTGCTCCATCCAGGTCCCCGTAGGTGGGCTGATTACGCTGGAGGCAGAATAAAATATTCAGGCGGGCTAGAATAGCCCGCCTGATTGTTTATATGAATTGTGTTACATCTAAATGCCCTGGAATGTAAAGGTGAATGTGGTTCCCTTTTCCAAACGGGTAAGGTATTCCGGGTGGGTCTTCGCACCCCAGCTGTCGTCTCCCCCAATGCCCATCTGCCCGATGGAACAGCGCACCACCGTCTCGTAGACGGGGGGAAGCTGATAAGAGTGGTAGGCATTTTCAATCTCATGAGGGGTATAGGGAAGAACTGAACAATCCGCCCCAGAGGCCGCTGTAAGCAGAAGCCCCTTTCCCTCTGTGTCAGTGACCTTGGCCCATCTCACCCCGGTACGGTTCCCACACTCCTGAGGGATTGAATACTCGGTCACATTGTCCTTTGCCTGATACCGGAATTTGCCCAGCCTTGCCCCGCTCCGGCGGTCGCAGTAGTTTTCTTGGGGGCCCATACCAAAGTATTCCACATCTCCGAAGCGGGCTGGTATTTTTATCATCAGGCCGAAATCGGGAACGGTGACAGCATTTTCCCCTTCATACCGCAGGGAAATTTCCACACGTCCATCCCCGGTGACGCAAATGGACTGGGAAACTTTTTCCCCGGAGGGCAGAATATACTCTCCGTCAATGACGGCCTTGTTTGCCTCCTGCCTGGCGGAGGAAGCGGTCACCTTGGCATAAAGCCCTGCGGTCTTCCATTG
>CATJCP010000306.1 GCA_949737515.1 uncultured Oscillospiraceae bacterium | reverse complement strand
TCCCGATCAGACCCCCGATCAGACCCTCCACCGTCTTGTGGGGACTGATCACCGGGGCCATTTTGTGCTTTCCAAAGGCCCGTCCCGTAAAATAGGCGCAGGTATCGGAAAACCAGGCGCTTCCCAGGAGGATAATAACGCAGAAAACACCCCCGGCCCAGCCGTTGTTATTCCGCAAAAGCACCACATTGGTGAAGGACGCAGGGATCATAATCCCCAGTGCCCCGCCAGCCAGCACCTCCTGGAAACGGATGCTGCGGTGATTCCGCAGCAGAATCACCAACAGGGCCAGGAGATACAGCAGAGAGATCAACGGCAGGAAATCAAAGTCAAAAAACTCCCGGAAAAAGGGAAACATCCCCCCATAAATTCCGGTCGCGGCCGTCATGGCCCGGTTTCGGAGGAGGCCAGCAGCGTGAAAAAGCTCATAAAGCGCCAGCACAGTAATCAGGCTGACTACCACGTTGAGCAGCAGTGTCTCGAACCCCAGCAGCACTACAGCCAGGATCAACAGCCCCACTATGGCGGAAATGATTCGCTGTTTCATGTCGCTACCTCCTAATTCCTCCTGAAAAAGTAAAAAGACGGATGGTCAAAGCCCCCCATACCGACGGGAACGCCTGGCATACTGGAGAATTGCGTCGTTGAGATCCGCAGGGGTAAAATCCGGCCAAAGGACATCCATAAACACAAACTCCGTATACGCCAGCTGCCAAAGCAAAAAATTGGAAAGCCTCTTCTCCCCGCTTGGACGGATGAGCAGATCAGGGTCGGGAATCCCGGAAGTATCAAGGGCGCTGGAAAAGAGTTCTTCGGTGATCTCCTCCGGCCGAATCCCCTTCGCTGCCAATTTTCTGGCAGCGCGGACAATCTCATCCCTTCCCCCGTAGTTCAGGGCAAGATTCACCGTAATGCCGTCGTTTTTGGCGCTTCTGGCCTCTATGTCGATGATCTTCTCTTTTAGATCGGCGCGCAGAGGGCCTTTATCCCCTAAAAAACACAGGCGGATATTCTCCTTTTCATGCTTTTCCACATCACCCAGGTATTCCGCCAGCAGGTCCATCAGATAATCGACCTCTTCCTTTGGGCGGCTCCAATTCTCGGTGGAAAAGGTGTACACGGTCAGATAGGGAATTTTTAGGTCGCGGCAGTGTTTGGCGATATCCGAAAATGTCTTCGCCCCCTGCCGGTGCCCCATATTTCGGGGCATCCCCCTTTTTTTGGCCCATCGGCCATTTCCGTCCATAATAATGGCAACATGTCTGGGCAGGTCCCTTTCAGGGATCTGCTCCCCGTTCAAGGTGATTATCTGATTTGATACCTCCGGCATTCTGCTGCTCCCCTCCCACTGTAATCTCTCCTGACAGCAGCATCAGACCTCCATGATTTCTTTTTCCTTGGCGTCGGCCAGGGTGTCGATCTCCTTCACAAAGCTGTCGGTCAGCTTTTGAAGCTCCTTCTCCAGATCCTTCTGGTCATCCTCTGTCAGTTCGTTTTTCTTTTTCATGTTCTTAAAGGTGTCGTTGGCGTCCCGGCGGATGGAGCGGATGGCCACCTTGGATTCCTCCGCCATTTTGCGGATCTGTTTGCTCAGATCCTTCCTGCGTTCCTCTGTCAGAGGCGGGAAGGTGATGCGCAGCACAGAACCGTCGTTCTGAGGGTTGATGCCCAAATCGGAGGCCTGGATGGCCTTTTCGATGGATTTCAGAGTGGATTTGTCCCAAGGGGAAATAACCAAGATCCTGGCCTCTGAAACAGAGACGGCAGCCATGGCGTTGATCTTGGTGGGAACGCCAAAATAATCCACCATGATCTTGTCCAGCACAGCGGGATTGGCGCGTCCCGCACGGATGGCGGCAAAGTTGGACTGCATGGAGCTGATCGTCTTTTTCATTTTCTCGTCATAAGGCTTCAGTTCGGATCTCATAATGGATTCCTCCTTAAAAATAATATAGAATATTTAGGATAGCTGCTGCCAGTCCATTGGTCTTTGGTGAGAAAATAATGTAGTAAAAGGAAAGGCCTGCGTTGAAAACAAGTATATCGAATGCTGGAGAATCCGCTTTCTGCTGTTACTTTACAACGGTGCCGATCTTCTCCCCTTTGATCACCCGAAGGAAGTTGTCCGGATTGTCGATGCTGAACACCACAATGGGGATATTCTGGTCGCGGCAAAGCGTGGCGGCAGTCAGGTCCATGACGCCCAGCTCTCGGTTCAGCATCTCGCTGAAAGTCAGCTCATCGTACTTCTTGGCGTCCGGATTTTTGTGGGGATCGCTGTCATATACGCCGTCGACAAGGGTTGCTTTCAAAATCACGTCTGCATCCAGCTCTGCGGCGCGCAGGGCGGCGGCAGTGTCGGTGGAAAAGAAGGGGCTCCCTGTGCCGCACCCTAGGACGATCAGCTTGCCGTGTTCCAAATGGGATACAGCCCGGTTGCGGATATAAGGCTCAGCGATCTGCTGCATCGTGATGGCGGTCTGCACCCGAACGGTAACTCCCACCGATTCAAAGCCATCCGCCAGGGCCAGGGAATTGATTACCGTAGCCAACATTCCCATGTGATCGGCACGGGTTCGGTCCATCTTCCCGCTGGAACGTCCTCTCCAGAAATTTCCGCCCCCCACGACAATGGCGATTTCCGCCCCTGCGTCTACACAACTTTTGATGCCCTCGCAGATATTATGCACCACGTCGTAGTCCAGGCCGAATTTCTTATCCCCTGCCAGAGCTTCCCCGCTGAGCTTGATGAGGATCCGCTTATACTTTAACGACATAGAATCTCCGCTCCTTCCTTACATACAATTTTTTCTTTTTCTATTTTACATCATAAAACAATTTATGTAAAGTGCAAAAGAAAAAAGGCGACAGATTTCCTTTTTTAGATAAATGCTATAATCCTAAGAAATTAGAATTTTCAGTATTTGGATGGGGAGTTCCCACTGGGCCCAAACCAGATCTTCCCGCAAAAAAGGAGCTGGCTTCCCTTGCTGGGGGTTGTCAGCTCCTCTGTTACAAAACAGCACAACATTGCGCCGCCCAAATCCGTCTGCAAAGAAGCCGTTGGCGGACAGGAAATTCAATCGAATACCCTGTCTTATTTCACCATATTGGCTACTTCGTCGGCAAAATTGTCCTCTCTCTTTTCCAAGCCCTCGCCCTTTTCAAAGCGGACAAAATCACAAACTGCAATGGATTTGCCCAAATCCTTCTCAACCTGGGCAATATAAGCGCCTACCGGGGTCTCTGCATCCTTGATGAAGGGCTGCTCCACCAGGCAGACTTCCTTGTAGAACTTCCCAATGCGGCCCATAACCATCTTTTCGGCGATATTGACCGGCTTGCCTTCGTTTACAGCCTGGGCGGTAAGGATTTCCTTCTCATGGGCAACCACCTCAGCGGGGACAGAATCCTTATCCACATAAGAGGGGTTGGAGGCTACGATCTGCATGGCGATGGTCTTTGCAAAATCCTTAAAGGCCTCGTTCTTCTCCGCCTCGGTCTCAAACCGGACCAGAACGCCAATCCTCCCGCCGCCATGGACATAAGCGGCTACGTTGCCCTCATAGCGGACAAAACGGCGGATCTTCATATTCTCGCCAATGGTCAGGATCTTATCCTGAAGCTGCTCCGCAATGGTCCCTTCGCCCTCGGCGGCCTTGCAGCTGAGGAGCGCTTCCACATCAGCGGGGTTCTCCGCCACAACGGTCTTGGCGCAGGTGGCCACAAATTCCATAAACTTCTCATTTTTGGCCACAAAATCGGTTTCAGAGTTGACCTCAATTACAACGCCGACCTTCTTGCCCTCGTCCACCATGGCGTAAACAACGCCCTCAGCGGCAATTCTCCCCGCCTTTTTGGCGGCGGCGGCCAATCCCTTTTCCCGCAGGAACTCAATTGCCTTCTCCATATCGCCTTCAGAAGCTGTCAAAGCCTTTTTACAATCCATCATGCCGCATCCGGTTCTCTCACGAAGGGCGGATACGTCCTTTGCAGTAAATGCTGCCATTTCAATTACCTCCTGTTTTTTAGTAGACGGCGATTCCCGCCGCCAGTTATTTTTTCTGTCCATAAAAAGCCCGCGCATCCCCGCTTGGAAATGCGCGGGTATCGAGTACTCTGTCCGCGAAAGCTTAGGCTTCCTCAGCCTTTTCAGTTTCCTCGGCGGAAACAGCTTCTTCAGCCGCCTCGGCGTCCGCGCCCTGCCGTCCTTCAATAATTGCGTCGGCCATGGTCTGGGCAATCAGCTTGACAGCGCGGATGGCGTCGTCGTTGCCGGGGATGACGTAATCAATCTCGTCGGGATCACAGTTGGTGTCAACAATGGCCACCACCGGGATGCCCAGCTTCTTGGCTTCAGCCACCGCGATCTTTTCCTTGCGGGGATCGACGATAAACAGAGCCCCAGGGAGCTTGTTCATGGTCTTGATGCCGCCCAGGAATTTTTCCAGCTTGTCAATTTCCAGCTGGAGCTTGACATCTTCCTTCTTCGGCAGAC
>CATJCP010000305.1 GCA_949737515.1 uncultured Oscillospiraceae bacterium | reverse complement strand
GGTATAGTCGCTCCACTTGCCATGCAGCGGTACATGGACAAACAGCGGCTCGATCCCCTTTTGGCGGCAGATTTCAAACAGCACCCGCAGGTCGTCATACTCCTTAGAAACCGAGTAGCTCAGATCCCTGTCCCGGTCCCGCTGCCGTTCCAGCCGGGAGCCGATGTAGGTGGTGTAGTAATCGTCCAGCATCCAAAAGTCGTTGTTGCCGCTCATGGCCTTGCCTTGGGCGATGGCGTTCTGTTCCTCCGCACTCCAGTCGATGGCGGGCAGGTTTGCCGGGGCAGAAAAATCCTCCCCGGCCGCCAATATCTTCCGGGCTGATACCTTGTCCTTTAGCTCGTTCAGATACCGGCTAACAGTGTAGTAGGGGGTCAGCACCATGTTTTTCACTCCGGACAAAAAGGTGGGCTCTGCCCGGTGAGCCGCCAGTGCGGAAATGGCCGGGTCCACCGGGGCGGCATTCGGCAGGGCCTGGTACTCCTCCAAAAGCTCCGCCACCCTGCCTGAAAGATAGGTTTTCACCTCATCGGAAAGGGTATCGTCCGCCAACAGCTCCAGGTACTGCTGGGGGGAGAAGTTGGCCATAAACAGGTCCGGCGCGATACCTTCCGGCACATAGGACTGTGGGGAGGTGATGAGCACCACCTTTTTCCCTCGGAGCGCGTCCCCGGAGGCGGCGATTTCCAGCGCATGAATCAGTGACTGGCAGGAGCCCCGACCGATAATGTCCACCTGGAACCCTGCCCGTTTTCCGGCGAAGAAGTTGACCGGATGGGTAGAAATTTCGGTGGTGCGCAGCTCGCTGGAGCCAAAGATGAGCAGGGTGTCCTCTTTGGCGGCGGACTGCTCCACCAGATACCGCCCGGTGATCTTCTCGGTGTGGTTCACATTCCCCACGCTGTCCCGCCAGGGGGGCATGGTATTTGTGATCACCGCTCCAGCTCCCCAAAACAGCAGGGATATTGCCAACAACAGCGCCACAGCCGGAAGCAGAACCGCTTTTGCCGCCGCCCTCATCCCAGTTTCTCCCGGATCAGCCTGGCGATGGCGGCGGGGGTGGCGATGCTTTCCCGCGGCAGACTGGCCATATCCAGGGAAACACCAAAGGCTTCCTCCAGCTCCATCACCAGCTGGATGGCGGCGAAGGAATCCAGCAGGCCCTCCTCAAACAGGGCCAGCTCCGGCTCAATCTCCTCCAGCCCGGCTCCGCAGAGGTTTGCAATCACTTCAGCAATTTTCTGCTCCATGGTTTCACGCTCCTTTACAGTAATCTCCCGGAAAAGATCAGCAGCCCAAAGGCAAACAGGTGGAAGGTCACAAGCACACAACACAGCTGGCTCCAGACCTGCCTTTTCAGCTTTTTGAAGGGCTTCCAGTGTAGATCAAGGTATTCGTTGAGGCACATCAGGGCGCTGTGGTAGGCCCCGTACAACAGGTAGTGAGGGGCCAGCCCGTGCCAAAGACCCATGGTCATCATGGTGAGGATATACCCGATATAAGAGGCGGTGCGGGGATTTTTGAACCGTTTGTTCTTGAGGGACGCCATCACGAACCGGGTATACACATAGTCCCGCAGCCAGCCGGAAAGGGAGATGTGCCACCGGGCCCAGAAGTCCTTCATGTCCACACTGAAAAAGGGCTGGTTAAAGTTTTCCGGCACCTGGATGCCCAGAATGTACCCCGTCCCGATGGCCATGCTGCTGGACCCGGCAAAGTTGAAAAACAAAAACAGGGTATAGCCGTACATATAGGACAAGGTAGGCAGAATACCTTTTGCAGGCAGAGGGGCCAGCCAATACTGCCAAATCAGTCCGCTTAAAACGATAGCGGAAAAGGCCCCGCCAATGAGCTTCCGGATCCCCTGGCGCAGCAGGAGGATATATTCCTGCTGGGAGTTTTGGCCCTCTAAATCGGCGAGGAACCGGCGGCACCGGTCGATAGGGCCGGAACTGACCGAAGGGAAAAACAGCAGAAAGTAGCTCCACCGGAAGAGGGAAATTTCTTTCACCGTCCCGTCGTGGAGGTTTAACAGCACCTCCACCCCTCGGAAGGTCATGTAGCTGACCCCCAGCAGCCGGAACACGGAGAATACCGACCAGACCTCCCCCAGTTTTACAAAGGCAAGGGGCAGCAGGGCCAAAATCATCGCCAGCCAAAGGACGGGGCGTTTTCCCTTCCACCGGCGGAAGGCCAGGAATACCGCTCCCTGCCAAAGATAGAAGAGGATGAGCCATCCCAACTGTCCGCCCTCCCCAAAGATGATACAGAGCATGATGAGCGAAAAGACAAAGCCATACTGTTTGAGGGATTTCCCCATCAGCCCCAGCACCACAGCGGGGATCAGGAACAGCGCCAGCAGGTAGAAAAACAGCAGACCGGAATAAGGGGTCATGGCGTTCCCTCCAGACTGGCGGCAAGGGCCTTACGGTCGATTTTCCCATTGACATTGAGGGGGAAGGACTTCACCGCGGTCATCTTCCGGGGGATCATGTAGGCGGGGAGATACGCTGCCGCCTGTTTTTTCAGAGCGATGGCCCGCTTTAACGGGGTGAGGCCATCTTCCTCCCGCAGCAGAAGGAACGCCGCCAGGTATTGGACCTTGCCATCCCCGTCCCGCACCGGCACCACCGCTGCCCGCCGGATGTTGGGCAGTTTTTGTAGGTTTTCCTCCACATCCTCCAGCTCGATGCGATAGCCGTTCAGTTTTAGCTGGTTGTCTGCCCGGCCGCAGTAGTAGTACAGGCCGTTTCTCTGATAGCACAAATCACCGGTGCGGTATCCCCGCAGGCCGGTGGCCGGGTCGGTGAAAAATGACTTCTCGGTCAAATCGGGGCGGCCAAAATAGCCGGGGCCTACGGTGGGGCCAAGGATCAGCATCTCGCCGGGTTGTTCCTCGCCGGTGACCTCCGCACCGTCTCGCTCCAGCTGCAAAGTCACCCCGTCAATAGCCCTTCCAATGGGGATGGTGCGACTGTCCCGGCGCATTTCCTCGGTGATCTCGGCGGCGGTCACTAAGACGGTGGCCTCGGTGGGGCCGTAGGTGTTCAGGATCCGGGCCGCAGGGAACCGTTCCGCCAGGGTGTCACAGAGGGTGTGGGTCAGCACCTCTCCACAGAAAAGAAACTGCCGCAGCCGGGGCAGAAGTTCCTGGGAAAAGCCCCTGGACTGGGCGCATAGTTCCCCGAAGGAGGGGGTAGATACCCACAGGGTCAGCCCCGATTCCCCCAAAGCCGCAAAAAGCTCCTGCAAATTCCCGGTCATGGCGTGGTCTACGGTGAACAGGGTCAGCCCCCGGCTGATGCCGGCATAGACCGCGCAGCCGGAGACATCGAAGGAGTAGGACACCTGATGCAGCACCACTCCGCCATCCGCTGGGTAATAGGGCAGCAGTCCCCGGCAGAAGGCGTCCAAATTCCCGGCGGTGATGGGCACCCCCTTGGGCCTGCCGGTGCTGCCGGAGGTAAAGAGGATGTAGGCCGGGCCGGCATCCCCCACCCAGTATTGCCGGGAGATGGGGGCCGCAGAGCCGCCCAACAGCGGGGCGAGGTCAGCGGGTGACAATACCACAGCGTCACAATCCAGCATCCTGCCGGTGAAGTCCACCACCACCCGGGGCTTTACATCCCCGATGATCTGCCCAGCCCGGCCCTCCGGCACCACGCTGTCAATGGGGACATAGGCCCGGCCGGATTTCAGTGCGCCAAAGAGGCAGCAGAGAAGGTCCGTCTCCTTGTCCCCACAGATCACCACCGGGGAGCGATCCGCCCCAAAGGTATTCAGCAGCCAGGCGGCAAAGGCGTTGGACCGGGCGTCCAGCTCCCGGTAAGAGAGGGTTTCTTCCCGGTTCACCAGCGCGATCCGGTCGGTTTTGGCAAAGAATTTCAGTTGTTCCAGTACAAGCATGGGCGGCCCTCCTTTACACTGGGTCCACGGTGAGGAACACGGCGATGACGGTATCATTTTCCAGCTCAAAGCAGAGGGAAGGAGCGTTGACATCCTCTCCGGCCCGGTAAATAAGGATGTATTCATCCGATTCCGACGGCTCCCCATAAGCGGCAAGAACATCTCCTTTGGCCGCGCCTGGGGAGAGCCCCTTGGAGGTGGCAGTCTCTGGACTTTCGGAGTAGATCTCGCTGAGAAGGTCTCCCTCCGAAAGCGGATTGGTGTAGAAGGTGGCGGCGTCATAGGTATAGGTTTTGTCTAAGCCATCGTAGTTGCAGGATTTTCCCTCAGCGTATTGGTAGCCATCGCCTAAATTTTCAATCACCGTTTGGACGTTGTCGCGGGTGTGGTATTCCTTCCCCGCCACGGTGAGTACCAGATCGCTTTCCGAAAACCCGGCGGTATTCTGCTGTCCCGAACAGCCGGGAAAGACGATTGTAAAGCAGAGAATGGCAAACAGGATGGCAAGTTTTTTCATAGCGTCCCTCCTTTATCCCTGACAGGCAGGCAGGATGTAATTGGTAAAATAATCGCGGGAAGCATAGCTGCTCTGGGG
>CATJCP010000304.1 GCA_949737515.1 uncultured Oscillospiraceae bacterium | reverse complement strand
TACAATGGCGGGATCAACGCCGGCAGCTACACCGATCACGTGCTCGGCAGCCCAGGACATCTCGCTGGCAGCCTGCTCGGTGAACTTGGAAGCAGGGGCTTTACACTGGGGGCACTGGGCAGGAGCAGCCTCGCCCTCGTAAACATAACCGCAGACAGAGCAGATAAACTTTTTCATTTTGTTTTTCCTCCTTATGTTTCAGTAGTCCTTATAAATCGAACTGAATACTTATTAAGATTCGTTCTGAATAAAGGATACCATATTGGACTGAAGTTTTCAAGGGGTTTGCAAGAAATTTAAAATATTGTTTACAGAAAAATTTGCAGCAAGCGCATGAGGCGGCAGTGTCCCCGCTGTAACGGCTGGGGTACATGCGGGACAGCGCAATATACCGAAATTTTGTCCAAGTGAATAACACCCCAAAAGGCAGGACATACTAAAACCGGCGGCACCTGGAATGTGCCCCAGATTTAAACAGGGCTTCCGCTTAACGCGGCCCTTTCAGGAGGTTTTTTGAAATGAGCAATCAGAACAACCAGAACAGCCAGTCTCAGAACCAGAATCAGAACCAGAGCCAAAACCAGAACCATCAGAGCCAGTCTCAGAACCGCAACAGCCAGAACCAGAGCCGCAACAGCAAATAATCAAGCGGTATCATAAACGGCTGTGCGGTCCATGGAGGCCAGCACAGACCCTTTTTGACGCTTCATCAAAAAAGAAGCGGAAGGGCCCCGGTTTTCCCAATTCCAATTGGGGAAACCGAGGCCTTTTGGCGCATCCTAAGAGGGCTTATTTTTTGATGGAATTCAGCAGGCCGTTGGCGGCAATGATCTTCTTCATAAAATCCGGGAAGGGTTGGGCCTGGTAGGTCTCCTTTTTGGTGAGATTGGAGATCACGCCTGTGTCAAAGTTGACCTCAACCTCGTCCCCTGCCTCAATCCGTTCGCTGGCTTCTGAGCACTCCAAGATGGGGAACCCGATGTTAATAGAGTTACGATAAAAGATCCGCGCATACGTCTTGGCAATGACGCAGGAAATCCCGCTGGCCTTAATGGCGATAGGGGCATGTTCACGGGAAGAGCCGCATCCAAAGTTGCTCCCCCCTACCATAATATCCCCGGGCTTTACCTTCTGGACAAAGTCCTTGTCAATGTCCTCCATGCAGTGGGAGGCCAGCTCCTTATGGTCAATGGTGTTCAGGTATCTGGCCGGAATAATGACGTCTGTATCGATGTTATCCCCATATTTATGGGCGGTTCCCTTGGCGTTGTTCATAGTTCAGATATCCTCCTGTCAGTGTTGTTTTAATCCGCATCTGATCAATTCACAGAGTGCAGACGCTTATAATCCCGCCTCTCAAATATGGGCTGGGGAAATAATCTTTCCAGCAACAGCGGAAGCAGCCGCCACCGCCGGGGAGCACAGATAAACCTCGGAGGAGGGATGCCCCATCCGCCCGACAAAATTCCGGTTTGTGGTGGCCAGCGCCCTCTCCCCTGCCGCCAGAATTCCCATATGCCCGCCAAGGCAGGGGCCACAGGTGGGGGTGGACACGCTGCATCCCGCCTCCACAAAGATGGTGAGATATCCAGCTTTCAGGGCGTCCAGATAAATCTGCTGGGTGGCGGGAATAACGATGGTGCGGCAGGTTTTGGCCACATGGCGGCCCTTGAGAATCTCCGCCGCAGCCTTTAAGTCCTCCAGCCTCCCGTTGGTGCAGGAACCGATGATCACTTGGTTAATAGACACATCGCAGGCCTCAGCCTCGGTAATGGTTTTAGTGTTTTCCGGCAGATGGGGGAAAGCCACTGTGGGCTCCAGTTTGGACAGATCAATCTCATAGACCTCATCGTAGACCGCGTCTGTATCAGGGACAACCACCTCAAAGGGCCGGTCCACCCGGTCTTTTACATAGTCCAGGGTGATATCGTCCACCGTAAAAATTCCGTTTTTGCCCCCTGCCTCTATGGCCATGTTGGCCATGGAAAAGCGGTCATCCATGGAAAGGTACTGGAGACCGTCCCCGAAAAATTCCATGGATTTATACAGCGCCCCATCGACGCCGATCATTCCAATGATGTGGAGGATAATATCCTTGCCGCTGACATAGGGGGCGGGCTTTCCAATCAGATTGAATTTCAGAGCAGAAGGGACCTTAAACCAAATCTCCCCAGTTGCCATGGCCGCCGCCATATCTGTAGAGCCAAACCCAGTGGAGAAGGCCCCTAACGCCCCGTAGGTGCAGGTATGGGAATCTGCGCCGACGCACAGCTCCCCAGGGGCAATCAGTCCCTTTTCAGGCAGGAGAGCATGTTCAATGCCCATTTCCCCCACATCAAAAAAGTTCACGATGCCCTGGTCCCAGGCAAAATTCCGGGAAATCAGACATTGCTGTGCAGCCTTGATATCCTTATTGGGGGTGAAATGGTCCAACACAATGGAGACCTTATTCTTGTCGAACACTGGTCCAAATCCCGCTTTTTCGTATTCTGTCACCGCGACGGGGGTGGTGACGTCGTTGCCAAGGACCATATCCACCTTGGCATTGATCAGCTGCCCTGGCTCTACCCGATCCAATCCTGCTTTTTTGGCCAGGATCTTCTGTGTCATTGTCATTCCCATTGTCGTTCCTCCTGTAATGTGTTCTATGGCCCTTTGTCCGGATGGGTCCTCCTCCTGGAGTAAGCAGGAGAATCTCAGCGGAAATAAATATGCCCCCGCCCCTCCTGTTCAGAGAGACGAAGGCATTCTGCTTCCGCGTTACCACTCCCGTTGCCCCCGCTCAAATGGGGACCACCTCATTCCATATCCTGGATATGGCTCCTGATAACGGTGGAGGCTCCGCCTTTCCTTAATCGGAATATTCTTTCGGGAAAGGGGCTTCGGGAGGAGTTAAGGGAGATTTACGGCTGCTTTTCACCTAACAGCAGCTCTCTGCAACATAATAACATCCCTTTGGTTCCCATCATCGCCTTTTGGCTTTGAAAATTATGATACAATTTTTTGAGGGAATTGTCAACTGGATTTTCCAGGATTTTTAACAAGCAATCATGAAATCAGGGATCAAACAGCTGCCGGCCGTCAAACAGGTTCGCCGGCCTGGGTATGAGGGTGAGCGCTCCTGGAAATCCAGCTTTTTTCGTAGTCCACATCGGTCAGGGCCTTCTGATATGCCCGTACAAGCTTCCGCCGCATAATCTCATCCCTTGCAATCTCCCGCCAGTATTGCTTCCACTGATACCGAAGGCCCCTCAGCTGCTCCAGATAGTATATGTGGGCAATCTCCGTTTGAAGCATAAAGAGATGAACGAACATCTCCCCCTCTTCTTTGGTAAAGATGGGCGCAGCATAGATAGTTCCCCTTTCCTCGTCCGCCTCGGAGAAGAACAGAACGCGCTCTCCAAGCTCAAAATCATACTGGGACACATCAAAGGAGAGCAGAGCGTTTTGAGCAACTGACCTGGCGATCCCGCACAGCTTTCCAGAACCGCGCACCGCCAGAATAAATTCCTCCCAAGGCAGGTTCTTTTCCGCATTCCATAGGCGGTACAGGGCCATTTGGCACTGGTATGCAATATAGTCCGAGTAAAGGGGAACGGCGTCGGGGTTGTCCATAGTAATGAGACGGGTCATTGCTTTTAGCCGCTTGAGTTGGATAAGGGCCTTCCATCTTTCCACTTTCCAACGCATTTTGACACACTCCTCTCCGTTACATACTGGTCTCTGGTCTGCAGTAAATGGTAGAAAAATGCGGATTTCAGGAGCGAGCTCCAAAAGCGGACCTCAAAAGCCTGCGTCTATGGATTTTAGGGGACCGTTTTTGGGGCGATAATTTAGGGGACTTCTTATATATAGTATACTATGAGACACAGGGAAGCACAATGTGGAAAATCCCAAAGATTTAAAGGTTTTATTTCAGCGGATTGTGGGAATCTATTCTGTCCTTTCCAACGGCATAGAACAGCAAAACAAACAAAGACAAAAAAGCATTTTTCCCAAGGCGCAGGCTCCTCTCCGATATATGTATGCCATAGTCATCTTGGGTTCTCAATCTGGTCTGCCAACAGGACGAGGGCTGCCAGGTTAGGCAGAATCATACAGCAGTTGATCAGGTCTGACGCCCTCCACACAGCCGACATCCGTATAACGGACCCCACCACTGCGGCAGCCAGATACCCCCATAAATACCACTTCTGCCATTTCCGATTTTTTTCCCCGTCTGGCCCTGCCAGATACTCCACTGCCTGGCTCCCGTAAAACCACCAGCTCACCAGAGCGGCGGCGGCAAAAACGACCAGAGAGATGGAAACGAACCATGCTCCCGCCTCTCCAAACCACCGTGAAAAGGCGGCAGAGGTCCACTGGGTATCCTCAAAAGCCCCGGCAAGGCCCTCGGGGGCTGCCAGCAGCAGCACCAAGGAGGTAGCAGTACAGCCGATCACAGTATCCCAAAACACCTCCAGCATCCCCCACAGTCCCTGCTCCTGGGGGGATTGGCAATCCGCGCCCCCATGGGCGATAGGAGCGCTTCCCAAGCCCGCCTCATGGGAGAAAACACCCCTGGCAAGGCCAAAACGCATGGCACGGACAATCGAAAGGCCCAAAACCCCTGAGGCTGCGGAACGGAGGGAAAAGGCGCCTTTCCAAATCTGCATCAGCACAGGAAGCAGCCGGCCGCGGCAGCACAGTATCACCCAAAAGCACCCCGCCAAGTACCCCAGAGATATGACAGGCATAATAACAGACATAACCTTCCCGATTCTGCCCATCCCCCCTTTGGACACCAGCCAGCAGAACAGGGCCATGCCAACTCCCACAGCCCAGGGCGGAAAGGAAAAGGCAGAGGCGGAGGATACCGCCCCTGCTGCAGCGTTTACCTGGGCTATATTTCCGGTACCCAGAGCACAAAGCACACAGAGAACAGCAAATCCCATGGCAATACGGTCCCATTTCAACCCCTTCGACATATAAAACATGGGGCCTCCCCGGAGCTCCCCATCCCTGTTTTTGCGGCGGTAGAGGATGCCCAAAACGATTTCGCCATACTTTACGGCCATCCCCACCAGCGCCCCCAGCAGCATCCACAGGACAGAGCCAGGTCCTCCTGCAGCCAGGGCAGCAGCCACTCCAACGATATTCCCGGTTCCCATGGTGCCTGCCAGCGAGGTGGCCGCAGCCTCAAAGGAGGAAAAGCTTTTTCCAGTTTGCCCGGACTTTGCGGATGATCCCCCAATGGTTCTGCGGAAAATATCCCCTATATGCAGGATGGGGTACCATTTCATGCGGGCGGTAAACCAGATCCCCGCCATCAGAAGCAGGAGAAGAACAAAACATTCAAATATGCCGAAGAAATCCATTGACAACCCTCCCTATCTGCCAACAGGATATGCAGCGGCGGACAAGTAAATGACAGTTTAAGGAGAGAAAAACCAAATAACTGTGCCGTTATTTCACATATAAAATTCAAAACGGTAAAATTAATCTCCATCATTTCGCAGTAAAATGATGGAGATTAATCACCGGCATTACAGCCATGTTTCAAAAGTCAGTTTTTACAAAGGAGAAAGTTTTATACCTTTTATTATAAAAATGGCAGAAGGGGAGCATGTCAGAAGCTTAGATAACAGGGCCTTATGATGGTTCGATCAGGTTTTCTTCAATATAATCCCAATTTATATCGTATCCTAGGCCGGGAAGCTGCGGGATCGCCACATATCCATCCTTATCCATGGAGTCAATAGGCTGATTCAGCCACGGCGGGCAGTTGTTATATTCCAGGAAAGGATGAAGCATCCCGCGTTCATAGTACTTACCTGGCACCATCATAGCCGCCATCACGTGAAGATTTGCGCTTCCCGTCCCATGGATTTCCAGGGGTATCCCAAAGGATTCACAGGTGTGAACGGTTTTCATCATGGGAGTAATCCCACCTACATCACCGCTGCCGGTGCGGACGATATCGCAGACCTGATTGGCAATCCACTCTGCACGGGTAAAATATTTTCCCTTTGCCACCTCCGGCCCAATGATCGAAATATCCAGCTTGGATTTCAGCCACTTGTAGGAGCTGACGTTGTATTCCTCCATGGGCTCTTCGTACCAGAGATAATTAAGATCTTGTATTGCGCGGCCAAGCTCCAGCGCCTCATAACGGTCATAGTAGTGGAAACAGTCAAGCATCAGATCAATGTCGGGCCCCACCGCCTCCCGGACAGCGCGGCAGCAGGCAATGTCTTTCTTTACATCAGGTTTTCCGATTACGTTATCATTCTCCCAGCTGTCATCCGCCCAGGGGTGGAGCTTTATCGCCTTATAGCCTTCCGCAACGCACTGTTTGGCAAAGGCCGCATAATCCTCGGGAGAGCTTAATCCACCGGGAAAGTGATCTCCAACCATTGTGCTGGCGTACGCCTTTACCTTGTCCCGATGCCCTCCCAGCAGCTTGTAAACCGGTTGGCCGCAGTATCTGCCGAACAGATCCCACAAGGCCTTGTCAACTTGTGCCAGCAGGGAATCTGTCAAGCCGGAATTGTGGTTGCTGCGCTGCATTTTGTACAGCATATGGAAAATTTTCTCACGGCTCATTGCGTCCTGTCCCACAATGACCGGGCGGATACGGTTTAACAGGAGGTTAATAGATGCGTTGGCAGTGTTTTTTACCGCGACAGGATCGACCTGGCGGAGCGCCGTGCTTACCGGGCCGCTGGGAAGTTCGACGCCTTCCTTTGGGGTATAGTAGGTTTCACCGGAAAAGCTGTATCCGGTAACGCCTTCATCGGTTTCTATCCGAATCATTGTTACCGTGGAGGGACGCTCGGTTCCAGGG
>CATJCP010000303.1 GCA_949737515.1 uncultured Oscillospiraceae bacterium | reverse complement strand
GGGGTGCGCCAGCGAGCCTCAGCTTGAAAAGAAATGTTCACCGCAGGAAATCATCAGCGAGATTAAGCGCCGTGGGGGCCTACCGGTGCTGGCCCATCCAGCATGGTCCCTCAACCGGGTGGACCAGCTCCCCATGCTTCAAGGGATAGAGGCGACAGAAATTTACAACACGGTTTCAGATGCGGGGGAGTCCTCCCGGCCATATTCCGGGAATTTTGTGGATGAGGCGGCCTGCAAAGGCTTGTTGTATCCCCTGATTGCTGATGACGACACACATTTTTACAATGGGGAAGACGAAACGGCCTCCTATATCATGGTTGCCTGTAAACCGGATGCCTCTGACGGAGAGATTCTGGAGGCCATCCGTAAAAAAGAGTTTTATGCCACTCAAGGGCCTGAGATACATATCTTTCGGGAGGGGGATCGTGTGACTGTCAAATGTTCCCCAGCCTGCCGGATATCCTTTTTCTCCAATGCGGTCTGGGCCCCGGGGCGGTGCCACCGGGGGGAGGATTTGACAGAGGCTTCCTGCATGATACGTCCATTTGAAACATTTATCCGCGCCGAGGTCACCAGCCGGGATGGAAAGAAGGCATGGAGCAATACCATTGCGCTGTAGTCCACCTGCCATAAAAATAACAGTCCGCAATTCACCATGAACTGCGGACTGTTATTTTTGTGGATAGGGTTTACCGGATCAGTTCCGTATAAGTCATCAGCATAGGGGCGACGCCCTTTGCCTCGTTTTCCACAACCGGTTCGCTGAGGTAGTATTCCAGGGTGCCGTCCCGCCTGGTAGAGTTGCCTCCACCTAAGCCTGCCACCAGACAGATGCCGCCCAGCTGCAGCCTCCCGTCTTCCGAGGCGGTCAGGTAGCGGTCAGCGGTTCCATAGAAGGCATTTTCCCCGTATTGGCGGTATTCCTCCGGCAGCAGCCCCAGGCGGACTCCCTTTAGGATGCCGCAGGCGATCAGCATGGTCCCGCTGGTTTCCAGATAGTTCCCCTCTGCGTCGGGACGGTTTACCACCTGGTAGAACATCCCGCTTTCATGCTGCCAGGGGAGCAGGGCGTCAATCAGGTTTTTCAGAATCCTCTGCAGCTCCTTTTTCTCCTCCGGCATGGATTTTGGCATGCGCTCCATGGTGTCGGTGAGGGCCAGCGTAAACCATCCAATGGCCCGCAGCCAGAAGTTTTTGGAGAGTCCCGTCTTCGGGTCTGCCCAAAAGATGCTCTTAGTGGAGTCGTATCCGTGGAAATACAGACCGGTCTTGGGATCCTTCATCCGCTGCTCTACAATCATAAACTGACGGAAAGAGTCCTGACAGCCCCTGCAGTCGTTGTATCTGGATTCATATTCCATATAGAAGGGCTGGGCCATAAACAGGCCGTCCAGCCAAACCTGTTGGGTGTAGATATCCTTGTGCCAGAAGCTGTTGTCCACTGTGCGGGGGTGCTTGTCCAGCTGGCTGCGGATGGTATCCAGGGCACGGCGGTATTTTTCCTTGCCGGTCAGGTCATACAGGGTGAAGAGGGTGCGCCCTGGGGCGATGTTGTCCAGGTTGAAATTATCCGGGGAATAGGTATTGATGGATCCGTCCTCCTGTACAAAAAAGCCCATAAAGCGGTCGCAGAAATCCAGATATTTGCTGTCTTTAGTGATATCGTACAGAGCCAGAAGGGCAGTGATCATACAGCCGTCCACATAGTTCCAGCGGTTGGGCTTTTTGCCTCCCAGCACCCGTTCCATGTTCCAAGCCGGGTTTTCTGCGCTGCTGTTTTCCATCAGGCTGTCGATGTATTTGGCCAGGCGGTCCAGTGTTTGCTGTCGGTTCATATCTTTCTCTCCTTTATGGTTGTGGGTTATCGGCTTTTTGTCAGTTCCTCCGCAGCACGTTTCAGGGCTGCCGCGCCAAAGCGCGGGCTGGACAGGGTTTCTCTCCCGCTGACCTGGGCGATCCGGTCCTCGCACAAGGCCATGGATGCCTGCGCCAGCACAATGACGTCAACTTGGTCTTTGATCTTCTTCGCCTGCTCTGCCAACAGGTCTTCCATTTCGCTCTGGTTCTTTCCATAGGCGTCTGCCAGTGCATCCACCAGCTGAATCTCCACGCCGTGCTCCCGAGCGCAGCTCAACAAGAGTTTTTTGGTTGGCTCTAAGGTGGTGGGAAGGGTGGCGATGACGCCGATCCGCTTTCCGTGCTGTACCGCATAATCCGCCATGTCCCTGTCGATCCGGACGAATTTCGCCCCCATCCACTGGATGGCGGGAGCGGCGGCGTCCGCAACCTCCCCTACGGAGGAACAGATGTTGTACACAATATCCGCCCCTGCAAAGGCGGCGTCAGTATACAGTTTGATCAAGCGCTTGGCCTGTTTCGGCCCCACGCTGCCCTGGGCCGTCACCTCCGATATGATGCTGGGGTCAGTGTAGATGCGGACCACTGCGCCGGGGAGTTGTTTCCTGATCTCCAGTTCCACATTTTCTATCAGGGAACAGGGGGCGCCTGTGTACACTGCTGCGATTACCATGACAGTATCCTCTCCTTAATTATACAAAATCCCCCTTTTTTCTGGAAAGGGGGATTTCAATTTATTAAATGATGCCGCAGGAGGCCGTGTGAACATGTCCCGAGGTGTGATGCGGCGTGCAGTAAATGCAGACGGTGTTCCCAAATTCATCTGTTTCCCACTGGTGCGCTCTTTCCTGGCGTGTGGTTCTGGAAAAGCTTTGACCACATCCGTTGCAGAAACAGGTTTCGGTTTGAACCAGCCAACAACAAGAAGTGTCGGACGGTGCTTCGGGAAATTCACAGTAAGAATTTGTTGTGGTCCATTGGCTGCACCAACTATGGGTACAGGCTGAACTGGAATGACAGCCATGTCCCCTGTTGCCCCTGCCGTGTCCACAGCCATGGGCAGAAACAGCCGGCATAGCTGATGCCATAACCATCAGACATACTGCCAGGGATACGAGACGCTTCATGCAGAATCTTCCTTTCTATACCAGACAAGAAAACAATAACTTCAATAGATACAGTATAGCATTGATAGGATGATAAGTCAATGATCTCCAGTCCCTTTGCCCAAGAAATTTAACGGGAAAAACGGAACTGGAAATTTTGCTTTTCCCATGAAAAGCTGTCACATTTTCCCACCAAGATGCATAGACATAGAGGGAGCGGAAGGGGGGATGCCGATGGCCACCATAAGCCTTTGCATGATTGTAAAAAATGAGGAGGACGTGCTGGAACGGTGCCTGAGATCCGTAGAAGGAATCCCAGATGAGACCATTATCATTGACACAGGTTCCACAGACCGCACCAAAGAGATCGCCCGGCGGTTTACCCAAAAGGTGTACGACTTTGCCTGGCGGGATGATTTTTCCGCTGCCCGCAATGAGTCCTTTTCCAGGGCAGAGATGGATTATTGTCTGTGGCTGGACGCAGACGACCTGATCTCCCCTGTCCAGCGGGAGACATGGATAGCTTTGAAGGGAATGCTGGACCGGGAGCAGCCCCAGGCCGACGTGGTAATGGCGCCATATCACACGGCCTTTGACCACGGCAACCCTGTCCTTACCTATTATCGGGAGCGCCTTCTGCGGAGAGGTGCAGGATTTCAGTGGAAGGGAAGGGTTCACGAGGCCATTGTACCGGAGGGGAAAATCCTCTACACTGATGCTGCCGTGGAGCACCATAAGGAAAAGGCGGGAGACAGGGACCGGAACCTGCGCATCTATCAAAAGCAGCTTGCAGAGGGGGAAGCCCTGGAGCCAAGACAGATGTTTTATTATGCCAGGGAGCTACTGGATCACAGGGAATATCAGGAGGCCCAAAGGGCGTTCCTCTGCTTTCTGGGGGAGAAGGGGGGATGGGTCGAAAATAAACTGGAGGCCTGCCGGCTGCTGGCCATTTGTCTGTATGCTCAGGGCCGGGAGGAGGAGGCGCTTGCAGCCCTGTTGTGGAGTTTATCCTACGATGCGCCCAGAGCAGAGCTCTGCTGCAGCCTGGGACAGCATTTTTTTGACCGGGAATGCTGGGAAAAAGCGGCTTTCTGGTACAGGCAGGCGCTGGAAGCACGCCGCGACGATGCCTCTGGGGCCTTTGTCCTTCAGGACTGTTACGGATATATCCCCTGTATTCAGCTCTGCGTCTGCTACGACCGGCTTGGTAACCAAATCAAGGCGGAGGAATATAATGAAATGGCAGGAGGATACAAACCTGCCTCAGAAGCGTACCTATACAACCTGGAGTATTTTAAAGGGAAGAAAGCCTTTTTGGGAGATAGTGCCGAAAGGATGAATCCCAGGCAATAGCCATATTATATCAAAGAGGAGGAAATACCTTTATGTATGATTATGAGCGCGTAAAGGTTTATCCCTATAATGGAAGCGGGCAGCAGGAGCGCAGGCCCACATGCTGCCCCCCGGAGCCGCCGGTTGTTCCCCCAGGCCCCCCTTGTCCTCCCTGTCCCTGTCCTTGTGTGCCAGGGCAGGGGGCCCAGGGACCGATGGGCCCTCAAGGCCCTCAGGGAATCCCTGGGCCAATAGGTCCCAGAGGTCCCCAAGGGCCTGCGGGTCCTCAGGG
>CATJCP010000302.1 GCA_949737515.1 uncultured Oscillospiraceae bacterium | reverse complement strand
TTGTCTATAAAAAAATATAAGCCTTCAAGTCGTAGACTATCAATAGAAGATTAATCTAATCCTTATTATTAAATATAAAGCGCTATTTTTTCGGGAGCAAATAGCGGGTATACTGGTAGTAACCCCAGCCCGTTTTTTGAGATCATCGCCCTGTTGTCAATAGTTCCGGCATGTCTCCGACTGGAGGCAGAAAGAAGCCGTGCGGAGATATCCGCACGGCTTGCCGCTTATTTCTTCGCAGTCCGAGCTGCCGGGAGCGCCGGGACGCCGGGTGCTACCCGCTGATAATAGATGCCCCCTTTCTTGTTGTCCAGAACAAAGGCATCGTAAACGATGCGCCCCTCTACCAAGTTGCCGCTCAGGCCCGGCGGGTCCACGTGTACCTTGTACTCCTCCAGCTTGGCTGGGGACACCGTGGCGGAAGGATGGGCGATCATGAAACCGAAGTCAGCCGGGACCCGGATGGCCGGGACCTTGATAACGGCGCAGCCGTCCAGCATCCCGATTACACCCCGCATCCGCTGCTCCTGGCCGATATCCGTTTCCATGGTGACGTCGGGATTTTTCTTCATCATGGCGTATGTAACCGGAGTAACCAGAAGGATCCGGTTGGTCTCCGGGGCTTCGGCGTCGTCCAGGGCGGAGTTTCCGGCCAGGATTTCCTCGTAGATGTTTCCGGCGTTCAACTCCTTCGCCGCTGGTTTGTTTCCGGTGCCCTCGCACATGACGCCATAAGTATAGCTGTCAACTTCCGGGACAATAACATCCCGCACCTGCCGGGCCAGGGCTGCCGCCGCGTTTAGAACGTTGGCGGTTTCGTCGGCGTCCAGCTTGTCGATGGCGAAGGTGAAAGAACGGTCTTTCCGCAAGGTCAGCTCCTCGGTGGTGGCGTCCAGTCCCTCCACAACACCGTATCGGGACCATTTCCCATCGGTCAGAGTGGAACCTTCCCGGTCATAATCGTTCATCCCAGCCGTTGTGACTTTATACACCTTGACCGAATGTGCCCCTGTCCAATCATAATCGGTGTTGGTCAGCAACGACCGCTTGCTCTCCGCCTTGAATTGTTCATCAACGTAAGGCGAAAATTTCGTTACTAACTCTGTAGACATCAGTTAAAAATTCCTCCCTTTTTAAAAATTTCCTTCATGACGTCCCGCTGCTCCACTCGCTTGACGGCGTCATGTTTACCCGTCTGCCGATCCTCTTCCTCTGCCTCAAAGCGTCGCTTGGCTTCGTCGATCAAGGCACCAAAGATTTCAAACAAAGCGTCGACAGACTTTTTAAATTCGTCGAGGTCTTTCGCATCCCAAAGGCCCAAAAGGCCGTCGGCAGCGTTGCGAAACTCCTCGTAAGGGGTTTTATTGGAGGATAAACCTTTCAGGCCTCTGTAAGGTGTCACAATGTTCGCCATTCCCCAGCTCTGTATTTTTTCCGTTAGGTACTGCATCCTTTCGAACCGAAGTTCCCGTTCGTCCAACGCCGCCGCTCTGCGCTCCTCAGGTGTCAAATTGGTATTGGCCAGCGCCTTTTCCAGGCGCTCCCGCACAATTTCCTCGACCTCCTTTTGGGTGTAGGTCCGCCCGGCGTCCTCCTTTAACTCTTCGGCCTGGGCGTCCACCTCGGCGGATTCAGGGGTATCGGGGTTTCCGTTCGGTTCGGGCGTGTGCCCGAATAGTGTTTTCATAGACAAAATAATAAACTCCTTCCTAATGGTCAGCTTCACTCAAATCCGCAACCATTGCGGATTTTGCAGGGGGCCCCCTGGGCAACGTCCAAATACAATCCGGCAGATTTGCACAAAGTTTTCCACATCTCCACTGCGCTGACATGCGAAATTCCCACCTTTCTCCCATGCGCTGGCCCGCTTGGTTTAGGCACACGGGCCGTTCTTTTTTGTGTCCAACTTGGACACATTGGTGTCCGCCAGTTTTTTGACCAAATCGATGAATTCCAGCTTGTTTTCCGGACTTAGACAGCGGTAAAATTCCAAAATAAGGTCCGAATTCCTTTTGTCCATGGTATGACTCCTTTCGTTTTCCACAAAGTTTTGCACTTTTCCACGGCGCAGATATGCGAAATTCCCCCCTTTCTCCCCCTGCACCCCCGTAATCCCCCGTTCTGTCTTTGAAAGTTGGAGTTGTTTTTGGAGTTGGGGTTGCTGTTGGAATACGTCCGTATACGCCGGAATACAAGCGTATGATTAGTTGCCGTCTGCACTCTGCGCTTGCCCTTTTTCCCGTGCCCAGCGTGTTTGGATTGCTCTTGCGGCCTTCTCACACTTGGCCCGATAGGCATCCATGTCACGATCAACCATTTCCCGGATAAAAGGCCAAACCGCTGACAGTCGTTTGTCCAGGCAAGGCTCAAAACCGCTCTCTCCATAGTCCAGCACGGCCACAAGGAGTTTCCCTCGCTCTTCGTCTGTCAAAAGGGCCAGAATTGGCCGAATTTTGTCGTAATAGAGCATGACACCAGGCGGTCTTTTTTCATTACTCACGTGCCGTCTCTGCCGCCGCTCCCCCCTGAACTTCCCGGAGTCCATAGACATTCAATAATCAACTGAACTCCCAGCCGGAAACCACTCTGGAAACCCCGCATTTCCCTCTCTGAAATACTGTCTATAATTTCGTCAAAGAGCGTATTCTGCATTTCGACGCTGATATTCAAAGAATCGAATAATTCTTGTATTTTATCCGTATCTCCCGCGTCTCCAGCCAAACGGTTTTGAGCAAATGCCTGTAACTCCGGGCTCTCATACCCGCGAGAAGCCCAACCGATTCCGTCAATTAAACTCATTTTTCGTTTCTCCTCCTCAACCATCTCCGCCGCCAGGGCGGAAAAGCCGGTCCAGATACTCCACAAGGTCATCCCGCCGAAAGAACCATGCCTGTCCTTGCTTCGCCCCAGGCAGGACACCCTCACGGGCCAGCTTTGCCACACCCTCCGGGGTCAGCCTGAGCAAAAGCCCGGCCTCCGCTGCGTCACACAGGACCGGCAGTTCCTCTATGTTGTGAATCACACGGCGGGGTTTGTTTTGCCTATGTACCCTCATGTTCTTGCCCTCCACGCTCCTGTCTGCCCTCCAGCGGGGCAATCAGCCGCTCTAGCTCCGTCTGGAGGCGCTGCTGCTCCACAATGAACTGCCGGAGGGTGGTAATAGTCCCATCAGCCACACCTTGCCGCATAGCCCGTAGAACGGCGGCAGAGGCGGCTTTTGCGGCAGTGGTGTAGTATGTAGCGCTGTCGATTACGATTCCTCTGCCGGGTCTTGCTCGAGGTTTGCCGACAATGAACGAATACTCGTCAGCAGACAATACAAACGCTTCAGTTAAATAAACCACATAATCACCCCATCTTCTCCGTGATGTCAGATAATCTGACGCCAAGGCCCGCCGCTAGCTTTTGAGCAGTTAATTCGCTACAACTTTTCCCATTTCGTACTGCTGTCACTGTCACACGGGAGACACCAGCTTTTTCAGCAAGCTTCTTCCCGTTTAGGTTAGCTCGAACTTGCGCAGCGGCAAACTTTTCCCGGTCAAGTCGGATTCCCATAATTCCCCTCCTTTTTCAACTTTTTTCTTTTGCAATTGACTGGGTGAGGATATAATAGCATTTGCAAAAGAAAAAGTCAACGGTAAAATTTTAGCTTTTGTAAAAAAAACTTGTGTTTTCCTTAAAGATGTTGTATCTTTAACGAAGAGGTGCATATATGACTACTGGAGAACTGATAAAGGATGCCAGAAAAAAAGCTGGCTTAACGCAAAAGGAACTTGGGGAAAAATTGGGAATATCTTATCAAACTATTGCTCAATGGGAAAATAATCTACGAAATCCAAAGCAGGAGACTCTGCAAAGAATTGCAAATGCGTTGAACATTTCCATGCTATCTTTGCAAAATGTTGTAAAAAGTACAGATAGCGATTTTCAAATGGTTATGGCATATACAGGCCTAACAGAAACCGCCCTTAAGACATTGACTAATGGAATTAGAACTTTTCCGGGCCAGGACTACCCATACAGTGATAATAGAACACTCGTTGATATCCTAAATGCTATGCTTTCGGATAGCTCAGATTTTTTAATGCTACTTACGGAGCTTCGAATAGCAACGGCTCCTCCGGTTACTGGCATATATGCTTGGGAAAATAATTCTCCGACGTGGGGGCCGCTCTCAGATTCGGAGGAGGCTTTTGCTTTGGCTTGCGGATATCTACGAAAAATAGCAGAGTTTATGTCTCTTAAAAATAATTTCCAAGCAAAATCGGCAAATAAAGAAACTACCAACTCGACCGACGATAAAGAATAGCCCCAAAAACGAAAGCGCTTTCGTTTTTTCAAATGCGCAACCACTTGTGCATTTGAAAGTATTCACAATTTATCCAAATCCGTCAGCGCTGTCGGATTTCCACCAAAAGAAAAGCCGCTCCCCGTTCTTTCAGCGCCAAATCCGGCAAACAAAAAGCCCCAGGCCAGAGGCCCAGGGCAGGAAAGGAACCGTCCCAATGGAAATCAGATATGCGAAATCCGCCGTAAAGGCGTTGGAGAGCCTGGACAGGCCTACCAAAGCCCGCATACGGGCCGGAATCCACGGGC
>CATJCP010000301.1 GCA_949737515.1 uncultured Oscillospiraceae bacterium | reverse complement strand
CCACGGCACCACCTTGGGCGGCATCATCGTGGACTCCGGAAAGTTCGACTGGAAGGCGTCCGGCAAATACTCCTCCATCGCCGAGCCCAACCCCAGCTACCACGGGGTGAGCTTCGCGGACGCCGCCGGGCCCGCCGCCTTCGTCACCTATGTCCGGGCCATTCTGCTGCGGGATATGGGGGCGGCGATTTCCCCCTTTAACGCCTTCCTGCTGCTCCAGGGGGTGGAGACCCTTTCTCTCCGGTTGGACCGCCATAGCGAGAATACCAGACGGGTGGTGGAGTTCCTTTCCAAGCATCCCAGGGTGGAGCGGGTCAACCATCCCAGCCTGCCCAGCCATCCTGACCATGAGCTGTATGAAAGATACTTTCCCAATGGGGGCGGCTCCATCTTTACCTTTGACATTAAAGGGGGGCAGGAGGAAGCTCACGCCTTTATCGACCGGCTGGAGATCTTCTCGCTGTTGGCAAATGTGGCGGACGTCAAGTCCCTGGTGATCCATCCCGCCACCACCACCCATTCCCAGCTGACCCAGGAGGAGCTTTTGGAGCAGGGGATCAAGCCCAACACCATCCGGCTCTCCATTGGGACAGAGCACATTGACGATATTTTGGAGGACCTGGATCAGGCTCTCCAGTAGGCATATTAAAAAACCAGGAAAGTCCCGTCCAGCCTGTACAGAGCAGGAGGACGGGACTTTTTGTGGATTTCAGGTTGGGCCTATTCTGCGTCAAATAGGATTGCCTGTACAGCGGAAACAATTTGTTCGGCGGTGATGCGGGCAACCCCCAGGTTATCCAGCATGGTGTCGGTTTCGGTGTTGGTACTGTCCAGATACCCTACATGGGCGATCTTTAAGGCATTGGCGAACACCTCTGCCTCCTCGGAGGTCTCGCAGGCGTTCATCTCCATTTCCAGCAGACGCAGCGTCACTGCTACAGCCTGGGATTTTGTGAAGAGGGCGTTGCCCGCCTCGGTGCGGAATTCATCCAGTTTTTTCAGCGTTTTCATCGGGTGTGTCATCTCCTTTTCTTTGCCTGTTATGCCTTTGGCCGGCAGGGGAAAGCATGACGTTTCAGGCCTATAAGGACAGTATGCCCATTTTAAGGCTGCTAACATGGAAAGAAAGAATTTTTTATCTTTGTATCAGGTTTGCCCTCAGTATTGTTTTAGGCGCCCATGGCATTTTGGGCCGTGATCTGTGAAGAGAGATCGTTTTGTTCTCTTTGCTGTACCGATTGGGGAATATTCTCCCCCAAGACAGCATCAACATTTGTTTCATGTCCATTGCGGATTACAGTCAGAGCCACTGTGTCACCAGCCGAATAGCCTTTGATGGCCTGCTTTAAGTCATCGCTGCTCTCAATCCCCAGTCCATTGACATGGGTGATGCGGTCGCCGGGCTGGAGGCCGGACTCCTCTCGTTCAACAGAAGCCACATATACGCCGGCATTGGATACACCGTACCTCATGGCCTTCTGCACTGTGTCGATATCCACAAGGCTGATCCCCAGATAAGGCTTTCCGGTCACATAGCCGAACTCTTTGAGCTGCTCCACAACCTCCATCACATCGTTGACAGGGATTGCAAATCCTAATCCTTCCAGATTGCTTCCGGAGCTCTTGGCCACAACCAGTCCTACCAGCTCACCCTTGGCATTAAAGAGGCCGCCTCCGGAATTACCGGGGTTGATAGCTGCGTTTGTTTGGAGCAGGTTCATGGTTTCGCCCTCAATGGTCAGTTCCCGGTCAAGGGCGCTGACGATGCCATTGGTCACCGTGCCGCCCAGCTGTCCCAGGGGATTCCCTACGGCGACAGTTTCCTCCCCTACGACCAGGTTGTCGGAGTTGCCAACCACCACAGGGGACAGGCCAGAGGCCTCAATTTTGATTAAGGCCACATCCTTTTCGCTGTCTCCGCCGATAATAGAGGCCTCATAGCTTTCCCCGTTGTGAAGGCGGACGGTGACGGAGGAAGCCCCTTCAATGACATGGTTGTTGGTGACAATGTACCCGTCCTCGGAGAGAATCACGCCGCTCCCTGCGCCGGAGGCGACATACTGCTGTACCCAGAAGCCACCCCCCGTTACAACAGATTCTGTGGTGATCTCTACCACGCTGTTGGCTGTGGCAGCGGCGATTTGGGCAGTTGTCATGGTTCCAGGGACGGAGCTGACATTGGCGGTGACGGCACTGCCTGTTGAGCTTGGCGCCATGGTGGAAGAGGAACTGGACAGGCTGCTGACAGGCGAGCTGTCTGCCGCTGGTTCAGAGAAGTGGGAGGCGAGGATTCCGCCGCCGAAGCCCGCTGCGCCGGAGAGGAGGATGCTGCATACCATGACCGCCGCCAGGGTCCTTGTGGTTTTGCCGCCTTGCTTTTTCGGCGGTTCCTCGGTGTAGTAGCTTTGAGATGAATAGCTGTTTTGTGAGGAAAGGGAATGATTGTCCTGGTCCTGGCCATAAAGGGAATTGTTTCTATTATCAAAATCACTCATAATGGATAAACCTCCGTTTTTTGTTTTTAATGTTTTGTGATTTGGTCTTTCCTTTGCTATGGTTTTAGTATATCCTGTGATTTTGATAAAAACTTAAACGGATTGAAACGGAAGGCTGAAAAAAATTGCAATTTTTTTTGTTTTTTGTGTGATGGACATGTGAAACCGCCTGGCAGGGAGAAATGACCCTGTCCAGGCGGAAAT
The DNA here is from genome assembly GCA_949737515.1 of uncultured Oscillospiraceae bacterium. Lineage (GTDB taxonomy): Bacteria > Bacillota > Clostridia > Oscillospirales > Ruminococcaceae > UBA1405. The sequence continues at coordinate 3,342 of CATJCP010000301.1, read as the reverse complement.
TTCTGCATATCAACTCCGGGGGACACCGGAAAGTTTCATAGAGGTTTATATTACCTTTGTCATTTCCCCTTACCCCTTACCCCTGGCCATACTGCTGGAGCCAGACATTGGCGATATCCATCGCATTGTAGAGGCTGTCCTTCATAGCCCTCTTGATCACCTTATCCTTTGGGGAGAGGCTGGGATCGTTGGCAATGAGCTGAACTGCGACCTTCTGGGGGACGTCCAAATCCTGTACCTTGTCAAAACTGATGATCTGCATCATAGCAAAGTGGCTGGCGGAAAGGTCTCCCAAATAGAGCACATTTCCGCAGCGCACAAGGGATTTTCCGTTATAAGACATCAGCTTGCTGTTTTTCTTTTTATCTGCCATTTCTTTATCCTCCTGTTTCAAAAGTAAAAGACTCGGTTATGAAAGCGTTCTAAATCTGTAACTGGGGTCTGCCTTCAAAAGGGAGAAAAGAACCGCCCGGCCCAGTGAAGGCCCGGCGGGAATCCGCTGGAAGGGGAATACGGATGGCCCCTTTCTCCTATTATAGCATAATGCAGGGAATGTGTAAATGAGCTGAAATCCAACCTGAAAGGTTCCTTACAATTTGCAAATCTCCCCTAAAACCAGCTGTTCCGGCCAGAAAAGCCCTTTTATTACCGGGAATTCCCCCGGATCCAACGGAAAAGTCTTGGAAAACTTCTCCGAAAAAAGAGGTTTTTTTGCCCAAAGGCTTTCTAAACATTTTGTAAATTTTCAGGAAACAGCAAAAGAGGGCTGTTCCCTTTACCTGGAACAGCCCTGACCAGAACGCTTCAAAATTCCCCAGGCTTAACATTCTGCCTGCAGCTTTTCCCTGGACTCTTCCTCAGCCTTGTCCAGATAAGATTTTACCAGAAGCTGAAGCAGCTCGTCTCTGTCAATGCGGCGGATCAGGCTGCGGGCTTTTTTATGGGTTGTAATATAGGTTGGGTCCTCTGAAAGGATATACCCGACGATTTGGTTGATCGGATTATACCCCTTTTCCCTCAGCGCATCATAGACCGAGGTCAGGACATTTCTCATTTCTTTTTCCCGTTCCTCCCGCAGAGTAAAGGAAATCGTCGGTTCACTGTTCATCAAATCACCCCTATGTATTTTAGGATACACCAAATAGAAGGATTATTCAAGGGAAAAATACGATTTTTTATTGTAAAAGGAGATGAAATCAAAAACATTTCCTATCAAATATAAACTATGACCCATATTGAAACACCTACCTGAACTCGCCCACGTCCGTATCTATGGCCAGATTACACTGATTCAACAGCAAAATCCTGGTATTGTTCCTTAAATTGTTTATTCGCCATCTATAACATCCTCGCCTGCCTTAACAACTATCGCATGAAACAATTTATTACCAGCAAACTTGATAGGATTATATTGAATATCCATATACTTTTCCGCAGTATAGGGAACTATTTCAGAATTTTCCTTACGGAGTGAGATATATTTTACTTGATCTGAGACAGTACGGGAAACATCAAAATTAAGTTTATCTGAGCTATTCATATTATAGCATACGAGATCACTGGCTACAAGAGAAGATACAGCGTCGCCATTAGGATTCAAAATGAAAAAAGCAGGCGTAAGCAACAGGACTTGAATCTTTATACGTTTAAAGAGCAAAGAGAAAGGCCGGGAGTGGAACTGCTCCATTCCCGGCTTTTCTTTAAACGTTGCCTGATGGGGAACCCTATGACTGATTGTCCTGAGCAGCCTCTTGGCCGCCCTCTGGGGATTCCTCCGGTACGGCCCAGGGACTTATCCTTCCTCCTTCTCCAAAGGCATTGGTCCTGGTATGCCCAACGGAAAGGCCCACTGTCAGCTGTCTGGAAACTGCTGGAGTGGACAGAGAAATAGATATTGGGCCCTGATCCAACCAGTCTTTTTCCTCTTTGCTGTTAGGCAGCAGGTTGTTGGGAAGCAGAACAATGGAATCGTCTGTAAGGAAAAAGGGGGAGTCATGTTGGATACCTTCAAAGGGGATTTGAAGCATCCTGGATATTTCCTGGTCCAAAAGCGACGTATAGTTGGTGTTGGAAAGAAAGAGATCTGCCAGCTGACAAACCTTTTGATCCGACAGCCGGATGGTAAAACCAAAGCCTTGCGGCGTTATACCGGCCAGAGAAGAATGCTCTGTAAAGACAATGCTGAAAAAACCGCCGCTGTTTCGCGTAACCTGGTAATCAACCAGGACCGCATCCGGCGGAAAATCCGGATTGCCGGATTTTGCGGCCTTCCGGCGCAGATGGCATCTGCGGACAGCGTATTCCCGAATCATCGCATTGGCGGTCTGCAGCTGGTTGGGGTTTCCGCCAAAGGAAAGCTGGGGATAGTATATCTCCAGCTCCGGAATGGAACCGGCTGGCGGAAAGTATTCCCTGACCCTGGTAACAGAAACCCGGTCCTGGGCATATACCACAGCAGGCCGCTGAAAAAAAGGAAATGCAAGCAGACAGATCAAAAGCAGCGTCGGGACAGCAGCGGGAAGCAGACGATGCTTTTTTCTTTTTTTGTGCATACTTGCACAAAATGGAGAACGGGATGCTGCTGATGCGTCGGTTTGTCTGCGGCAGCGCAAGGGAAACATGGGAATTCCTCCTTCCCGGAGGCTCCATCCCTGTAAACCGCAGGACGGTAGAAGTACCCATTCGGAACGCCTTTAAAGGCAGTGTTTCCGACGGGCAGTAGTTATTGTATCCGATTGATAAAAAATGTTTCAAGGGAAGTGGTGGAAATCGCTGCAACTTGCAAAAAGAGAAAAAAGTTCCCGCCTGGTGATCCAGACGGGAACCGAAACGTTAAAATTACTCGTTGATCTTAGTAACAACGCCGGAGCCAACGGTACGGCCGCCCTCACGAATAGCGAAGCGGAGGCCTTCCTCAATGGCGATAGGAGTGATCAACTCAACGTCCATCTCAACGTTATCGCCGGGGATACACATATCAACGCCTTCGGGAAGGGTGATAACACCGGTAACGTCAGTGGTACGGAAATAGAACTGGGGACGGTAGTTGCTCAGGAAAGCGGTGTGACGGCCGCCCTCTTCCTTTTTCAGGACGTAAACCTGGCCGCGGAACTTGGTGTGAGGATGGATGGTGCCGGGTTTGCAGAGAACCTGACCGCGCTCGATTTCAGTTCTCTGAACACCACGGAGCAGAGCGCCGATGTTGTCGCCCGCCTCAGCATAGTCCAGAGTCTTACGGAACATCTCGATACCGGTGACAACTGTCTTCTTGCGCTCGTCGGTCAGACCGATGATTTCAACTTCGTCGCCGGATCTCAGCTGGCCTCTCTCAACTCTACCAGT
>CATJCP010000300.1 GCA_949737515.1 uncultured Oscillospiraceae bacterium | reverse complement strand
TACCGACAAGGGCGGGACATTCTCTACATATGCTTACCGGCTCATCTGGCACGAAATTTGCGATGTGCTGGTCAAGGCCAACAAGCAGAGGAACGCTGAAGTGTTTGACGAATATGAGAGGGATATTCCTGAGATAGATGACAGTGAGCACCGGACAGAGATAAACTTTGACGTGGTGCGGGAGCTGGTGTCCGCCAAAGCTGAAGCCCCGCCCCACGTTGTCAAGGGCATTGACGCTATGCTGCTGATGGCGAAGGGCTACACCTGCCGGGAGATCGGCGAGAGGATGGGTGCAAGCGATAATTTGGTGAGCGCCTATGTGTCAAAAGCGCGGAAGTTCTTGAAAGCTCGTCCAAAGTCCGCGGCTATGATGGAGGTTTACGCGGCGTAAAAACTTAGCTGGGTACCGGGAGGAGAACTCGGTACCCAGCTTTTTCTGTTTTAGGAGAATTATATGCGAAAGCTTTGGAAATGGGCCATACCTGTCTGTGCGCTTGGGGTTACAGTGCTGCTGTTTCGGTTCGTGCTGTTTATCGGCTATGTGCCTACTGAGTCTATGGAACCGACTATTCACAAAGGCAGTTATATTCTGGGGCACAAGATATTTGGTGAGTTGCATGTAGGCGATATCATCGTCTTTGAGCATGAGGGTAAGAAGTTGGTGAAACGCATTGCTGCTGTAGGTGGGGATGTGGTGGAGCATAAGGGTCGTCAACTGACTGTGCCGGAAGGAAACTTCTATGTGCTGGGTGATAACAGTCATAACTCCTACGACTCGCGATACTGGGAAGAACCGTTTGCCCAAAAACAAAATCTGCTTGCCCTTCTCGTTATCTGAGGTCATGCGTCGGTTTGGAAAGCGAACTGTGCTTTTAATATTGATACCCAATGTTTAGCATAGAGTTTCGAGGACAAAATGCCCTTTATTTGGTAAAAATGCTATCTTTTTCATAAAATACTCTTGACATTGGCTGTGTCAGGTGATATACTAAGCATGAGCTATAAGAATATTTTTTCTTTGCTTAGAAATCAGATATTTCTATTTAAAAGGAGGTGATACCAATGGCATATGTAGCGCTTACAAAGAGCGAAGAAAAACTTATGCGGTTCCTTTGGGAGCAGGGCGTGCCACTTAGCGCCTCGGAAATCCAAGCTCTGTGGAAAGATAATGGCTGGACAAAGACCTACACCAGGGACATTATCCGGGTACTGGAGGAGAAAGGCGCCATCGAGTTTGACAGCCTGGAGCGCACCGGCAAAAAGTACGGTCGGCGTTTTCGGACCGTTATGACAAAGGAGGAGTTCTATTCCCAGGAAGCCATCCGCAACGGCATTACCGCAGGCAAATTGTTCCGGGTAGAGGCCCTTGCACTGGTGAAAAAAGGCGATAATGAGGGGATGGAGAACCTCATTCAGGAGTTGGAAGACATGATTGAAGAATACCGTGCAAGGGATGATGAAGAATGAGTTTTTCTCTTTTCTCGTTTCTGATGTCAGTATTGTTCAGCACGACCTTTATCCTTGCTATCCACGCACTGCGTAACCGGCCGTTTTTCCTAAAATCCTTCGGGGTGCACACTCTCCTAATAATATATGGGTTATGCTTGTTCCGCATGGTTTTTGTGATAGAACTTCCTATTACGGTTCCGGTGGAGTTAAGAGGAACGTTTAGCCATACATACGCTCGGATACGGCAATACCAGGTGCCGGTTGGAGGTTCCGGCGTAGCAATTATAGACGTCCTAATCTTCATTTGGATTGTCGTGGCTGTCGCTCTCTTTGTTAGGTTAATATGGCGGGAGCACATAAGCAGAAAGCAGCTGTCTCCCTGCCACAAGAACAGGAGCTATGCCGCAGAGCGGGTCCTTGCGAAAGTGCGGAAAAAGGCAGAAGACAAGATATTTGTCAGTGTATGCGTGTGTCCAGATATAGACACACCCTTTGGGATGGGGATCATTCAAAGGTGGATCTACCTCCCGGACGAGGAGTACACGCGGGAAGAACTGTACTACATCATGAAACATGAGTACACCCATTTCTGCAATCGGGATGGTATCGTCAAGCTGCTGACCCTCATACTTTGCTGCGTATTCTGGTGGAACCCGGCAGTATATCTGCTCAAGAAAGACGTTGAGCAGATTCTGGAAATCAAGTGCGATGTAAACGCCACTGAGGATTTCAGCAAAAAGCAGCGCTTAGAATACCTGCTTACTATTGTCAGGACGCTGAAAGGAAACCCGCAGCCAGAAGGCGGTAATCCGCCGCTGACGGCCACAGGGCTGGTTTCCAGAACAGAACATGACGACATTAAGGAACGGTTTGAACTTATCACAAAGGCCACAAAGCGGTTCGGGATGCGTTACCAGGCGGCTTTTGTCGGACTGGCTGTTTTAGTGGTGGTGCTCTCGTATACGTTTGTTTTACAGTCGGCGTTTGATCCACCGTCAGAAGAGATTCTTTCAGATGATTCAACGGTGAGATGGGATGCGGAAGATATCTTGATAATCCAGCATCACGATATGACATATTCAATTATGCTAACGAATGGAGAAATGCATCCAATAGATGATGTCACTGCAAATATTTACATTGGTGCGGGAACAAAAATAAGAAAGGAATGAAATCAATGAACGGTATTATGCCATTAGCCGACGTGATTGAAGTAATAACAAGGACTCACCAGGGACATTTACAGTATCGCAGGTGGAATAGAACTCAAGGCTATTGGGTTGATCCTTATTGGATTAATATTACGTAAGAATATTCAAATCCTAAGGAGGCCTATCGGAGTGTTCTTTCTGACAGAAGTTAAGTACCGCCTTATACGCTCGCCGGGCCGCTCAATCATATTGACGCTAGTTTCTGTGATGTTGGTTTGCAGCATGGGAGCATATATGGGAAACGCCCAGACAACCCAGCGAGCGTTGGACAATCTTGCAGAGAGTATCCCCGTTACTGCCCGGGTCGTCAGCCGTGATGGCAGTAAAATCAGCCATCTCTCTATTACGACTCAGCGCTATGATGCTTTGGTTTCGGCAAATGTCCAAGATGTGCTGTGTACAGCGGAAGCTGCTGCTAAGATAAATGGTCGACAAGACACTTCATCTGGCAGGGACGTAACCGTGTTTGGCATCAGCCATCCGGATGCGCTTACAACGGTCCAAAAAGATGATATGCGCTTTCTTGATGGCTATGACGGAACTTTTCTGAACAGCATAGAGCCTCTGTGCGCCCTGGATGAAGGTTTTGCCCGGGCGAATGGCCTGGAACTGGGAGATAAATTAAATATCTCATTCTACTCCGGTACATCATCCGGTTCAGGGCGTGGCTATGCCGACATAGGTGTACAGCAGGTAAAAATTGCTGCATACTATCCCAATACTGAAACTAATGGAGAAAGGTCCCCCAATATGGTGGTGCCAATAAGCTGGTTGAGGGCTGTCACGGAGCAGGCGGGGGCCGAATTTTCCTACAGTTCCCTGTCGGTGGTGCTATGTGACCCCATGAAACTGAACAGCTTTAAAGAGGCGTTGCCGTCGATGGCCTTTTATCCAGTGGATCATGGTTGCGCGGATATGTGGACCGGTAATGCAGTGTCGATGGAGGACGAATTGTTTATCAAGACCGCCGAGGAGCTACAGGCGAACTTGCTGATTTATCAGAGATTTGAAGCCATGTTTTTCTTGCTCATCGTTCTGATGGTGATGCTGGTAGTGTTTTTGGTCCTAAGAGTGAGTCGAACGGACATGGCAATAGCCAGTTCCCTGGGGGAATCGAGAAAGCGGATTGGCGGAGTCCACTTCACCAGCACCATTCTGACTCAATTCGGGGGAGGACTGGTAGCTCAGTTCGCGCTCATTTTCCAAATTGGCCTGACATTGCAGGAAACCCTGCAAATATTTATAGTCTATCTGGTCTGTGCATGTGCCGGTACTGTTTTGGCTCTTTTACAGCTTTTTCGATTTGATACTCTGTCTCTTTTAACAAAATCAGAGGGATCAAATGAATGAGACGGGTGTTCATAATTGTTGCGCAATAGAATTTCTAAAAATGACACGTTGATCTGGAGGTGCCGAATGAATCAAAGACCCTTTGTCTTGCCGGTGAAAACGCCTATGGGCAAGTATTTCTATGAAGTGAACCGGAACGAAATCGTTGCAGTCAATGATGAGCTTTTCGACTGTATTGAGAAAGCTATTTCATCTGAGGATGGGAAATTTCCTGATGTGTCAGAAGCTGTAATGACGCAGTACAATGAACTGCGTGAATGTGGTTACCTTTCTACGAATCATGTGGAAGAAGTTATCCATCCGGCCACTGAGCGTATACCAGAGCTGCTGGATAGAGGGCTTGAGAAAATAACCCTCCAAGTAACACAAGGTTGTAATCTAAGATGCAAATATTGTATCTATTCTGAAAACAGCAATCACAACCAACGGTCGCACTCTACAAATACAATGTCTCTGGAGACCGCGAAAAAAGCAGTTATGTTTTATCGCAAACATTCACGGGATAAGGAAAGGGCCATAATAGTGTGCCCTTCCCGAAAAAACAGACACAAAAGAAGCTAAGAAAACCGAATGAAGCGAAAGAAATCAACCAGCCAGCTCAAAGCGGCAAGCAAAACGC
>CATJCP010000299.1 GCA_949737515.1 uncultured Oscillospiraceae bacterium | reverse complement strand
TGGGCGGAGACGTCGGTCAGCAGCTTCCGCACCACGTCCAGCTGATGGTAACGGGGGAAGATCAGTGCCTGCTTTCGGACGGTCTTCACGGTGCCGTCTGGGAGCTGCTTTTTCTCCTCTTTCACCTGCAAATGGAGGAACTTTTGCAGAATATCCATCATGCTGTCCTTCTGAAAGATCTGCTCCCAGAGGTAGGCCGTGGGGTAGCCGTCCGGGATGGGCGGGTTGCCCTTCCCGCCGTCCTGCCCGGCCCCGTTGGAGCCCTGGTTGAAGGGCAGGAAGTAGGTATCCTTTCCGGCCAGCTTGGTGGTCATCCAGACCTCGGTGTGATCCACGCAGAAAAAGCCCAGGATGCGCTTGTTGAACTGGAAGCAGAGCTCCCGTGGGTCACGGTCATACATCCACTGCCGTTTGGCGTTTTCCACGTCCTGCCCGGTGTACTGGTTTTTCAGCTCAAAGGCAAAAACCGGGATGCCGTTGACGGTCAGCACCATGTCCACGGATTTCTTCGTGTCGGCGGAATAGTACCATTGGCGGTAGCATTCGACCTTGTTCCGGGCATACCGCTGGGCGGCGGTCTCATTGAGGCCGGACTCCGGCATGAAGTAGCAGACGTGGAGGGTGATGCCCCGGTGCTTGAAGCCGTGGCGGAGGACGGAGAGAAGCCCGTCCATTTCACAGGTGGAGTTGAAGGCCATGCAGAACTTCCGCACCGGATCGACTTGGTTCTGCTTCTCGAACCGGGCCCACTCCTTGGGCTGGGTGTCCTGGACAAAGCCGATCAGGGTGCTGACGTACAGGCCCAAGCTCGGGTCGTAGGTGTCGGTGCCCTTGGTGTGGCCGCCGGAGGGAGATAGAAGAGCGGCTTCGATGTCGGATTCAAAGCGTTTTTCGGTGGTGTCCATTATGATGCCCCTCCCCTATTCTTCCAGAATTGCTATTTTCTTTGAGGACGCACAAGGACTGGTTGGATTGAATCAGGAATAAACTTTTCAATAAGTTGAAGTGTCAATTTCCTTTCTTTTTCTGCATTGGTATTGGCCTCAGAAATTCGAGTATTAATCTCTGAATGGTTATATGGAATAGACTTTCCATCTTCTCCATATGGCAACCAAACTACATGATCGCCACAGTATTTTTCGTAATCATCAAATACCTGTTTTGGACAATCTGGCCTACTCATATCAGCAATATATCTTTCCAAGGTTTCCTTCACATTGGTGTAGTATCCCCCGGCCTCATCAGGTATTTTAACTTCGGCATAAAATCTGTCTAAATCGTTGTCTGCATAAATCTTTTCCGTATGATGATTTCTCCAAGCCTTATAATGATTCACAATCTCGTCATTAAACAGCACCTGTAAGGTCAACTCTGACACTGATCTTCCGTGCTGAATCGCCTCTGCCAATTCAACACGCTTATCCAGCAAGTTTACATTCTTCGATTGTTCCTGCATCTCCAGCGCAGATTTTAGCTGTTTAGATGATTTTCTGCTGGCAGCTAATGCTACAACAACTGCAAGTACAGTGGCAATTACCCCGATTTCATCCCACCCAATTGGTAATTGGAAACAAATAATATCTTTAATGCACATTTAGAGCACCTCCTTTTCCCCAGCCATATATTCAAAAATGAGTGATTTTCTGTAGTTTTCCAACGCTGTCAAAAACTGCTCTTTTTCTAAATGATCCTGTCCTCGCCTCACTATTAGAACATTCCGTTTTGATGTCTCTGAATGTAATTCCATATAATCGCACAAAACTCCGCATTGGCAGCAGCTTGGTAGGGAGGCTCAATTTTATCGATTCCATCCAAAAAATCTTTCAGAGCTTTTGCAGTATCTTGAACTTGTTTCACTTGTTGAATATGATGCTGTTCCTGCGTTGCTTGCTGTTGCACATAATTTTGGTTAAACATTTTATAAAGTTCGTTCATGTTATCTCCTCTCTATGATCCTGGTAAGAAATAGTCCTTAATAACAGAAATAATTGTTGGAACAAGCCCAATAATTGCTCCAATAACCGCTGATACGATAGCTATTTTCCACTCTCGCCTGGACAGGTTACGTTCTTCACGGATTCTGTCCTTATGCCACGCTTCAAAATCCTTAAAATTTCCTATCCGCTCATATGCGTTTGTGTTATCTATATCCAATTTGCGAATGTATCCTGTTGCCTCAAGCAAAGCGAGCACATCTCCCAAACGAACTTGTTCTTCATCCGGGAAACCAATTCTTTTTCCTGTTTCAAAAGCTTCTTTTATTCGGCATATTGTTGCCTTTGCAACTTCGATAAAGTAAGTTTCCCCAATCTATGAGGCCTCCTTTTTCCCGGTGACATATTCGTAGATAACAGTTTTCTTGTAAGATTCAAGTTCATTAAGCAGCGACTCTTTTTGGTTTATGACCTGCTCAATTTTTGCAAGAGTGCTGTCGAGGTAGTCTACAATTTCATTCTGTTCTTCCAAAGATGGAACAAGCATCTCAAATACAGCCAGTTTTTTGAAATTTCTAAAATCACTGGAACGGATGCGAACTCCATTGGAAAAATCCATCAGGAGATTGGAATATGCCATGTAACGCAGGAAATACATAAAATAACGATTGTTTCCAACAGTAGAACAAACATGAACAACTGGAGAGGTTTTTCCACGGCTATCTGAGCAGCCAATAGCCCCAGCAAAAGTATCCATTCCGTGGATTACAAGATCGCCAACGTCTACTCCCTGATATCCGTTCTCAGTAAAAGAAACGGTGAAGCCCTCCTCACGTCTATTTTTCCGCAAAGTCACAGTTCCATCTCGGAAGCAGGTTATGACATCATCTGTGGGCAATACTGGTTTTTCATGAGGAAAAATAGCGTATTTAATTTTGCTGATTTTCCAGTCTTCCGGAACTGCATCAAGCCAAATAATTCCGCTCTCCTTCATCGGCCTATCTCCCCGCACACCCTTGGTGACAGCCTGGGTGATGATTGCCTGTTTCAGCTTTTTGTACTCCTCAATAGAAGTGCGGGTTTTGTTCAGCACGGCGTCAATCCGGGCACAGCTTTTGTCAAGATATCGGGCAATTTTCTGCTGTTGGTATAAGGACGGATAAGGCAAAACAAAATTTGCAAAGTCAGTAGTTGATATTTCTTTAAATGTAGTTCCTGTTCCAAGCAGGTTATATTGTTTAGTAAATATGGACATGGCATAGTAGAAATATTTTACTTCAAGATCCACTTTTGGGATACACGAAAGGCAGCCTTGATTAGTGCATAAATCGACTTTGTTAATTGCAACAGCACCAATTGGAGCACGTTTTGAAAAAATAATGCTCTTTGCTGGAATCAATATTGTGCCACAAGAGTTTAGTCCAAGCTCTGTGATATTCCTTCTACCACAAAAAACAAAGACATCGTTTGTTTTGAAATCAGCCGGTGTTATCCAGGGGATACTCCCATCATAATAATCGCTATTTTCACTCTTTGGCGTTGCTCCAGATTCAATTTTATATAGGCGTTTCGTTGCAATTAAGCTCCAATCAGCCGGTATCTCCCCAATCCAGGGTATCCCGCTATCCTTCATCTCCCGTGCCATCACTCGCCCTCCTCATGGAACAACGCCTTCAAGCTGGCGGCGATATCGGCCTCCAGGTCGGTGATCCGCTCCACGATGTCCTCCACCGGCTCCGGAGGCTGGTACTCGTAGAAGTACCGGGTCATGGGGATCTCATACCCCACCTTAGTCTTCTTATAGTCGATCCAGGCGTCGGGGGCGTAGGGCAGCACCTCTCGCCGGAAATAGTAGTCGATGTCCTGCACCAGCGGCACGTTTTCCGTGTCCCGCTTTGCTACACTTGGAACAGGCTTGCCATTTTTCGTTACGATCTGAGATGTATCATCTTCTTGTCGGCAAAACTGCTCAACAATATCAAAGTCTGGCATGAGAGCTTCCAATCCACGGGCAGTCAAGGCTGCTTCTACCGCATCATGGAAGTCTTTCTCGTTGTCAAACAGTTTTGATTGATCGATATCTCGAAGCGCTATTTGCCACTTAAGATACGGGGGATCATACTCTGCACCCCCACGCAGATCATCCAATACATCTGGCTCTTTCAATCGTTGGATACGTTCCTCCGCAGTAGAATAATTATACCGCAAGGGCCGCTCCACCACGATCTTGTTGTAGCCGAATTCTTCCGAGCCGAACACCTTGCTCTGGCAGTACACACCGCCTTGTCGCCGTACACAGCGCCGTCCTGGTACTCGCCGTAGGCCCGCACGATCAGCCCCCGGCACAGGTCGGTGATGTCATTGCGTTTGGTGCCGATATTCTTCCTCCGGGGTTCGCAGCAGTGGGAGGCGTCAATCAGCTGCACCTTCCCGGTACGGTAGTCGGGCTTGTCCTTGGACAGCACCCAGATATAGGTGCTGATACCCGTGTTCATAAATTGATCGGTGGAGAGCTGAATGATAGCGTCCAGCCAGTCGTTTTCCAAGATGTACTGCCGGATACAGGAGGGGCCGCTGCCAGCATCCCCGGAGAACAGTGGGGAGCCGTTCTGAATGATGGCCATTTTACCGTTGGGGGCCAGCTTGGACAAACCATTGAGCAGGAAAAGCTGTTGCCCGTCGCTGATCTTGGGCAGTC
>CATJCP010000298.1 GCA_949737515.1 uncultured Oscillospiraceae bacterium | reverse complement strand
TTAAGACGCTGAGTACAAAGGTGGCGTTAGCTAATTTTCAGAGACTTTGAGGTGTAAAATCTGCTTCACAAAACCATTCATCAAAATGTTGGGGAACTGCTTGTAAAAGCAATTCCCCAACAAACTGAAAATTTATATGATAATTTCTGATTGAAAGTATTGTTCCTGAAATCTGACCTTTTCCATGATTTCCTCTTTGGTGAAGGTGATAGTTTCAGGGCAGACCACCCATTTTTCCTCTATATCGTCAAACCTGTGGATAATTGCAATGATTTTTCCTGTGAATTTTTCAACTGCTTCATTTACACCTAATATGTATGCGTCCTGTTCCTCTCCGTCTGGCGCAATAATCCCCTCAATATATCCATAGTTAATCGGATAATACAGATCCTTGTGCTTGGGGTGGTATGTTCCCAGCGGCCTGTCAACTGTGACTGTAACAATGTCTCCGATCATATGCCAATCCCTCCGCAAACAATTGACTTATCCCTTTGATTTTAACATGGGCTTTGATGTAAGTCAATCTGCTCTGAAAGGAGATAAAAACAGAAAAATTTTGCCCAAAATGGCTGGATGTGATATAATTGATGTGTAGTTAATAATATATGTAGAAAACTTTGGGGCAGCAGCCTAATAAAAGAAAGGGAGCGTTTTTATGTCGGCAATACGCCAGCAGGCAATCGAGATAATTGAGAGGATGCCAGAGGAAAAAATCTATGATATTGTCAATCTTCTCCAAAAGATGGAGGACAAAGCGGAGACTCCTAAACAAAACAGTCCAACAGAAGCACAGATTGCGTTTCAAAAGCTGAAAAAATATCGCAAAGAGGGAGCAGCAGACAGGGATTACAAAGCGGAGCTTTATACAGCGTTGGAGGAAAAGTATGAGAGACTTATACGGCTGAAGAATTATGTTTGATATAAGCGTGAAAAGGGGCAGTAGCCCTTTTTTGATATATTTAACAACATATATAGCAGACCAAGAAAATACCGCGGCACATATTGGCAGCTCAAATCATGTATAGCCGCGTTGTCCTCTTCACCGGGCGGCAGCCCGCTTTCGTCGTCCGCCTTGCTATATACAAGTTGCTCTTGCCGCCCTGCACCGCGTTATTTCCTTGGACTGCTGTAAGTTAAATTTTTGAGGACGCAACGGAAAGTTGACAGCAATTAAAACAGTTGTTGGTGGTATGCAACCGGGAAATCTGATAAAATCCTAATTGAAATATGGAATGATTTCAAAAGAAGATCGTGCCGTATACGCGGCGGAAGGATGAAAGAAATGAGCATAGGCGAGCGGCTGCATGAATTGCGCAGCCAGGCAGGGTATTCCCAGGAGCAGGCCGCTGAAATTTTGGGAATTTCGAGACAGGCTGTTTCCAAGTGGGAAAGCGGACAGGGAAAGCCCGATATTGACAATGTGATCCGGCTGGCGGAAATGTATCACGTAACAACGGATTATATTTTGCTGGGCCGGGAAAACGATATCAAAATTGAGATACCGGAACCCCCTAAAAAAGAATTCAGCCCAGAAACGCGAAGGACATTAAGCGCCATTGCCGTGATAGCGGCATTGGCAGCTATCGTGGTGTCCTTCATCACAGCACTGGAACTTTTGGATAAATATATCTTTTAGGGAAAGAGGATTTAAATGTTTTACATAACAAAAGAAAAGATGAAACTGGGTCTTGAAATTTTTGCCTGCGGCTTGGCGGCAATCTGTATTCCTGTATTTGTGGGTTGGATAGAAGCGCTTTTAAATACAGAAGCCCTATGGACAGGAATAGCAGCTTACCTGATTTCCGTTTTCCTCATTCTCTTTTATGTTGTAAAGATTGAGAAAAAATCTCTAACAAATATTGGGTTGAAAAAGCCCTGTCTGGCAGACATTCCAAAGGGCTTGCTGCTGGGATTTTTTATGTTTATCTTGCAGCAGATCCCCCTTTTGATTTTAAGGATGGATTATTCGTCCTTTGCAGCGCAGCCGGATCCGGCTTATATGCTTGTAATGACTGCGTACTGCTTCCTATGTGTTGGGTTTGCAGAGGAGCTTATTTTCCGGGGATTTCTTCTGCATAAAACATTGGAGCTGTGCGGCTCTAAAATTGCCGCTGTCGGACTTAATATCCTGCTTTTCTATGGGGTTCATTGGTCTGCAATGCAGTTTACCTTTGGAGAGCTTTACAATTTGTCGGTCAATACGCTGGTTTTTTGTGTATTTCTTTTTAAATCCAGGGGAAAAAGTATTATCCCGCTGATCATTGCCCATGGATTTTATGATGTTCTGACCTCTGTACTGCTGCCTGTTTTTATTTATTCCTATGTCCTGTAAAGGTGATAACGGGTGGTGCAGGGCTCCGTTCCCCGTTGGATAATAGAGAAAAAAGCCGATGGTATCCTTAAACATGAAAATAACATTCTTTTTATCTGATAAAAATATATCAAACTGCCCTCCACCCGTTGACAAGACCGGATAATTGCCGTAAAATAATGGCGGGGAGACTAAAAAACGGCAACAGTGCCAGGAAAAGGAATCCCCTGCCAATTTTAAAATATAAAAAAGAAAGGCCGGGAAACGCCATGAGCGCATTAAACAAAGTAACAGTAGAAGATCTGGAAGTAAAGGGCAAAAAGGTCCTTGTCCGCTGTGATTTCAACGTCCCCTTGAAGGAGGGGAAGATCACCAACGATAACCGCATCACCGCCGCACTCCCCACCATCAAAAAGCTGATTGAAAAAGGCGGGCGCGTCATCCTTTGCTCCCACCTGGGCAAGCCCAAGGGTCCTGACGCCAAATGCACCCTCGCCCCTGTTGCGGAGCGTTTGAGCGAGCTGTTGGGCCAGAAGGTCGTATTTGCGGCGGATGACAACGTAGTAGGCCCCAATGCCAAGGCCGCTGTTGAGGCCATGAAGGACGGCGATGTGGTGCTGCTGGAAAACACCCGCTTCCGCAAAGAGGAAACCAAAAATATCCCTGAGTTCAGCCAGGAGCTGGCCTCTTTGGCAGACGTTTACGTCAACGACGCCTTTGGTTCCGCTCACCGCGCCCACTGCTCTACCGCAGGCGTGACCGATTATATCAAGACCAGCGCCGTCGGTTACCTGATGAACAAGGAGATTGAATACCTGGGCAATGCTGTCAACGAGCCTGACCGTCCCTTTGTGGCCATTTTGGGCGGCGCAAAGGTTGCGGATAAGCTCAATGTTATCGACAACCTGCTGAACAAGGTCGATACCCTGATCATCGGCGGCGGCATGGCCTATACCTTCCAGAAGGCAAGGGGTTATGAGATCGGTACCTCTCTGGTGGACGAGGAAAAGGTGGACTACTGCCGTGACATGATGAAAAAGGCAGAGGAAAAGGGCGTTAAGCTGCTGCTGCCGGTTGACGCTGTAATCGTCCCCTCCTTCCCCGATCCCATCGACGCCTCTGTTGACACCAAGGTTGTTTCTGTGCAGAACATTCCCGCCGACCAGATGGGCGTGGACATCGGGCCGGAAACGGTCAAGCTGTTCTCCGAGGCGGTCAAGGCCGCTAAGACCGTTGTCTGGAACGGGCCCATGGGCGTGTTTGAGAACCCCACCCTTGCCGAGGGCACCAAGGCTGTGGCAAAGGCCATGGCGGAAACCGACGGCACCACCGTCATTGGCGGCGGCGATTCCGCGGCGGCTGTGATCCAGATGGGCTTTGCGGATAAAATGACCCATATCTCCACCGGCGGCGGCGCCTCTCTGGAATATCTGGAGGGTAAGGGCCTTCCGGGCATTGACTGCATCAACGATAAATAATAGATCTGGGGATAAAGGACGAATGACTGGCGGCGTCCGGGTTTCATGCCTGGATGCCTGCTTTCATTCGTCTTTGTTGTGAAGAATATGAAGTGAAGGATGGGAAACGCTATGAAAAAAGCTGTGAGAAGAGCTGTGATTGCCGGAAACTGGAAGATGAATAAAAACCGCAAAGAGGCTAAGGCATTGATTGAGGAGCTGAAGCCCCTGGTTGCCGGCGCAGGCTGCGATGTTGTGATCTGTGTGCCCTATACCAATTTGGAAACCGCCCTTGCTTTGACCGAACACACCAACATCAAGGTGGGCGCTGAAAACTGCCACTGGGCGGAGAGCGGGGCCTTTACCGGGGAGATTTCTGCCCCCATGTTGGCGGAAATGGGCGTGGAATATGTGATTATCGGCCATTCGGAGCGCCGTCAGTATTTTGGCGAAAGCGATATCACCGTCAACAAGCGGGTGCGCGCGGCGCTGGACGCGGGATTAAAGGTGATACTCTGCGTCGGCGAGCTGCTGGAGCAGCGGGAACAGGGCATCACCGAAGAGATCGTCTCCATGCAGACCAAGATCGACCTGGCGGGCGTCTCCGCCGAAGAGCTGAAAAATGTGATCATCGCCTATGAGCCTGTCTGGGCCATCGGCACCGGCAAAACCGCCACCAGCGACCAGGCCGATGAGGTCAACGGCTACATCCGCTCTGTGGTTGCCAAGCTTTACGGGGGCGTTGCCGCCGAGGCGCTGACGATCCAATACGGCGGATCCATGAATGCCAAGAACGCCGATGAACTTCTCGGCAAGGTCCATGTGGACGGCGGGCTGATCGGTGGAGCTTCCCTGAAGGCTCCCGACTTTGCCGCCATCGTCTCCGCTGCTTCTAAATAACGAAATATAATCTCCCAGAGGTTCGTCAATACAGTCACAGGAGCCAGCGGATTCGAGAGCGGGAACACTTTGGAATCTGTTGGATTTGCCGGAAAAGGAGAAGAAAAGCAATGAAAAAACCTGTTGCATTGATCATCATGGATGGATTCGGCATCAATCCCAGCGACAAGGGAAACGCCATCCATGCCGCCAAAACCCCCAATATGGACCGGCTGTTTTCCCAGAACCCCCGCACCCAGATCGGGGCCTCCGGGCTGGATGTGGGCCTTCCCGACGGGCAGATGGGCAACTCCGAGGTAGGGCACACCAACATCGGCGCGGGCCGCATTGTCTATCAGGAGCTGACCCGGATTACCAAGTCCATCCAGGATGGGGATTTCTTTGAAAATGAAGCCCTTCTGGGGGCAGTGGAGAACTGCAAAAAGAACAACAGCGCCCTGCATATCATGGGCCTGCTGTCCAACGGCGGCGTTCACAGCCATATTGAGCACATTTTCGGGGTGCTGGAAATGGCCAAACGGGCTGGGCTGGAGAAGGTTTATCTCCATGGCTTTATGGACGGCCGCGACGTGCCCCCGGAGTCCGGCAAGGCCTTTGTGGAGGAGACTGTCGCCAAGATGAAGGAGCTGGGAACCGGCAAGGTTGCCAATGTCATGGGCCGTTATTATGCCATGGACCGGGACAACCGCTGGGAGAGGGTTTCCCAGGCTTACGCAGCCCTGGTTTACGGCGAGGGGGTTCAGAATCCCGATCCGGTGGACGCCATGCAGAAATCCTATGACAGCGGAAAAACCGATGAGTTTGTCGTGCCGGTGGTCTGTGACCAGGATGGCGTGATCAGGGCCAACGATTCTGTTGTGTTCTGCAACTTCCGCCCCGACCGGGCCAGGGAGATCACCCGTACCTTTGTCGACGACGATTTTAATGGCTTTGAGCGGAAAAACGGCAGGTTCCCCCTGTACTATGTCTGCATGACCCAGTATGACGCCACCATGCCCAACGTCCACGTCGCCTTTAAGCCTCAGTCCCTGGACAACACCTTTGGAAAATATATTTCCGAAAAGGGTCTGACTCAGCTGCGCATTGCCGAGACGGAAAAGTATGCCCATGTCACCTTCTTCTTTAACGGCGGCGTGGAGGCTCCCTGTGAAAGGGAGGATCGGGCGCTGATCCCCTCTCCCAAGGTGGCCACCTATGACCTGAAGCCAGAAATGAGCGCCTTTGAGGTGACAGATGAAGTCCTCAAACGGATTGAAAGCGGAAAGTACGATGTGATCATCCTCAATTTTGCCAACTGCGACATGGTGGGGCATACCGGCGTGATGGAAGCTGCCGTCAAGGCAGTGGAAGCAGTGGATACCTGCCTGGGCAAGGTGGTGGATGCTGTCACCAGCAGAGGCGGCGTGGCCTTTATCACCGCTGACCACGGCAATGCGGACCGCATGATTGATGTGGACGGCTCCCCCTTTACAGCCCATACCACCAATCCGGTCCCCTTTGTGGTGGCGGGCCTGCCCTGCACCCTGCGGGAAGGCGGGAGGCTGGCGGACATTGCGCCCACCATGCTGAAGGTGCTGGAGCTTCCCCAACCCAAAGAGATGACAGGGACTTCTATCATTGTGTAAAGGTCTCCAGGTTCTTTTTAACTGATATGGCGCGCTTCAGCGGTTGATTCGATGGAAATGGGAGGCGACAGCATGGAACTTTGCTTTGAGAGAAACACCAGGCTTCCGGAAAAGCCCGGCCTTGTCCCATTGGATTCGGAGCTGTGGGAGGTATACACAGGGGCTTTCGGGAATGTGGCCGATGAGATTCGCCCTCTTCTGTTGGCCAAGCCCCGGATACAAACCCCCACCGAAAAGCTGGAACACGCCATCGCCTTTCAAACCCTCTTTGAAGATCTTTGGCATCAGCTGCGGTTTTATCCGGCGGATTACCTGGCCATCCCCTATATGGTCTCCCTGCTGGAGCGCCGGGCGGTGGAAAATGACTTCCAGGAGCAGTTTGACCTGATCTCGGAGATGGGTACCTGTTTATCCACTGATATCCCCCCCAATCTGGCGGATATTTCCCTTCCAGCTCCCGACCGCAAAATCATCAGCGACTATAACGCCAGCATTCTCCTCCTGCAGGAGCGGACAAAGATATTTATTGAAAAGTATCTGGAGCGAATCCAGCGGATGGGAGAAAATGAAAAGTCCTATTTTTACAGGGCTGTGCTGGCCATTCTGGGGGATAGGGAGGCGGCTTTTGTCCTGACCTGCACCCTGTTGGACGAGTGCTATGTGACCTGCGGCGAATGCGAATTCACCAAGGAGGATATGGAGCCCCTTTCGGTTCGGGCGCCTGATTTTATCCGCCCGGCGAAATCCGTTATCGGCAGGTGGGACGGCAGGTCACTGAATGACGTCTATGTTTGGTTCAGCAATTTTGTGGATCTGTTGGGGGATAAACAGGCGGTGAAGGCCCTTACCTATTACTACGGCATCTTTACCTGCCCCAGATGTGGCGCAAAGGGGCGGGTGATGGACTTGGCAAAAAAGTACTTTTTTGAGCTTTAAGCCAAGAAAGAGGAATAAACCGGCGGGCGTGCTTACAGACGGAGGTTTGTAGGTGCGCCCTTTGTGCTTCAGAGGGGCGTCTTTAATAGTTTACTCTATTTTCCCATCTCAAATAGGCAAAACCGGAATTGGCTTATAGATTTGCAGAATCAGGCTGGTTTTTGTTTAAAAAAATCGAAAAATGTAGTATAATTATAAAAAGGGAGCAATATGAGATCTGTTTTTTTGACCGAGTAAACGAGTATAGGTAATAAAGCGAGGGATACCATGCGCAATTTGTGGAAAAACAAAAGTTTGTTTCTCGTCTATCTGTTTTCAAATCTGCTGCTGTTGGTGATCCCTGCCGTCACCCTTGTAGCCAGTACCTTTGCGTCGGCAAAGCTCCAGGAGCATGCCCTGGAAGAGTCCAGTAACCAGATTGCGGCGCAGTTTGACCAGGCTCTGGACAATATCTTTGAAAAAATGGATGAAATGTACCGTGTGCTCTTCCGGGATGACAGTGTCAATAAACTGCTGTACCGCAAAAGGGATCTGAACAATTATGACTCCTATACCATTGTCCAGATCGTAGAATTTATGGCTTCCCTGCCCACCCAGAACGACTTGATTAAGGAGGTTTACCTGTATTTTCCCGCCAGCGGGAAGATCGTTACCCCCAGCTACTGCCTTGACGCCCAAACCTATTACTCCCGGATTGAAAATTATAAGGATATGACCTTTGAGCAGTGGTCTGGACTTCTCCGGGAGGGTTTCCCAAAAACCACTTATCTGAATCTTCCGTCCAACGACTGGAAGGGGCAGGAGCTTCAGACCTTTTCCTTTGCCCGGACGCTTTACATTACCAACGACCTTCAGTACAATCCGGTTCTGGTGTGTATGATGTCCAGGCCGGATATTTATTCTTTGATGGAGGACCTTCTGGGGGCGTCCTCCCTGACTGGTATGATCGTCACAGACGAGGACGATGGTATGGAGATACATCCTCTCCTTCAATATCCCCTAGACGGGAGGAGGACAGAGCATCCGATCCACCTGGAAAGCGGCGTCAAAGGCTGGGACTATCAGATCTATATGGACAGAAACAGCCTGTGGTCCGATGTGATCACCACCATTCAGGCGATTTTGATTTTTGTTTCCATCGGCTTTTTGCTCAACGTGGCCGCTGCCTTCCTGCTGGCCTATAACAATTATGTTCCCATCCGGAAGCTGATGCGGCGGGCGGTCCGGGAGGAGCCGTCCAAGGTTCTGCGCCGTAATGAGCTTGCGCAGATTGAATCGGTGCTGTCCAACTCCTTCCGTGAACAGGAGCAGATGGAGAAGCGCCTGAAAAAAATGGAGCCAGTCTATGTAAACCATTTTCTGGCCAGCGTGCTGAAGGGCCACATCCAGGCGGATGACATTGCCTTGGACACCTTAGAGCGGTATGGGATACACTTTGAGGGGTCCAGGTTTTTGGTCGTCAATATTTTATTTGCCGATGTTCCCCGGGACGATTCCCGGGAATCCTCCTCTCAGTTGGAATGGGAGCCGGAGCTGATGCGCATGATTGTGCAGAACGTAATGGACGAGCTGTTCGGACTTACTGCTTCCATCGCCTATATCTTCCACGAGCAGCGTACCGTTGCCGCACTGGTGAACCTTCTTTGGGATATCTCCCAGGAGGAGGTTATGGAAAAGCTGAAGGCAATGCGGTCCTTTCTGCTGGAGAAAATGCATCTCCAGGCCACCCTGTTTGTAAGTGATGTGGTCAATGGGTTCCAGAACGTTCCGGAGGCTTACTACCAGGCCCAACAGGTGGCACAGTCCACCTTCTTCCTCACTGCAGGGGATATTATCTGTTATCAGGACATTATGCATGACAGTATGGGTTACTGCGCCTATACGGTGGAGGACGAGATTGTTTTGATGAACTGCGTCCGGGCCGGGGAGAGGGAAAAGGCCGCCAATATGCTCCGGATGCTCTTTGACCTGCATCAGGGGAGTGAGGCTGGGAACAATGTGCAGATTCCCTACTTTATGATCCATCTGCTGTCCACTTACCTGAAAACAGCCCAGCAGCTGGATGTAACGGTTCAGGCAAACCTGGAGCTGCTGACCATGCGGCAGTCTCCACAGCAGATCAGGGAGCGCTTTTTCACGTTGTTTGATGAACTGACCCTGACGGCCCAGCAGAAGGGGGACAGATCGCACCGGCTGATACAGCAGATTGCCCAGCTGACTGAATCCCTGTACGCCGACTCCCAGCTGAGCATCTCCATGTTGGCAGATAGAGTGGGGCTTAACGCCTCTTACCTGTCGGCGCAGTACAAGAAGCTCACCGGGGAACATTTATCCGATTATATCAATCAGGTTAGAATCAGCCATGCGAAGGAGCTCCTCGCCAATCCAGAGCTGAATATGATGCAGGTTGCCCAGTCGGTGGGATACCGCTCAGACGTCAACCTGATCCGTGTGTTTAAAAAATTTGAGGGGGTTACGCCGGGGGCATACCGGAAAAACCTTTCCTGAAAGTGTGACGCCAACCCTTCCGTTCCAAAAAACGGAAGGGTTTTTGATTTTAGCGGGCAGAGAAAAGAGGGCGTATAGCATCGAGATGGATTATACACGGAAATAGGATAGGTAATCAATTTTAGGGGATATATTTAAAAAAGGCAATTCATCTAAAAATTTGTTAAGAAAGAAACTAAGAATCGGTTAGAAAAACCAAGAAACTGGCGTATAGCTAAAAAAGAGGGATGCTTCTATACTGAAACCGTCACATCCGTACCAGCGATATCCAGTGACACAATAAAAATAGTCAGGAGGAAGACTATGAAACAGAATCCGCGTAACATAAGCCTGCTGCTCTGTGCTGCATTGCTCTGCGGCTCCCTCGCCGGGTGTTCCGGCAACCCCGGCAGCTCGTCCCCTTCATCCAGCGCAGGTTCTCCCTCTGCGTCCGCTCCGGCATCCAGTGCCGGAAACGCTCCGTCATCTGGGGAAGAGCCTGTGAAACTCACCATTTTTTCCCAGCTCAACAGCAAAAGCGCCAATACCGTTACCTCGTATGAAGAAGTTTTGAGTATGCAGAAGCTGGAAGAGGCCACAGGGGTGGACATTGAATGGCAGCATCCCCCCATTGGACAGGAAAACGAGCAGTTTAACCTGATGTGCGCCTCCCAAGACCTGCCGGACATGATCTTCTGGGATTGGAGCGCCTATCCCGGAGGCCCGGAAAAAGCGGTGCTGGATAACGTCATTATCAAGCTCAACGACCTGATAGAGACGGGTGCACCTAATCTGCAGGCGCTGTTTCATCAGTATCCTGAGATGTACCGCCAGGCAATCACCGATGAAAAGACACTGTATACCTTCCCCTTTGCCTGCGGAGCCTGTCTGGAAGAGGAGACACGGATTCACAACCATTTTAACGGCCCTGCCTACCGGAAGGATTGGGCGGACGCGCTGAATATCCCGGAACCCCGCACCCTGGACGAATGGCACGACATGTTGGCTGCTTTCAAGGCCAATTTTGACTGCATCCCTTACAGCGCCACAGCCACTGGCGGGAACGCGCTTTCTAAGCTGGCGGCCTCCTTTGGCGTACTGGAAGATTTTTATATGGATGGGGACAGGATCAATCACGGCCTCCTCAGCGATGGCTATAAACAGTGGGTCCAGCTGATGGTCGACTGGTATGCAGAGGGGTTGATCGATCCCGATTATATGGCCAATGACGCCAATTCCCTGAAGGCAAAGATCACCAATGGCGAGGTTGGGCTGTACATTGGTTCCATGGGCGGAAACTGGGTGTCCTTCTGCAAGGTATTGGAGGAAACGGTCCCGGAAGCCAACCTCCAGTATATGCACTGGCCCCAGGGGCCGGACGGCGTGGCCTACACCGCTACCAGCACAGTAAACAACATCTGCAACGGCAGCGGTGTGAGTATCACCACCAAATGCTCCAATATTGACGCGGCCATGCGCTATCTCGACTATGGGTACAGCGATGAGGGCATTGCGCTGCTCAACTACGGGGTAGAGGGCGTGACGTATGAGATTGACGCCAACAATGAGGTTGTCTTTACCCCGGAGCTCAAAAAGGAGACCGACGAGAAGGGCACCGATTATGTTCTGGGCGAATATGCCTTTGGCGGCATCAGCTCCTGGGCCACCCTTCAGGCGGTCCCCTTGATCAAGCTGACCAGGACCTATCCAGGGCAGTATGAGATGGTAAACGTCTGGGGTGATGTCAGTGAGGCGCTGTGTATGCCTCCCTTGACGCCGACTGTTGAGGAGGCCACTACCATGGCCAATATTATCAACCAGGTGACCACCTACCGCAATGAAATGATCGGCAAAATCATCATGGGCCAGGTTCCCATGAGCGAGTATGATGCGGTTGTGGCCAGTGCCAAGGCCATGGGCCTGGAGGATGCGGTCGCCATCCAAAACGCCGCGTTGACCCGCTTTAACAACCGCTGATAAGAGCCGTCCCCACAATCCCATAGACAAGGCTGATTGCAGGCAGGCAGCCGTCTGCCTGCAATCGTTTTATTACTGATGCAGGGAGATGAGAATGTTATGTCCGCAAACACAGTGTCCGCCAAACCCAAAAACAGACTGATCAAATTAGTTGTAAAGGATTTTATTCAGTACCGGTATCTCTATCTGATGGCGGCGCCCATGCTGGCCTACTATATTTTATTTTGTTATGTCCCAATGTACGGCGCGCTGATCGCCTTTAAAGATTTTTCCCCTGCGCTGGGGATTTTGGGAAGCCCCTGGGCGGGGATGCGCCACTTCAAAAGCTTTTTTAACGACGTTTATTTTACCCGCATTCTCCGCAATACCCTGATGATCAGCGTCAAAAACCTGATCTTCGGCTTTCCCGCACCGATTCTTCTGGCCTTGCTGCTCAATGAGGTCCGCCAAGGATGGTTCAAGCGGCTGGTGCAGACCATCAGTTATCTGCCCCACTTTATCTCGGTTATGGTAATCGCCGGTATGCTCATTGATTTTACCGCCCGAAACGGCGTTATCAACGACCTCCTTGCCCTGATCGGTCTGGAACGGCAGACCATGCTGCTCAACCCGTCCCTGTTCCAGCCCATTTACATTATCAGCGGCATCTGGCAGGAGATAGGATGGGGGGCCATTATCTATTTGGGCGCCTTGACTGGGGTAGACCAGCAACTGTATGAAGCGGCCCAAATCGACGGGGCAAACAAATTCCTGCAGACGCTGCATATCACCCTCCCCGGCATATTGCCGACTATTGTCATCATGCTGATCCTGCGCATGGGCCAGATTATGAATGTGGGATATGAAAAGATCATACTGCTGTACAATCCCACCATCTACGAGACCTCCGACGTTATTTCCACCTATTCCTACCGAAAGGGCCTGCTGGAAATGAATTACAGCTATTCCTCCGCCATCGGCCTGTTTAATTCGGTCATCAATTTCATTTTGGTTATCACAGCCAACACACTTAGCCGCAAATTAAGTGATACAAGCTTGTGGTGAGGGGAGGAGAAGGCAATGAAAATCAGGCGTACCCCCGGCGAGATTTTATTTGAGGCGGCAAACCTTTTGATTTTGTCGATACTGGTCCTTTTGACCCTTTATCCCTTTATCCATGTCCTGTTTGCCTCCTTTTCCAATCCGGCGCAGATGGCCAGCCATTCCGGAGTGCTCCTTTGGCCCATTGGATTTGAATTGGGGGCCTATCAATCGGTTTTGGAAAACCCCAACATCCTTTTGGGGTACCAAAATACCCTCTTTTATGTCCTTGCTGGGACGGTGATCAGTCTGGCCCTGACCATTATAAGCGCCTATGTCCTCTCCCGGAAGGGATATCTGTACAAAAAGTTTTTTAATCTGGTGGTGGTGGTCACCATGTTTTTTTCGGGAGGGCTGATTCCCTTTTATCTGCAGGTGCAGTCCCTGGGGCTGACCAATACCCGCTGGGCTCTGCTGCTGCCCTCTGCTCTGTCTACCTATAATCTGATGGTGATGCGCACAGCCTTCCAATCCATCCCCGACAGCCTGGAGGAATCGGCCCGCATAGACGGCGCCCATGATTTTACGATTTTGACCCGGATTGTCGTGCCCCTTTCCACGCCCACCATTGCCATTATGATCCTGTTTTACGGAGTGGGCCAATGGAACTCTTGGTTTAACGCTATGGTTTTTCTGCGCAGTCGAGACCTATACCCCCTGCAGCTGTTCCTACGGGAGATCTTGGTGCTGTCCGACACCAGCGACATGACCACCAACATGACCAGCGACCGGGAGCTGATGGGGGAAACCATCAAATATGCCACAATCATCGTCACAACCGTACCCATTCTGTGCGTCTATCCCTTTCTGCAAAAGTACTTTGTCAAAGGGATCATGATAGGGGCCGTAAAGGGATGATCCGCCAAATAATCAGTGTGGAAGGAGATACTGGTATGACAGTAGCACCATTTTCGCGCAATGCAAATCAGATTTGTTTGAATAGCGGCAAAATCGGGCTCAGGTTTTCATCCTCCGCTGCATACGCTGCTGACGGGGAGAAAAAGACAGTGTATCCGGCGTTTTTGGAGTCCCAAATTTTCCCCTGCGAGGACAGCCTGGACTCCTGCACCCACCTTTCCCGGGAACAGGTATGTACAGACGGGCTTTTGTTCCAGAGGGAGATCGCCTTTGAAGAAGGCAACCCTTCCATGCTGCGGCTCCGCCTCTCTATCGGCAACCAGTCGGGCAGGGACATTGAAGTGGAGCGGATGACCCTCTTGGGGCTTTCGGACATCCCCGGCCTGTTTCCGGGGACCGACTGCCGGGACTGGGTGGTATTCCGGCAGGGAAGGATGAAGAACGATCTTCCTGCGGTTTGCAGGCTTGGGGATTTCGGCCCGGCATTTTCCGACGCTGTGTCCAGGCTCCGCGAGACCGGCGGCATCGACGGCGGGCAGGCTGCCGCCAATCGGATTGTCAGCGACCAGGCGACGGTCCTGTGTGCCGGAAAGGATGGAGGGGAAAGCGTCCTCCTTGGGTACCTGACCGGAGACAGCCAGCTTGTCGAGACGGTTTTGGAGCTGGATCAGGGCCATCAATGCACCGGCTTATCCAGCGCCAGCCTTTACCAGGCGCGGCTTCCGGCGGGATGCACCGCAAAAAGCGAATGGCTTCGGATCTGGCTTGGCGGCGGCCCCCTGGAGGCTTTGGATCGGTATGCCCTGGAGAAGGGAAAGATCTATCAGGCACGGAAACGCCCTGTCCCTCTGAGCGTCTTCTGCACCTGGTATTATTATGGGCTTTCCGTCACCCAGCAGGATATGCTGAGGGATATGGCCGGGCTGAGAAAAAGGGGGATCCCCTTTGACGTCTTTCAGCTGGACGAGGGATGGGAGGTAGCTCTGGGGGACTGGCGGATCAACGATAAATTCACCATGTCCCACAGGGAAATTGCTCAGGAGATGAAAAGGAACGGCTTTATCCCCGGAATTTGGACCAGTCCCTTTATTGCCCATGAAACCGCCCCGGTTGTGCTGGAGCATCCGGAGTGGATACTCCGGCACAGGGATGGGAGCCCCTGTCTGTTCCCCATGAACGGGACGGTCTACCAAGTGCTGGACATCACCCATCCGGGCGTGCTGCAATGGGTTGAGGAACTGTATGCCTTCCTGCGTGAAAGCGGTTTTTTGTACCATAAGCTGGACTTTACCCGCGCGCCGGTGATAGAGGGAGACGCTGTATTCTATGATTCCACCGTGCCTCGGGCGCGGGCATACCGGAACGCCGTCAAGGCTGTGCGCCGGGGGATCGGGGAGGAATCCTATCTGCTGATCTGCGGCGGGCTATATGATCCGGTGGTTGGCCTTGCCGACGGACAACGGGCAGGGTCGGATGTGCTGAGTATGTGGAACGATCCCTTTGGCCAGGGGGGAAAGGCGGCTCCCTTTACCATCAAACAGGCAGTGCTGCGCGCCTGGATGAACGCCTGGTGGGACAACGATCCAGACGCCCTGATGGTCCGCAGGCGGAGCGCGCCGGAGCGTGGGCTGGCCCTCACCTATGGCCTGCTCAATGAGGAGGAGGTGAAGACCTCTGCCCTCAACCAGTATTTCAGCGGAGGGCTTGTCTGCGCCACCGAGCCTATGGACCAGATCGAGGATGACAGGCTGTTTGTCCTGCGGCATCTTCTTCCGATTGTCCCGGTAAAGTCCGCCCCCAGGGATCTGTTCCAGGGCAAGCGTTATCCCGCTGTCATTGATACCCAGGTGCTGAACCGGGGATACCACACCGTGACTGTGATCAACTGGGAGGATGAAACGGACTGGCTGCCGGAGCTGTACCTGGACGAGGGTTTTGTGGACCAGCTGGACAACGGAAGGACTTACCGGGTCTGCGAATTTTTTAGCGGAATGGTGACTGAGGGCGTGAGGAAGGGGGACAGGATCCCATCGCCGGTGATCAAGCCCCATGGTTCGGCCCTGTTTAAAGTGGAGGAGGAGAGGGACTTGCCCTCCGTTGTCGCCAGTACAGGGCACTTTTCCTTTGGAGGCGAGGTGAAACGCCTAGAGCTGTCCGGAAAGACGCTGTATTTTGAAACGGATTATGCTTTTTCCTGTCCGGTCAGGTATACCATCGACCTTCCGCTGCATATGCACTGTACAGCGCTTCCCCAATATTGCGCGGTATTTGGGGGAAGGCTGGAGATCTGTCTGCCTGGACGAGGTAGCTACTGTCTGGAGATTCCATTGGAGGAAGATACGCCCTTTGTTCCGCTGAAATGAGGAAAGACAGAAGGGCCTTGCTCTCCCGCGGGAGCAAGGCCCTTTTTACACGGGAAAAATTTTCCCACAGCTTTACAGGAAGCCAAAGAAGGAGTAAAATATGAATAACGGACATTTCAAATAGAAAGTTAGCAATTAAGCTGTTAAAACAGTGAAAGAGGAGCTCAGGGAGAAACATCCAACAGCACCCTGTGGAAACAGTCTCCTTCCCAAGGGTCTTTTCGCGGCAGAAAGGGAGTATTCAAATGAATTCCAGAAAGAAAATCCTGATAGTGGACGATTCGGAGATGAATCGCTCCCTGCTGGAGGATATGCTGTCCAATGACTTTGACATTATAGAAGCGGAAAACGG
>CATJCP010000297.1 GCA_949737515.1 uncultured Oscillospiraceae bacterium | reverse complement strand
TTCTCCAACTTTTAGGGGCTGACCGTTTACCGGGCAGCGTCATTTTGTATCTTTATTATAATAGATAACGCTAGAACAGTCAAGAAAAATATTGTTGCTAAATGTCGAAAAATATGGTAATATAAAGCTGTGACGCTGCCATAAACGGTAGGCGGTTAGCCCCCATCAGGGGGCCGCTTTGGGAACGGGAAGTTTCCAAAACGTTTCTTGCCCCCTGATCGTACATAGCGAAAGGGGGGATGCCTAATGACTTTGTCAGAACTGTTACAGTTTTGCTTAGTAATTATTGGTATTTGTAACCTGTTTATACAGAACAAAAAGAAATAATCGCCGGGCCCTCGCAAAGTTCGGCGATTATTTCTCCAACTTTTAGGGGCTGACCGTTTACCGGGCAGCGTCATTTTCTATTTTTATTGTAATAAATAACGCCTAATCTGTCAAGTTAAATTTTAAATAAAATTAAAAGCGGAATTAGTAAAAAATTGGAGACAAAATCATTTCAAAAAGATGAAGTTTTTGCTTAAAAGGCATTGAAATTTTGAAAAAACTTATGTTATAATATGAATAGTCGTTTTATCACTACATTTTCAAGACGGGGATGGGGTAATTGCCCAACCCACATAAGAATTATAAAATCAGCCGTAATTTCTATACGGCAGAAATGGAGCTGAACTATAAAATGAGCCTGAAAAATGATTCCAGCCTTTATAAACGCACCGTTACACTGCTGCTGGCAGCAACAATGATGATGTCTGCTACAACGAATGTTTTTGCCATTCAGCTTCGTCCTCGCGACGACGAAGAAGATGAAGAATATACCCGCTCAGAAGCCCTCGCAGGAAGCGTGGAAGCCCGCCAGCAGGCTGAAGAAGAAGGCCGGGATTATTTTGCAGACCTGGAAAACGGTGAGGATTGGGATCTGGAAGCCGATGAAGAATATGCCCCAAGGGTCAGTTCCCTGCGTAGTGGTTCTTCCGCTAGCAATAATAACTCCCAAGAAAGTTCAACAGGCATTAGGGTTGTTGGAACGTCTTCGTCTAATAAAGCTGGAGCCATCTCTATTGGGGGAGGTTCCAATTCCATTACAGTTAGCCCCAAATCTAATACCCCAACCGTTTCAACTCCAAAAACCCCTACAACAGTTTCTGCCTTATCGCCTACCATTAAATCCTGGCAGGCAAAAAATTCTGATGTAAAAGCTTGGCTGAAAGTTTCCGGCACAAATATAGATTACCCTGTTCTCCAAAGCCCTAATGGGAACAATACCTATTATGAAGCTTTGGGAATTGATAAAAAATACAGCAAGAATGGTGTTATTTGGGCTTCCTCTTCTGTAAATTTTGGAGATTCCTCTACACTGACCCAAAACAACTGCATTTTTGGCCACAATTGGACAAATTCCTGGCGATATGCGTATGCCAACCGTGCAAAAGATGTTATGTTTGCCCAGCTAGTTCCGTTTAAACGCCTTGATTTTGCCCAACAGAACCAAAAAATTTATTATTCTACCGAATATGAGGATATGACTTTCCAGATTTTTGCAGTTTTTATTTGTAATGCCAATGATCTGGACTATGTTTCTTCTACGTTTACAGCAAAACAATTTTCCAATCTGATTGCAGAGGCCCGCTCCCTTTCTTTCTTTGACTATGATATACCTGTGACTACTGATGACAAGTTAATTTCCCTTTCTACCTGTATTGACGCATATTATATAAACGGCGTCCGCCAGACAAATCAAAGGCTTGTAGTTATGGGTAAATTGGTTAAAGGCAACGATGCTGCAAAAAATGTAACTGTTACAACGAATACAGATGCTAAAACCCCTACTGGTATGGGTACACGTAAGGATTATTAAGGATAATTTATAATAAAGGCCATAAATCCCAGTGGAATAACCGCTGGGATTTATGGTTTTTCTATATGTAGAAGAGTTGGTCGAATTTAGGGGGATTTTACATTTTCCAGTTGCTAATCCAGTAAGGCTGAACTGGCAGTTGGGACTGTCCCGCCAATCTTTGCTGAAATTAGCAGAAAACAGCCTTTTGGAATGGATTTCCCTCTTGAAAAGAATCCCTCAAACGTATAAACTAGGAGATAGTGAAAAAATGCGGCAAACGCTTCCAGACCTTTGAGGGGCTGGGATAACAGAAGGGATACAGACAAATGAATAAATTTAGGAAACTTTCGTTCCTGTTGGCGCTTGCAGTTACAACTGCTGGCCTGGTTCTGACAGTCAATGCAGTTGACACGCCAAGCATACAGGCGCAGACATGTATTTGCACAAAACATTGTACAGATGACAGTATTGATGGGAGCTGTCCTGTATGCCGTGAAAATTATCTGAATTGTACCGGCGATGATATGCCGGAGGAATCCGTACAGGAGGGGCTTGTCATTCGCTCCTTTGACAGCCTTTCCGAAGACATCCGGCTTCAGAGGGCTGATGTGGGGACTGATATCAGTTCCCTGCGTTTCCCTGTTTCGCTGCGGGCAGATATCCGCAATGACGAGGGCGAAAGGGAATCTGTAATGATTGCTGTTGTATGGGATTTGGATCCTGCTGGCAGCGCGTCGGAATTTAACGGGGATGCAGAGGGGGAGTACCGTTTTATACCAGTTATCCCCAACCGCTATTCCGTCCCTGGCGGAATGGAACTCCCCCAAATTACGGTTTTGGTTGGAAATGCCCGGCAGACTGCATCTTTAAAAACTGCTTCGGAACCTTCCATGTCTTCCAGCAGTTCTTCCCAAAGCGCGCCGGCTTCCTCTGAAGTTCCCTCTTCCCAAAGCAGCAGCCAGGCAGTTCAGCCGGAACCAGCCGTTTCCCCCCTTTCCTTCCGGTTTGAAAAGGGTACATATGAGGCAATGAAAGGCGTTTCCAGCTTAACAGCTGCCGTCGAAATTTCCGGCGGTTCCCGCCCTTCCCTTGCAGGGACAATGGTTTTATATTTGGATAACCAGGAAATAGAGCGAAAAACGGTGACATCTGAAGGCTCATACCCGTTTTCAGTAAAGGTTCAGGAACTCCTTCCGGGAAAACATATCCTCCGGGCAGAATATACACCTGCTGGAGAACGAACCCTTGCCGCTGAAACTGCCGCAGAACTGGAAATCAAAGGCGGTGCATTTTCAATCCAGACAATGCCCTCTGCTGCAAACCTTACTTATGGGCAGACATTAGAGAATTCGGAAATCACGCCTGGTATTGTAGTGGACAGCCTTGGAGCCTCTGTAAAGGGGGAATTCCAATGGAAAGAACCTGACCTGGTGCCCAAGGCAGGCCCGTCCGGGGTCTATCCGATGGTCTTTGTTCCAGAGGATAACAAGTCCGGCGGTACAATGGAGTTTCAGGTACAGGTGGGAGTCCGCCCTGCCCCCCTGGCCGTTTCTGAAGTGTCCGCCTATGGCCGTGTTTATGATGGCTCCCGCCGTTTGATGCGGTATACGATTTCCTTTGAGGGCAAGCCGGAAACTGCGCCGGATGACAGCGTTATTATTATGGGGGAGGCAGCTCTCGGCTCCCTTTCCGGCGGAAGATCGGGAAACGTCGGGCGTTATACCTCTGTTGACTTGGAAAACCTCTCACTGTCCGGCAAAGACGCTGGAAATTATACTTTGGACGGGATATCTTCTTTGGAGGATGTGCCGTTGGAAAAAGCAATTGAAATTTCCCCTGCCAAACTGACAATTTCCGTTAATGAACCTATCACCATTACAATGGGGGATCCTATGCCGGAATTGTCTGAGGATGATATTTCTATCCTTGGGCTGGTTCCCGGCGAGGATAAATCTGAAATTGATTTTGATGAACTTTCTACCTCATGCAGCCCTGATAACAGCCGGGAAGCTGCGACAGGGAAAATTACGCCGGAGGGCCTGGAAACAGAGAATTACACCATTATTTATGAACCTGGCGAACTTATTATTGAAGAAAAGGTTTTTGAAGGGCTTCCCTATGACGTTGAAGGACAGGAAGGGGAGAACGGCTGGTATACCGATGAAATTACGCTTACGCCCAATGATTCCGCTGGACGGTTCCAGTTTATCAGCGCCAATGGCGGAAGGTCATGGGACGACTCTGTAACGATTACAGAAGACGGGGAAAAGGAACTTTCTATTTTAATGGCTACTGGCACAGATAGGGATGGAGTATCCACAGAGGCACCAGCATTTTCTTATAAGCTGGATACCCAGAACCCAGAGCTTAGCCGGGTTAAAACAGATTATAAAGAGGAATGGACAGATGAAGATGTCACCTTTACCCTTTCCTGTGAAAATTCCCCTGCCTCCCCTGTAACTTATTATGTTCGGATAAACGAAGGGGAATGGGTGCCTATTGAGGGGGATGTTTATACTGCATCCAGTACCCGGAAGGTGGAATTCAAGGCAATATCGGAAAGCGGATTGGAAAGCCTCCCTTCCCAGGAATATGATGTGAAAATTGACAAAGCCGGAGCGGGAAAGCCTTCCCTGGAGGGTGTGCCGTCAGGCTGGGCGTCAGAGGAAGTTATCCTTACAGTGAAAGCCCCCTCCCCCATGCCGGAAAGCGGCGTGAAGGAATTTTCTTATTCTGTTGACGGTGGAAAGCACTGGAGCGATCCTATTGAATGGGAATCTGACAGTGAAAACCGTTTTACGATTGATGAGGATGGGGACTATACGGACTCTATCTTAGTGCGGATTGTAACCAATGTGGGCAGCGAGGGCGAAAGCGATCCCTATACGGTAAAACTGGATAGCCTTAAACCAGAGTTTACCGTATCTGCTGTTATGGATGGGGAGCCTTATGAGGAAGGGGAACCTTCGGAACAGCCTGTTACCTTTACCATTACCCCAGAGGATGAAGGGGAAATTCCCTCTGATATTACCTATTTTTATAGTATTGACGATGGAACGCAATGGACTCCCCTGACAGGCAGGCAGTTAATGATCCATCCTGCCAGTGCCACCCAGCAGGTTTCCTATACCTTTAAGGCAGTTAGCGGGGCTGGGGCTGAAAGCGAGGAACAATCCATACAGGTATATCTTTACAGCCCGGCTTTTACTCCTGTTAAGGCAATAAGCGCCGCTAATGGCTGGAGCCGGGAACAGGTAGCTGTTAAGCTTTCCGGCGGGCTCCCGGAGGAACAGCTGGGAAGTTATGAATATTGCGTCACTGAGACAGCAGAAAAACCCTCCAAAGATGTGGAATGGGATACCGTCCAAAGTGATTTTAATGTTTACCGGGAAATGGACGCTTATTTCTGGTTCCGCGCTGTTTCCTTGTGCGGCAGCCGCAGCGAGACAAGTTCTGACCCCCTCCATATACAGATTGACCGGACTGCACCCTCTGTCCGTCGGGAAACAGTTGCGGATATTACCGAAAATGCCGCTGTTATTTCCCTTGAAAGCGGGGAGGCTGGGGAACTTTATTATTTGCTGGAAACCGGGGATACCTCTGAAGACGGGCCGGATGCAGAAGAAGTTGCTGAGGGGATTTCCCTGGGCAAAATTGATGAAACCGCCAGCTTCCCGCTTATGGATTTGGATTCCAGCGAGGAATACACTGTTTCCTTAGTGGTTAAGGATAAGGCAGGAAACCTTTCAAATCCTGCCCGGCTGACCTTTGTGACAAAGCCGCCCCTGCCCGAAGGGGTGCTGACCGAAATAGACTACCAGCAGGAAACCATTCAGTTTTCTTCCCAATATGAGTTAAATGCCAGCCCTGACTTTTCAGAGGACGGGGATATTTCCAGTGGATCCATCAGCGCGTATATCCCGGAAGCTGGAGAATCCTCCCGCACTCTGTACCTTCGCGCCAAAGCCGACGGCGATACGCCTGCCAGCGATCCCATTGAGGTTTCCATCCCGCCAAGGCCGGATAATTCCGGGGCTGCGGAAATAGATTATTATGCGGAAACAGTTACATTGGAGGAGGGGGTTCTGTATTCCTTTGATGGGGAGAACTACCAGGAAGCTGATGGCCCTGTATCCATTTCCGGCCGCATACCGGAGAATGGGGAACAGGTTACGCTGTCCTATCGGGTTGCCGCAGGGGAAGACCGGTTTGCCAGTACCGCAGGCGGCCTCCACATTCCGGCAAGGCCCGATTCGCCTCCTGCCCCTGCCCTGAAGGACAAGGGCAAGGATTCCATCACTTTGGATGAGGCTGGTGAAAACATCCTTTACCGCTGCAATGGCGGGAACTGGCAGAGAAGCCCTGTCTTTAAGGGCTTGGAGCCTTCTTCTTCCTATACCTTTGAAACCTGCGTCTCTGCAACAGAGCAAAACTTTTCATCGGGGGAAAGCCAGCCAAGTACATTCTCCACCTTGTTTTCTCTGCCGGAGGGGGATGAAGCAGCTATCAGCTTTGAGGATGAAACCATTACATATGACGGTCAAAGATATGAAGTCAGCCCAGATGATGCCTTTAAAACGATTATTGAGGATGGCGATTCCATTTCTGAATACATTCCTGCAGCGGGAAGTTCAGATGGTGTTTTGTATATGCGCGCCA
This sequence comes from uncultured Oscillospiraceae bacterium, assembly GCA_949737515.1. GTDB lineage: Bacteria > Bacillota > Clostridia > Oscillospirales > Ruminococcaceae > UBA1405. The sequence goes on along the minus strand of CATJCP010000297.1, from coordinate 26,175 downwards.
AAGGCGACCGGGACACTCCTGCCAGCGATGGGGAACCCTTTTCCATCCCGGCGCGTCCAGACCCGCCCTCTATTAAAACAGCAGCAGGTTTGTACAATATTATGGCTGTCTACGAGGACGACCAGGAATTCTTTTTATCCGCTGCCGAGGATACAGAGGACATTGATTGGGATGAGGTGCGCTGGAGGGAATCAGGCAGTTTCCGAAATCTGGATGCGGGAACTGAATATGTCCTTTATGCCCGCATTGCAGCCGATGAGGGACGCTTCTGTTCAGAAACAAGCCAGGCGAGGGTAAGGACGCTTACATCTGTTACAGCCCAGGGGGATGGCCCAGGGGAAAGGGATGGAACTGTCATGGTACTTGTCAACGGTTCTCCCCTTTCTGCCGCCGAACCTGGGGATACTCTGGAATGGAGGGCGTCAGCAAGCGGTGAATACATGCCTGTCCTTTCTGTTTCAGGGGTCAGCGGGGAAGCCTCTGCTGCTTTCCGTGAAGGGGATACCTGGATTTGGCGTTATACTGTTTCCGAAAGTGACCGTGAAATAGAGGGGATTGTAGATTTCCAGGAAAGGGAACTGGTTTCCCTAGCCCCTATTGTTGACTCTGTTTCCCTTTCCGCAGACGATGATGCGAATGAAAGCGTAAATACAATTCAGGATTACCTGGAACAAAACGCCCCTGTCCGCGCTTCCTATAATAATGGTTCCTGGGAGGAAATTTCAGTCCAATACACCCTTTCAGAAGATTCTGACGATTGGGAGCCGCAGGGCGGCGAATTCCTGTTTTCTGCAAAAACCTCTCTGGATGATGATGAAGTATCCTGTACGGTTCGGGTTGTTGTGCATCCTGCCGCTGCCGCTGTCAGCGCTGGCGGGGATATCCTGCTTCCTGTTGAAGCAGAAGGATATTCTTTAGCGGGTATTTCCCTTCCTGAAACCGCTAAGGCAGTTTATTCTTCGGGAAATGAGGAAGAACTTGAAATTCAATGGGAACGCACTGCCCTCCCGGATAATTTTGGCACTTATGAGGGAGATGTTACATTTACCGGGGAGGTGGAACTGCCGGAATGGGCTTCTGGCAGCAATAAAGTTTCACTGACTGTTTCCGTAGTGGGACAGAAAGATATCAGCCCGTTTTTAACCCTTCCCTCCCAAAGCCGGGTATACGGGGACGCTCCAGAGGAGCCTGTTGTCAAGGCTGAACCGGGAATTTCCCTGAATCTCACCGCTTTTTCCTATACTTACAGCGGTACTGCGCTGGATGGCTCTGTTATAGAAAACGCTTCCGATTCACCTGAAAAAGCAGGTGTTTATATGGTCAGGGCTGTTTACCAGGATTCGGAACAGGCGGGTTCAGTTTCTGCTCCCTTGTATATAAAGCCTGCACCTTTGACAGTAGCTTCTGCAGATCTTCCCTCCAAGCCCTATGACGGTTTGACAAGCGGGTCGGTTTCCTCTATTACTTTGGATGGGCTTAAAAATGATGAAGAACTTGTTTTCGGCAGGGATTTTGATGTTTCCTCTGTATCCTTTGACAATGCTCAAACAGGTTCTTCTAAAAGCGCCAAAGGAAGCCTTGTCCTGAATTTGTCGCGGCTGACCTCTAATTATACTTTGGATGATACGTTCCAAGCAGTAGGCGAAATTACCGCTGGGGAAGGTTCTTCCAACCCCTCGTACCAGTCTACCCGCGCCCTGATGGACAACCTCCATATTATTACAAACCGTACCCCGGCAATGGAGGATGTAAAACTTCCCAAAGGATGGAGCTTTACAGGAGACCCTTCTGAAAAGCTACAGGGGAGCAACCAATCTGCATACCAGACTTTTTCCTTCCATTACACATCTTCCGATCCGAATTATTCTGATGTGACAGAAGAAATCCGCGTTCCTGTCACCACTGTCTCAGCCAATGTGGATGGCGGCGAAGTTCAGCTTCTCAAGCTGGACACCCTTGGGGAACCGCAGCGCCTGCCTCGGATATCTGTTTCGGTGCTTGGTGCGTCCCTCCCTGGGCAAACGCCCACCGCTGATAATTTCTACTGGTTCTCCCGGAACAGCCTTGTCCGTGTTGAAGATGCTTATGCTACTCCTATGGGGGATGGCGTTGGCTTATTGGAGCTGCGGTATGAAGGTACCTCTGTCCCGGTATCCTGTTTGCTGCTCGAAATTAACAGCGGTTCCCCATCTAAAAATTCTATGTCCGATATTATGGAAATTGCCGGGGATATTGGCCAACTGCTGGGTGACAGTAGCCAAACCTTAGAAGATGAAGATCGGGAATTCTTACAAGCCATTATCCAGGGGGTTTCCAAGGTTCAGGGCAGTGAGAAAGGCTCCCTGACTTTGGAACAGGCTAAGCTCCTGGATCAGTTCCAGCAGAACGGGCTTAATATTACCCTGGAAACTTCCATAGAATCTGTGCCCGGCCTTCCCGCCCCAACCTCAGCCTCTGCCTGGGGGATTGGGACTGCTGCCAGTGCTGAAATAAACGACTCTGTCACCCTTACCCTTACCCCGCTCCAGCCTACCGCTGGTTCCGCTATGGAGTTAAAGCCGAGCTTGGTTAAAAATAAGGAACCGCTGGAGCAGGAATCAATCGGGGCCTTTTTCCTTCAGTTTACCTTGCCTGATAATATCTCAGCTGATATTGTTGGGGAAATCCATCAAGCAAAAGGGGAAAAAGCATCTGACTGGGTTCCCATCCCCTTCCAGAAAGATGGGCAGAACATCCTTTTAAAACTTGATTCCCTATCAAAAATCCATGTCTTGGTTGGAGGGGGCAATGGACAGACAGCTTTCATTGATTCCGCACCCCAAAAGGCTGACGATCTGGATTTGCCCTCTGCCCAGGCGGATTTCTGGGATTCTGCTGCCGCTGTCGTCCAGAGTTCCTCCGAAGGCGATTTGGTTCGGATTAATGCAAAAGGTTATGACAGGATGCCTGTTTCCTTTATGGATGTTTTGGAAGAAAACCAGCAGGCTTCCATTTTAATCCAGTGGAATGGCGGGGAACCTATTTTCATTGCTGCCGGGGATTCCCTTTCCCCTGAACCGGACAGGGCGTTTTTCCCTCTTTCCCTATTGGAAGAAAAATTCTCTCGGGGCCAGGGGATGGATTCTGAAATCTCGCAGATTGGGCTTTCTGATCTGGCTTCCGGGAATATTTGGACTGTTTCTGCCCCGGATGAGGCAAATATAACGCTGACTGATAAAAATATGACTGCCAAAGAGGAGGGCGTTCCCTCCCCTGAAACGGTTAGCTCCACTATAGAAAATCCTGTCCAGAATCAGGATTCTCTCCCGGCTGCAAGCGGCGATGTCGAAATACAGGAGAAAAAATCTTTTGTTCCCCTTGTGTTGGCTGGAGTATTGGCCGTTTGCCTTGGTGTAGTGTTTGCGCTTAAAATGTTCCTGCGCAGGAAATAACCTCTTGAAACAGCCGAAAGGGATTTGTAAAATGCAGCCAGGAGAACTTTGCTTAAAAGTTCCTCCTGGCTGCATTTATAGGTACAGCATTTTTTTCTTTATAAATTCTCTGTTTTCTCCCAAAGCTGTAAGAAAAAGACGGTCAAAGGAATCCTCATAAAACCCCTTTGACTGATGTAATAAAAATACTCCAATCCCTCTGGGATGCCCCGGCAGAGGTTCCCTGGTATTTTGGTTCTGTTTGTGTAACTGCCTGCTTTTTTATAGTGACACGCTTAAATCCAGCAGTGTTACCTTTGGTTTCTGGCCCACATATTTTCTAATTTTATCAGAAAAAATTGTTACATCTAAATTGCAAATACAAAAGTCAGACCGGTCAATTAACGCCTTTATTACCCTTAAATTTTGTGTCCTAAAATTTTTTGCTTTTGTATCTATATTCTCAATATTATCACCAAAAAGGAAAGCATCAAAAAAATTTGAGTTAGTTTGATCTATATTTTCTGGATAATGGGTAATGACTGTAATTTTAATGTTTTTATCATATGTAGACTGAAGTTTTTTCAGCTTTTCACAGTATTCAGGATAACAACTTTCTAATGTAATAAAAAAATTTTGTACAAGGCAGTCCTCCACTAAAGATGTAATAGTCTGTTCAAATGCAGAAATAGATTCACAAGTAGCTTTGCCTAATGAAAAAATACTACAAACAAGTGGAGAAAAGGATTCCTTAGAAGATTTTAGTCGATCCATTTTTAACCCCCCTTAAGAACCTGTATTCACAACCGCCCTGCACGGTCTGAACGGTCTTTTTCCCGCCGTACCGCGTCGTTTTCCCTTAGAGCCTGTTTAGAATCTCCCCGCGCACGTCTTAGCGGCAGATTTTCCGCCCAGACTGCGTTAAAAATCCGCTCGCTAATCCGCACACGTTGAGATCCTAAACAGGCTCTTACAATCCATCAAGGATTACTGCGGAAAATCCTCTTGTCTGGCGGGAAAAATCCCTGCCCATCCAGCATCTTTGGTTATGAATACAGGTTCTAAATGTCGATATTTCTGATATATTTTCAATCTTATTATACATCTATAAGTTCGTATAAGCAATTTATAATTCGTAAAAAATACCAATTAAGAATTGTACAATGCGAACTATAAGGAGGGATTGCCTTTGAATCATAATGATCGGCTTTTATTTGGTGAGCGTCTGCGGAGCAAACGAAATAAGCTTGGCTTTACACAGGAATATGTATCAGAGCAGATTGATGTTTCGCTGCGGTACTATCAAATGATAGAACGGGGCGAAAAAAGTGTCTCCCTTGATACTCTTATCAAATTAAGCCAGGCATTGACGATTAGTGTAGATTATCTTCTGTTTGGGGATTTGCTGTGTTCGCCTGGAAATCCTATTGCTGATATTTTACACAGACTTTCTTCCGAACAACGCGGAGACGCCGTAAAAATTCTTACTTTGTATGCAAAGGCTTGTAAAGAACCATGAGATAGTGTTTACCCATTCTGATTTGTTTTATAAATGATGAAAGCGGTAGAGGAAATTCCCCTGGAATTCCTTTTACCGCTTTTAATATAACGTGAGTTCAATGAAATTTTATGGTTTTCGGTATCAGGTACGTTATCATGGCAAACCGTTGGTTTGCTTAATGGCTGTAAGAGGAAACTTGGAGGTTTTGTCCAACGTTGACGACGTTGGACGAAGCATCTGAATCAAATGGGATAACTTTATCGTAACAGAATCAGGATTTTAGTACAATAACAGGATAGGAGAGTTTTGTGTGGAAATTCAACCTATGGTAGAAAGAATCCTGCCGCAAATGCAAAATTCTGCGGCAGGCGGTTTTCCAGTCAGCCTTTTTCCAAAATAAAAAGCTTCTGGTTATATGACTATTTTATTAAATTCTGGTTTGCAAAGAAATATAAAGAAATTACTTTTTATTTCTTTACGATAATGCTATACTTGAAACAATGAAGGAGGCAACGCATATGGCACAAAGTGTAAACGTAAATTTTCGTATGGATGAACAGCTCAAGAAAAATGTTGAGGAAATATACGCCAAGATTGGCATGAACCTTACAACAGCGATAACTATTTTCTGCAAAAAATTAGAGCAGGAAAGACGTATCCCCTTTGAAATCACCACAGAGCCAGACCCTTTTTATGATGAGAATAATATTCATTATTTAGAGAAAAAGATGGCGGACTATAAGTCTGGACAACTTAGGCTGGCTGAACATGATCTTTTGGAAGAACAATGAAAATGAACGTATCCAATAAGAAGCGGTTAAAAGGTCTTCTAATAAAGTCTTTTTAACCGCTTTTCATGTATTACAGATACCCTGCTTATTTCTTATTCTCCTGTATTTCCCGAAGTTTAGACACTTCCATATATCCTAGGCTCCACTGCGCAGTAGTATTTGTAGTCAGGTTCCACACTTCTTTTATGGGATATGGTGCATCCTTCTCCGGCACATCCCATAACTGCATATTCCCTTCCTCGTCAAAGGCTTGCGTCATTTTCTGGGCTGGGAAGGTAATGCTCTCCTCTCCTGCTTCCATATACCGGTCATTGTCCAGATAATACCCGGCAAAAGCCGTCATCCTGCCGCCAATCCCGCCCCAGCAGCGGTCGTTGTCAGGGTTAAACAGCCCATGGGATTTCTGGTTCCGCTCCTCCGGGGTCATGCCATAATATTCCCCAAAATCAGCTACCATCTTTTCAAATTCCGGGTCTTGCAGTAGTTCGCAGAGTTCAAACCAGATTTCCGCGCCCCCGAACATGATTACCATATGCTGCTGGTAATTCCCGTCCCCTAGATGCCTGTGCCCAGCGGGATTGTCAGCCCCCATATAGTGCATTTCCCCAGTTTCCGGTTCATAATGGAAGGTAGACCCGGAGGACAGCCCCAGAGGGGCCTTTTTAATGGATTCTATGCTCCTGAGAAGTTTGTCGCGATATTTAGGGTCTTCAGTGCGTTCCCAGCGGGTCATCCAGTTGCTGAGGAATGAAGTCCAGTCCGGGCCGGTTCTGCAATGTGAGAAATGGGGATGGGGCGGGAAATAACTTCCCATGGGATCTTTCTGTAAAGTGGTAAAGTCTGCATCTTTTACAAAGTCCATAATATCCCCGATCCGTTCATCGGCAGTCAGATAGTAGAAAAACCGGTAATGTCCCGCCATGGAAATACGGGCTTCCTTTGCCCCGCAGCCCCAATGCCGTACATTGTGCCGTGAACCCAGCATGGCATATTTTCCGGCGTGGTAGGTGTCAACTTCGCTGCAATGGCGGCTCATGGCGCGTGCAAAACGGTATACCTCATAATCCCCTGTCCGCAGGAAATACAGCCAGTTGGCATAAGTGTTGCACAGTTCTGTATTATGCCACGCAAAACCCCCAACATCGTACCGCCAGCAATGGCGGGTAGGGTCGTAAGAGTGCATCACGTCGCCGTAGTCCCAAAAGCCGTACCATCTCCGCTGTTCAATTTCATGGATGTAAAACTCCTGCATTTCCTTTAATGCCTTTTCATAGGCTGGGACACGGTATTTATCAGCAGTTCCAGTCCAATAGCTTCCCAGGGCTTTGGTTTCAGCGTAAACTGATGGCTCCGCCACCAGCAGGGTTTCACTTTGCACATCGCCGGCAAAATCTATTACAGCTTGTTTTCCGGGCATCTTCCCAAAAAGGGACAAATAAATTTCATTGGTGTTGGCAATCCCCTCTGGGTGGTTGTTGATGCCGCCATAGGCATAAGTATGGCTTTTCCGGTCATAGGCGCGGAAATCCATCGGTTCCGCGTAACGGCTCCACAACCACAAGGTTATAACCGGGTGATCTTCTGCCGCGTTCTGAATTTCCAACGCCATAGGGGACTTTTGCCAGCAGTCTTTGATAGCTGCTGCAATGATTCCTGACCTGCATCCAAAGAATATGGCCCCCTGGCTTCGGTTCCCCTGGAAAGCAGTAATTTGGGCACATTCTTCATGGGTGCTTTTGGAGATAATATAATGATCGCAGGAATCTTGGCTTAGGCGGAAATTGTTCCACCAGGCATTGTCATGGAGAACCTCCGAAAAATCCCCTTCTTCCGGGATTTCAATAAATTGCCCCTCAAGCTGCTGGCGTTCATAAATGGCGGTTTCCTCCGGCACAGGCGTTCCAGGGTATTTCCAGTTATTCTTAAAGTAGGCAGGCTGTACCGCTTCATAGAACATCCCGGTTTCCCCTGCAAATCCAACATGGCGGTTATAGAGTTCTCCTGAAGCTTCCATCGTCAGTTCCAGCGCCAGCCCCTTTAAGAAATCGATATGTTCGTCAATATCGAATACAAAGGAGTGGACGATCTTAATCTCCTGGCTGCCCGCGTAGAAATACAGCCGCAGGGAGAAGGGGAAGATTTCACTGCCAGAATCTGCCGGGACGATGCTTCTGTGAAGCCCCTCCACCTTGACAACCGCCCGCATCGGGCCGGATTCTTCCAGGGTAATCTGCTGGGTCACGCCTTCAAAACGGCGGATAAACTGGAATTCGCAGTCGTCGTGGAGTTCCTCGTTCTGAATCAGGGCCACCAGCTTCCCACTCATGGGCTGGAAGCCGTCTTTCTTCCGTACAAGGGAGGAAATCAGTTTATCCCCGTATTCCACCCGGCAGGACAGCAAGCCGCTTTCAATTGTCACGCCGTTTTCATCCTCGGAAGCTGCAACGGGCTGTTCCGGGGATGCGGGTTTTCCGTCTGAAAGGGAAATCGTATAATTCTGAGAGGCATCCAATACAGCGGAATGGGCTGTCCATTTAATAGAACCATCCGGCCAAAAAGCGGTAGGCTTTACCTGGCAGGGGAATTCTTTACCGTCTCCGCCAATCAGTGCAAGGGATGACCCCTTTGGAAGCTCACCCCTGCCCCACGGCGCCCCAAAGGTCACAGGAACCTGTTTTTGGCTGCGCTCTTTAAGCCATTTCATTTCACGTTTCATTGTCCGTTCCCTCCTTTGGGCTCTTTTTCACCCATCATTTCCCGGAGCCGCGCCGTTTCCATATAGTTCAAGCTCCATTGGGAAATGCCGTTGGTCTTGGAATAAACCAGTTCTTCTATGGGCCGGGGGGCATCTTTGTCTTCTACTGGGACTATATGCAGGCTGCCGTCAGACAGCATACGGCCCTGTACCCCGTCCTGAACCACGTCGTCCAGGTCTCCGTCATACCGCAGGTTCTGGACAGCCTTTTCCATCAGTTTCGGGCGGTTGTGGAGCCATGCCGCATATGCGTAGGTGCGCAGCCCCCAGATTGGCCCATGGCCTTCCCATGCTTTGTCGTTTTTCTCGGAGATCAGACCATTGGTGGCCTGGAACCGTTCCTCTGGCTCCATAGCGTACAGTTCCCCGAATTGGGCGAGCATTTCCCTCATTTCCTGGTCGTCCAAAAGATCACACAATTCCATCCAAGTTTCCGGCCCGCCAAAGCAGACTACCATATGCTGGGAATAGTTCCCATCCCCTAAATGGGTATGTCCCGCCGGATTTTCAGCCCCCATATAATGGAGGATTCCATCTCGGTGGTCATAATGGAAGGTAGAGCCGGAAGCAAGGCGCAGGGGGGCTTTTTTCAGGGACTCAATGCCAGTAAGCAGCTTATCCCGGTACTTGGTATCCTCAAAACGCTCCCAGCGGGTGAGCCAGTTGGCAGCATAGGAAGTCCAGTCCGGCCCAACCCGGACATGGGCGTAATTGCGGTTTTCCGGCAAATGTTTGCCGAAAAATCCCGCCATAGGGTCTTTATAGTCGCAGCGGTTGTCTGCATCCTTGACAAAATCCATCACGTCCCCGATCCGTTCGTCGGCGGTCAGGTAATAATAAAAACGGTGGTGCCCCGCTGTGGAAATCCTTGGTTCCTTTGCCCCGCATCCCCAGTGGCGGACATTATGCCGGGTTCCCAGCATGGCGAATTTGCCCAGATGGTAGGTGTCCACCTCGCTGGCGTGGCGGCTCATGGCGCGGGCAAAGCGGTAAATTTCATAGTCTCCGGTACGCAGGAAGGTCAACCAGTTGACATAAGTATTACACAGCTCGGTATTGTGCCAGGCAAATCCGCCCACATCATACCGCCAGCAATGGCGAACCGGGTCATAGGTGTGCATCACGTCACCGTAATCCCAAAAGCCGTACCATTTCCGCTGTTCTACCTCCCGGATATAGAAACGGACATATTCCAGAAGGGCTTTCTCATAGGCTTCATCCTTGTATTTGGGGTCTTTGGGTTCAGCCCAGTAACTTCCAAATACGCCGGTATCCTGGTAGACTTCCGGGTTTGCCACCAGAAGGGAATCCGTTTGTACATCGGCGGCAAAGTCCAGAATTGCTTCCTTTCCGGGCATACGGTCAAATAACTTGAAGGAAAGTTCATTGGTATTGGCGATTCCCTCTGGGACGTTCATTATCCCGCCATAGGAGTGTTTATGTGAAACCGTATCATAGGCGCGGAAATCCATAGATTCGGCGTAACGGCTCCACAGCCATAACGTCATTGTAGGATGTTCTGAAGCCCCGTTTTTGATTTCCAAGGCCATGGGGGACTTCTGCCAGAAATCCCGGATTCCGGCGGCAACTACCCCTGACCGGCTTCCGAAAAATACAGTCCCGCCGCTCCGTGTCCCCTGTGCGGCGGTGATATAGGCACAGTCCGGGAAGGAACGTTTTGTGATAACATAGTTTTCACAGGAGGGCTGGTTGAGGCGGAAATCGTTGAAAAGGGCGTTGTCCTCTACAACCTCCACAAATTCCGGGGATTCCTTCCTGTCCAGAGTTACAAACTGGCCATCAATCTGCTGGCGGCGGTACAGAACAAGGCGTTCGTCGTCGCCGGATTCCGGGCGGGCAGTTTTCTTTTTCCCCCAGATTCCCCCGCCTACATACATGGGCTGGAGGGCCTCATACCACATTCCCTTTTCCCCTGCAAAACCTACATGGCGGTTATAGCCTTCGCCGGAAGCGGACAGGGTAAGCTCTACCGCCAGGCCCTTTAAGAAATCTGTCTGCTCATTGGCGTTAAAGACAAAGCTATGAACCATGCGGATTTCATCGCTTCCTGCATAGAAGTAAAGCCGGACTGTAAAGGGGAAAATTTGGGATTTCCTCATATCGTATTCATGGCAGCCCTCAATTTTGACTACTGCTCGTACAGGGCCGGATTCCTCTAATGTCACCTTATGGGTAACGCCTGTCAGCTTATAAAGGGAATTTGTCTCCATTCCCTCTTTCTTTTGCCTGTTTTCTATGTATCCAATCAGCTTTGCAGACATGGGCTGCCAACAAAGTTCCGGTTGGGCGTTTTTGCGGATTAAGCTTGATATCAGCTCATGGGTATTTGGTTTGATATGGCAGAACAACAGTCCGCTTTCTACGGTTACAGAGCCATCCTCTAACTGTTTTGCCCGGACTTCCCCTCCCTTTGGGGGAACCGCCGCAGGGGTATGGGGAGCTGACAAAACAATTTCATAGGTCTTATCTGGTACGGTATCCAAAACCGCAGAATGGGCTGTCCATTTGATGGAACCGTCAGGCCAGTAGGCAGTTGTTTTGCTCTGTACTGGGATGAAGTTTCCGCTTTCATCCCGCAGGGCTGTAACCTGACCGCGCTTTAACATCTGTTTTGGCCAAGGATGTCCAAACGTCACTGGTGATTGCGCCTGCTGCCGGGGAGCCAGCCAATGCAGCTTCGTTCCCATTTCTATCTCTCCTGTCTCTCATCTACGAAAATTTGGGGCTGAAGGGAAATACTCCCGCAGATCCCCCGTTATCACTATTGTACTGCATGGGAAAAATTTTTCCACTCTGTTTTTCTATCTTCCAAAAAGAATGTATTTTTTTCATACCATTTTATAGAATTTGGCAAAGATCCTCCAGAATAAAATTATGTCCGTCCGGCGTTTGACCATTGACTTTCAGCATGATTTTGCTATAATAAAAATAACCTAAATCAAACAAACTGCGATGAAGGAAAGAGTATCCTGCCGTCCATCTTACAGAGAGTTCCCGACTGCTGAAAGGGAACAGGCGCCAAGCAGGAGAACATGGTTCCAGAGCATCACATCCGAGCAAAGGCTAGGGTGTGACGGGGATGCCCGTTACAGCAGAGGGTATTGTTGGATCCCCGTAAAGAGGCCCCAAATGTTTTGGGGCGAACAGAAGTGGTACCACGGGTGTTGCGCCCGTCTTCTATTGACAGAAGACGGGCGTTTTTATTTTTCCAGAAGGAGATTCACAAAGGAAAAGGAGATGTATCAAATGAAGCAAAAGAAACCTTTCAGCATTACGGCAGCCATCTTCCTGGGCCTTGCCCTGGGGATCCTGTTCGGCCTGTTTATGCCGGGCCGGTACGAATTCCTGCTTCCGGCTGTGGAGCTGATCAGCGGCCTGTATATGAACGCCCTGCGGATGATGGTATTTCCCCTGGTCTTCTGTTCCCTCATTGTGGGCATCCAGGGGATCGGCAGCATTTCCGCCACCGGACGGGTGGGAGGCCAGTCGGTTCTGTACTTTACCGCCACTACCCTCTTTGCCAGCCTGTTGGGACTGTTCCTGCCAAAGGCAATGGGCTTGGGAAAGGGGATCACCATTGAAATGATGGACGCCAATGTGGAGGCCACCCAATTTACCAGCCTGATGGACACCGTAAAAAACCTGATCCCCTCCAATCCCTTTGCCTCCTTTGCCAACGGGGACATGCTCCAGGTCCTGGTGTTCGCTGTTATCATCGGCATTGCTTGCCTCTCCCTGGGTAAAAAGGCCGCCCCCTTTGTCAAAGTAGTGGAGGCAGTCAACGACATTTCCATCAAGATTGTGTCGGTGGTGATGTATTTCACTCCTATCGGCGTATTCTGCTCCATCGCCTCCGTCATCTACGCCAATGGGACCGAGACCATGATCGCCCTGGGGGCAGTGCTGATCGCTCTTTATGTGACAATGTTCCTTTATGTGGTGATCGTCTATGGAGGGATTGTTAAAATAATCGGAAAGTGCGGTATCCGCAGCTTTTTTGCCAAGGTCATGCCCGCTGCGCTGAATGCCTTTGGCACCTGTTCCAGCTCCGCCACGCTGCCCATCAGCAAGTGTTGCGCCGATGATTTGGAGGTTCCCAACGCGATCTCTTCCCTGGCGCTGCCATTGGGGGCCACCATCAATATGGACGCGGTCTCCATTGTAATGTCCTTTATGGTGGTATTCTTTGCCAACGCCTGCGGGGTGGAGATCAGCTTCGGCCTGCTGGCTGTGGTTCTTCTCAGCAATACCCTGCTCAGTATTGGGACTCCAGGCGTTCCCGGCGGGGCGATTGCCTCCTTCGCAGCCCTGTCCGCCATTGCCGGGCTTCCCGCCGGCATTATGGGGGTATATATCAGCGTCAACACCCTGTGCGATATGGGGGCCACCTGCTGCAATGTGCTGGGCGACCTGGCCTGTTCTGTCGCAATGAAGGAAACGATACGCATCAGCGAAGCGAAAACCGCCAAAGTATAACACCTTTGGGGAGGAGATTGCCTTATACCGGCAGCCGAAACAGTTTCCAGGCAGTATTCTCCCCATTTTTTCCTTTTACGCAAACAGCAAAGGATGCAAATTTTTTGCTTTTTTTCGGACAGAATACTTGACAAAAAAAACAAGTTTATATACAATAAAAAGGCAGTCTATTTGCCGCTATGGCGGAACTGGCAGACGCAAGGGACTTAAAATCCCTCGGTTGAATAAACCATACCGGTTCGATCCCGGTTAGCGGCATCATTTAGAGACTGTTGGAGTCTTCAGAGCTCTCTGCAAGGGGGATCTGAAGGCTTTTTTCGTTTCAGGGGGACTCCAGCACTTCCGCCACGACGGGGGAAAGAGAAAGGGGGTGTTCCCTGTCGTTGTTTTTTATCTTCGCCCTTGCCTTTTCCCCAAACCCATGATATCCTTTAGGTAAGCCATACTCATTTCCTGGTCTGAGGGTGAGTATCGTCAAAAAAGCGGCTTGATCCGGAAAACAGTTGGGTCAAGCGGAAAGAGAGGATTATTATGCATACAGAGAACATCTCCGCCGGTGAAGCACTTAAAAAACTGCAGGACGGCAATCAGCGGTATCTCGCCGCAGAGACCAGCACCGGGAATATTTCATCTATTCTCCGCAAAAAGACCACCGACGAGGGCCAGTCTCCCTATGCGACCGTCATCACCTGTTCCGATTCCCGGGTCATGCCGGAGAGCATTTTTATGGCGGGAATCGGGGAAATCTTTGTCATCCGTGTGGCGGGCAACGTCATGGATAACCACCAGCTGGGAAGCGTGGAGTACGCGGCGGACCACCTGGGGACAAAGTTGGTTGTTGTGCTGGGACACAGCCACTGCGGCGCGGTAGGCGCGGCTATGGCAGGCGGCGGGGAGGGCTACGTCAAATACCTTACCGATGAAATCCTCAGGGCCATCGGGGACGAAAAGGACGAACTGAAGGCCTGCTGCCTGAATGTACAGCAGAGCGTGTCCGTGATCAAGGAAAAACTCCATCTGGCCGATGATGTTAAGGTGTGCGGCGCGCTCTACCATATCGACAGCGGAAAGGTCGAATTTTTGGACTGACCAAACCTGCATTTTAAAAGCCTGCCAGTCAAAACAATCTGAACAACCTTCAAAAAAAGACCTCCCCGGATGAACAGTTCCAGTAAAAACGGACATTAGACAAAAGGCCCCCTGTGTAGGAAAAAATTACACAGGGGGTTTTAGAAAGAAGAAACGGGAATATACGCAAGGCCGTCCGAATCTCCGATAAAACGGCAAAAATGGTGGCCGAAAGCATTGATGTTTTTGTCAAAAAGGATGTTGCCATGGCGGAATCTGTAATCGTTTATGACGATGTGGTGGCCAGCTGCTTTGACTATATCAAGAAGCTGTTGATTGAGCGGTTCAGCCAGCTGGGCACAGACGGGGAGCAGACCATCAACCTTTTGATGATTGCCAAGTATTTCGAGCGCATCGGCGACCATGCCGTGAATATTGCTAAGTGGGTCATCTTTTCTATTACAGGGAGAAAAGGGGAATGAAGTTATGTGGTTGGCTATGGCGATTCTCTCCGCGGTATTTGCGGGCTTGACTGCGATCCTTGCAAAGTGTGGCATTAAAAAAACGGATTCCGATGTTGCAACGGCACTGCGTACCATTGTAGTACTGCTGTTTTCATGGATTATGGTATTTGTCGTCGGTTCGGCGGGCGCCATTGGGGACATCGGCGCAAAATCCCTTGTTTTCCTGATCCTGTCCGGTTTTGCCACCGGCGCGTCGTGGATTTGTTACTTTAAGGCGCTGTCCATGGGCGATGTAAACAAGGTGGTTCCCATTGATAAGTCAAGTACGATCCTGTCGGTGCTGCTGGCAATCCTTCTTTTCGGAGAGACGCAGCATTTAGCGGTCAAGCTGGCCGGAACCGCGCTATTAGCGATCGGCATTTTTCTGATGATTGAGCGCAAAGATTCAAAGGGCGCGGAAACAGGTAAAAGCTGGATGCTCTATGCTGTGCTGTCCGCTGTATTTGCTGCGCTAACTTCCATCTTGGCTAAGGTGGGCATCAGCGGTGTGGAATCGAATCTCGGCACCGCGATCCGTACCGGCGTGGTGCTGATTATGGCGTGGCTGATTGTATTCACAAAGGGCAAGCAGAACCAGGTGAAGGCCATCGACAAAAAGGAGCTGCTGTTCATCTCCCTGTCCGGCCTTGCCACCGGCGCGTCGTGGCTGTGTTATTATTACGCGATCCAGAATGGAGTTGTCAGCGTGGTGGTGCCCATCGACAAGCTGAGTATTCTTGTGACCGTTACCTTCTCCTACTTTGTATTTAGGGAAAGGCTGAGCCGCAAGGCGCTTTGCGGGTTACTGCTGATGGTTGTCGGTACTCTGGCTATGGCGATATGGGCATAAACGGGAAGGTGTGAGATAAGCCTATGACTTTTTGCGTAGAGGATTACGCCAGCATCCGGCATTTAATGGTATATGCCCTGAACGCCGTCGGGTTTGAAGCTGCGGGCTTTCCGGACGGCACGGCGTTTTGGGCGGCGCTGAAAAAACAGCAGCCGGAGCTTACCCTGCTGGACGCACCGGGAAGCCAACGCAAAAGCGGATGCTTGGCTGGATGAAGGGATTAAGGGGACTAAAAAACGGGTTGGGGAACTGTTCGACGATTACGTAGAAGTCGGAGACTTTGGAGGTCTCCGTCTTTTTATGTGAAAAATCCATACCGTCCAAATTGGTAGCATGGATTGTTCGTGTGTAAACGCATGTGTAAAAATGCGAAAAATCTAGTTGCTTTTACGCTGATTGTAATCAGCGTATGGTTGACTGCAAAAGGCGATAAAACCGCACAGCAAAAAGAAAAGATCCCGGAAACCTTATTACTAAGGCTTCCGGGATTTAGTCGGAGTGGCGGGACTCGAACCCGCGGCCTCTTGGTCCCGAACCAAGCACGCTACCAAACTGCGCTACACCCCGTAATGTAAAAATCCAGACAACATTTAAATTATAGACTTTTATTGTGCTTTTGTCAATGGTTTTCTGCAGACGCCGCTCCTTTTTTCACCAAAATCCGAAGTCTCCCTCCTGTCTTGCCTGCCCAGCCAAACCATGATATACTAAGACCATCCAAGTGAAAGGAGAATCCCCTATGTGGCAATATCTAGTTGACTCCGCCATGAGATCGGCGGAAACCGGAGTAGCCCCCCTGCCCTTTGTCGTTCTTGGAATGGTATTGGGACTGCTGCTCCTGCTGCTCCTCTCGCCCTTTCTGCTCCTGCCCCTTCGCCGCGCCATGAAGCGGGAGGAGAAAAACCGCGCGAAAATGCACCGGCGGGAGCCGTAATCCGTAAGCTTATTTATGGTATTTGGTGTGGGCGGCAATGGAAAAGGCCCTGTATATCTGTTCGCAGACCATCACCCTGGCCAGCTGGTGGGGGAATGTCATGGGAGACATGGAAAGACGCAGCTCTGCCTGCTCCTTCACCTTGTCCCAAAGCCCAAAGGAGCCCCCTATCACAAAAATAATCCCGCTTTTCCCCTCAATGGAGGCCCTTTGAATCCGGCTGGAAAGCTCCTGGGAACCCATCCCCCGCCCTTCAATACACAATGCGGCCACAAACGCCCCCGCCGGGATGCGGGCCAGTATGGCCTGTCCCTCCTTTTCCAGCCCGATCTGAATCTGGGCCGGGGAAGGGGAATCTGGAAGGCGATATTCCGGTATTTCTTCAATGACAAAACGGCAAAAACCTTTCAGGCGCTTGGCATACTCCCCGCAGGCGTCCCTCCAGTACGCCTCCTTCAATTTACCCACAGCCAAAACCGTTACATTCAGCATAAAATCCCCCTATGTTTCCAAACAGCGGCCAGCGGTTGCAGACAGCAGCGGCTAGAGGGCGACTGCCGGGCTGGGCTCGCTGCGGCGGGCGGCCTGGAGGCTGAATTCCGCGGCCCCGATTCCCGCCTCCGCCATCTTGGCGTAAACGGTCTGCATGGCGATTTCCGGCATATTGTTCTCCCGGCTCAGGTGGCACAGCACAAACCGCTGTGTCCCTTCCTTGGCCAGCTCCACCAGCTGCCTGGCGCATTCCTCGTTTTCCAGATGCCCCCGTCTCCCGCTGATCCTCCTCTTGAGCTGATATGGATATGCGGAGCACTGGAGCATAGCGCTGTCATAATTGGATTCCAGCATGGCCAGGTCGCATCCTGCCAGGCCTGCCCGCACCGGTTCAGTGACAGCTCCCAAGTCCGTCGCAATCCCTATAGACCTGCCATCCTCTGTATCAATGCGAAATCCTAGGCTATGTACACTGTCATGGGGAGTATCAAAGGGCGTCACCAGCATTCCCCCTACCTCTGTGGGGGAATCTATCTCATAAAGGGGACTGTCGGGGTGGACATGTCCTCCGTCCCTCAGATATTCCAGTACCTCTCGGGAGCTGTACACCGGCAGTCGAAACCGCTTGGTAAATACCGCCAATCCCTTGATATGGTCCGTGTGTTCATGGGTAACCAGGATGCCGTTGATCCGTTCCGGCGGAAAGCTGATCTGGGACAGCGCCCCGACGATTGCCTTACAGCTCACGCCTGCGTCCACCAGCACAGCGCCTCCGCTGCTGGAAACAAGGGTGCAGTTCCCGCTGCTTCCGCTGAACAGAGGATATAAATTGGTCATAGACTTTAAACCTCTTTCTCTTTCTGCGGCCAATTCAGGGCAAAGACCCTATTGGCGCACAGCATCTTTCTCTTTTCACATATCTGCCTTCGCACAGGACAAGTTGAACTTACGTTCGGTTTTCCCTGCAACGTAACAGGACACTGCCTTTTGGGGAAGCCCCCAAACCGGCAGTGTCCTTTATTTTTTACTTTTTCAGCTGCAGCTCCTGGGAAACCGGCAAGGCCTCATCGGATTTACAGCACCTGGGCTATGGGAACTCTGGAAACGCCGTCCACAAAGGAGGCCTTTTGAATATCCGCGCCAAGACCGATAAATTTCTCCACAATTGTCTCGTAGCCCCGTTCAATGTGCTGGATATCCTCAATCTCCGTTACGCCCTTGGCACAGCAGGCCGCTATCAGCATCGCCGCGCCCGCCCGAAGGTCTGTGGCCTTTACCGGCGCACCGGAAAGCTCCCTGACCCCCTGGATTACAGCGACAGGGCCATCCACCCGGATATCCGCTCCCATCCGGCACAGTTCCTCTGCGTACCGGAAGCGGTTGGGCCAAACCCCCTCTGTAATAATGCTGGTTCCCTCCGCCAAGGAGAGCAGCGCCGCCATCTGGGGCTGCATATCGGTTGGGAACCCGGGATGGGGAAGGGTCTTGATGCTGAGCGGGGACAGAGGGCCATGCCGCATCACCCGGATAGAGTCGTCATGCTCCTCGATCTCCGCTCCTGCGCGGACTAATTTCTCCGTGATGGATTCCAGATGCTTGGGGATCACATTTTTAATCAGCACGTCTCCCCCTGACGCCGCAGCTGCTACCATAAAGGTGCCCGCCTCAATTTGGTCGGGGATGATGGAGTAGGTAGTTCCATGGAGCTCCTCCACACCGTGAATCTTGATGACGTCGGTGCCTGCGCCCCGGATATCCGCCCCCATAGAGTTGAGGAAGTTGGCTAGATCCACAATATGGGGTTCCTTCCCAGCGTTTTCCAGGACCGTTACCCCCTTGGCCTTTACCGCCGCCAACATAGCGTTGATAGTTCCTCCCACCGTGTTTCCGTCAAAATAAACATGGCCGCCCAAAAGCTCGTCCGCCCTGGCGTTGATCATGCCATGATCAAGGCTCACCTTTACGTTCATTGCCTCAAAGGCCTTGATATGTTGGTCAATGGGACGGACCCCAAAATCGCATCCCCCAGGCATGGCCACACTGGCCCGGGAACAGCGGCCCAGCAGCGCCCCAAGAAAATAATAAGATCCCCGCATACGTCTTGCCAATTCATAAGGCACTACCGGCAAAATCGTATTGGAGGGGTCGATCTCCAATGTAGATTTGTCTAACAGCCTTACGCCTACGCCCATATCACTTAAAATATGCACAAGTGTGCTTACGTCGCTGACGCTTGGTACATTTTCTATAATACAAGGGCCATTGGATAATATGGCAGCCGGAATGATGGCGACGGCAGCGTTTTTGGCTCCGCTGATGGTGACCTCTCCCTGAAGGGGCGCGCCGCCATTGATTACAAATTTATCCATTCGGCATTCTCCTTAATTTGTTTCGATTGCCCTATTATTATAACACCGTTGCGCCAAAAATAAAAGCAAAACTTTAAAAAGTTGTGTCTTTTGTTTTGGTAAAATGACCCAGTATATAGAAATAATTTATAACTAGCTCCTGAAAGCATTATGTTTCCAGTTAAATGGTCCCAAAGAAAAACCCCCTGCCAGGGAGAACCGGCCGCAAAACGGCCGTGCCTCCCCGTTTGGGGATTTTGAGGGTTTTTCTTTTGGTATGAACCAGGCGGCTCTGTCAAACCGCCTGGAAATCAGTACAGAACAATACCTGTTTCATCACAGTGAATATTGCACATTTTTGTCTGGGTAGAGATAATGGTGGACTCCCGGCTGACGGTAACATGGGTAATGGGGTAGATATCCCCGGCCTTTACAAAACATTTGCTCATATCACGCCGCTGGCTGTCCAGCTTTTGGAGCTTTTTCTGGGCGACGGAGTGCTGCATCCGAACAACGGAAAGCCGAACCTTCAGCTGGGTATAGAGGGCCTTCATCTGCACATTGTCCTCTGCGTTGTTCCGCTCCAGGTACGCCACATTCTTTTCCAGCTCTTCCCGGTCCTTCTGCAGGCGTTCCACCTCGCTGGCAATCTGGTCCCGCTCCATCAGGATGCTGGGCGTAGTGCCAATGATAATGGTGGTATTCCGGTGGGAGCGGTTTCCGATGATCTTGGCCTCCACACTGTTGCAGGCCATAATGGTTCCCCCGATGATAACCCCTCTCCCCGCCGTGACATTGATCAGGTCATTGGCGGTGACAGTGGAGTTGATCAGGCTTTCGGTAAAGAGCTTTCCGCCGCACTGAACCGTGCAGTTCTCCAAAAATTTACAGGTAATATCCCCCTTGGCGTCCAACATCCCATGGCCGTTTCCATTCATGCCGTTGTACAGCTGGATGTTTCCCCCGGCGATAATGGTTGCGCCTTCCAGAATGCCCTGTATTACCACATTGCCGGTGGCTTTGATGATAAAACGGTCCAAAACGTCCCCTTTTATCACAACATCCCCCAGCATATCAATGTTGCCCACAGAGTTGTCAACATCCCCGGGGATCACCAGCATATCAATAACGGTGAACCTTCCATCCTTAAAGCTGATATGACCGTCCACAGCAGCTACCAAGGCGGTTCCGTCCTCATTCATGGTGGTATTTTTGCCCATGGGGATCCGGGCAGCCACGCCGTCCTTTCCCTTTGCCGTCTTGCCGGTCACATCCTTGCCGGGAATCGCCTCAGTGGGAAGGATAATGTCACAGATCACTTCCCCTTCGCGGATATGGCGGATCCAATTCAGGTCGCGATAATCCACAGACCCATCTTCCCGCAGTGAGGCGCTGGCACTGTGTTCCCGGGAAATCCGGTCAATCACACTGCCATCCTCGCCGTCTACCGGGGCAATGCCATGGGCCACCTCCACTGCCTGTAAGTAGATTCCCTGTTTTACAATATGTTGTATCATGGCATCGTCAATGCCAAAGCTGACTTCCTTTTTTCGCAGCTCCTGGAGGATATCCCCCGCTGTCACGGCTGTTCCGCCGTTGACAGGCGGAAACACAAAGGCCCACGCAGTCAGGTTATCCTTGGAAATGCCCACAGAACAGGAACCCTTTCTGGGCACGACCGCTCCCTTATCCCCGCTGTGGGCGGAGATGGAAAGATCGGTCAGAATTTCGCCGGCTTCAGCCTGCTGCTGGTCGATAAAGACGCGGCAGGAAGGCTCCGGCTCCACATTGCCCATGGTAAAGGTGCTGTAAAGGACAGGAAAATTCCGCAGATTCCCCACCGGCTGCTTTGCCAGGGTACGGCGGAGCATTTCCAGGTTATTTTTTCCCGATCTCATTATAGCGGAGTTAGAGGCTGCCGCAGAACTGGAGCGCTGTTCTGTTGATCTCTCCGGGGGCAGGTCCGGAAGATCCGGCTCCTCCACAACCTCCCGTTTTGCAAACAACCCTCCAAAAAGGGATTTAATCCCCTTCGGCTTTTGCTGACGCTCTGTCCCCCTGACGTCATCATTGTCGATCAAGCGTTTTCACCTCCAGCCGCTTTTTGGCTTGCCCGTGTCAGGACATCCAGCAGCGTATCCCTTTCAAAAGGCTTAAAGAGAAATTCATCGCAGCCCAGCTCCTTGGCCTCGTCAATGGTATCGTCATAGGCCAACGAACTGATAAACACAATCCTTGCCTTGGGGTCCTCCTTTAAAATCGCCTTTGCGCACTCAAAGCCGTCCATTCTGGGCAGGATAATATCCATGGTCACCAGGTCGGGCTTCAGCTCCTTGTATGCTTCCACTGCTTCTTCCCCGCTTTTGCAGTATCTTATCAGCTCAAAATCAGTATCTTCCAGAAAATAATCCATTTCATTATACACAAATCTGGAATCGTCTACTACCATCAATCGGATGCTCATTGTAATCCGCCCCTACTTTCTTCATCATTTAGTTATTTGCATTATTTGCATATACGCCCTGTACCCGTGCAGAGCCTTTCCCACTCTGATAATACAGCACCAAAGCGTCCTCTTTATCCTTGCCCACAAAGGGGAAAGGCAAATACTGCGGCATTGCAAAACGCAGGCTCGACTTTGTTTTAAGGTTCAAACGGGATATGACGTGCCCGCATATTACATTAAAATATTCCCGGGTATACTCCCCCACTTCGTCCATGTCCGCAACTGGCCGATGCTTCATATTCTGAGCAATCTCCCACAGCAGGGCGTCCTCTGCATTATAGACCAGAGTAAATCCGTCTGTCCCGCTTACCTCCGCTATCAACGCAGAGACCTTTCCGTCCCTTGGCAATACATCCGTACTGGTTCGTTCCAAATCAATTCCTGCCATTTTTTTGGTCATCTCTTTAACCACTTCATCCATCAATTCTTGTATGCTCTCCCATTGAACCATTCTGATCTCACATCTTTTCTCTCATAATATATTGTAATGTTTTTATTGGCAGTTCTTTATATCATTTTACCAATTCCCAAGCATTTTTGCAATACATATGGGCGGTAATTTCTATTTTCCGTTATATTATACAAAGTTCTTCATTCAATAATGGGAGAAATGTTCATCCTATTTTAGTCATAATGCTGATTTATCCAAATTTATACACTGAAAAAAGGGAAAATGAGCATGAACTTAAAGTTTATCACGCCGAATATTTTATGCAAAGTATACAGACAGTGAAAATATTTCAATTTTCCCTACGGGTTTTTCCGGCTCCGGTGAAATGACAGAATGCGAGCAGCGGCGCCTGCACAATCCATTACAAGCGCCGCTGCCTCAAGCTTTTTTATTTATTGTGATTGTCGTAATACAAATGCCTGGGAAGCCCATCCACCATTATGGCGGTCAGCTCCGCCTGGATCAGCGGCCGGATGTAATTGACAAACTCCGGCGTCACATAGGTGCCGTCCTCGGTAATCCACTCCCGGGGCACCACCTTCTCCACATTGGCGATCTTGTGGACGTCATAAATATCGGTGGTGCACTGGTAGGGGTCGCTGGAAACGCGTTTGAGGGTAATCATCTTACCGCTCTCTCCCTCAAAGGCCGCCTTGACCGCCGCGCCGCCTACCTGGAAGGCCTCGGTAATGTCCACCCGGGAGACCATATGGGAGGCACACCGCTGGAGGGAACTGAATTCAATGGCCCTGGTCTTGCACCCCAATTCCCGCGCAACATGGTTGGCCAGGAAACGGGCGGTGCCGGACAGCTGGCGGTGGCCAAAGGCGTCCACCGTATCCACATTGTCGGTGAGCTCGCAGACATACCGTCCGTCGGGGAGCTTCACTCCCTCTGAAACCGCGATGACCACTGATTCCTTGCTCTTTTGGATGGTTTTGACACGGTCCATGAATTTGTCCAGGTCAAAGGGGATTTCCGGCAGGAAGATCATGTCCGGGCCCTCACAGTCCTCCCCCCGGGCAAGGGCGGCAGCACCGGTCAGCCATCCCGCATTGCGTCCCATGATCTCCAGGATTGTCACCTGCTTCTGGCCATAGACGCGGCCGTCGCGGATTACCTCCTTCGTAATGGAGCCGATGTATTTGGCGGCGCTGCCATAACCAGGGGTGTGGTCGGTAACAGCCAGATCGTTGTCAATGGTCTTGGGAACGCCCATGAATTTAATGTCACTGCCAATAAGGAGGCTGTAATCATACAGCTTTTTGATGGTATCCATGGAGTCGTTGCCGCCAATGTAGAAGAAAAATTCAATATCCAGCTTTTTTAGGATATCAAAGATTTTGTCATACATCTCTCGGTTTTCGTGGATGCCCGGCAGCTTAAACCGGCAGGAGCCAAGATAAGCCGACGGGGTGCGCTTGAGCAGCTCAATATCCAGATCGTTGCGGATGTGCTCCGACAGATCTATGTAGCGCTCATCCAGAAGGCCCTGGATCCCGTGGAGCATCCCATACACCTTTTGGGCGCCGCGGTCACGGGCGGTTTTATAGACCCCTACCAGGCTGGAATTGATGACAGCGGTCGGCCCGCCGGACTGACCTACGATTACATTTCCTCTCATGTTCATACCTCCCAAATTTGGAGCTAATTTTTACCTGTTTTTATGATACCATGACCAAAAATAAAATGCAATCGGTTTGTGCAAAAAAAGAAAGGATTTTTGAAAAAATTTTGTCTGTAATGACAGTAACAGGTCAAAGGATCAATCATCTGTCCAGCTTTTAGAGAAGGCAGAAATATTTTTCATGTTATTTCCGCTTGACTTTTTAGTCTAACGGTGTTAGACTAAATTTGCAAAGTCTAATATTATTAGACCAACGGGAGGTTATACTGTATGGACAAAAATAAACTGGGAGATATGGAAGCAAAATTTGCGGGGCTCATCTGGGAGAAGTCCCCCGTCCCCTCCGGCCAGCTCGTCAAACTGTGTGAAGAGAAATTTTGCTGGAAAAAATCGACCACATATACCATGCTCAAACGCCTCTGTGAAAGGGGCATTTTTCAGAACAAAGAAGGCGTCGTGTCAGCAGTCCTTTCAAAAGAGGACTTTGCCGCTCTCCAGTCAGAAGCATTTGTGGAGGAAACCTTCAGCGGGTCGCTGCCCCGCTTTCTCGCTGCCTTTACCCGCCGGAAAAAGCTCAGCGCGGCGGAGGTAGAGGAAATTCAGAGATTTATCGACCAGTATCAGGAGGGATGAGAATGGAAAAGGTCTTCTTTCAGGTCTTGAATATGAGCCTGATCTCCGGCTATGTGATTGCCTTTCTCCTGCTGCTTCGCCTCCTCTTTGGGAGGATTTCCAAACGGTTCTCCTATGCCTTGTGGGGTGTGGCGCTGTTCCGTTTGCTCTGTCCTTTTTCCATTGGAAGCCTGATTAGCTTGGTACCAGTCCAGCCCAACGCCATTTCCGTTGGAATGCTGTATGAGCAGAGCCCTCAGATTCACAGCGGAATTGTCTCCTTTGACAATGCGGTCAACCGGTTTCTCCCAGCTGGAACGCCCCAATACAGCGCAAACCCCCTGCAGATCCATGCGTTTATCGGCGGTGTTCTCTGGATTGGGGGGATGGCGCTGCTGGCCGGATACGGGATGATTTCCCTCCTCCTTTTAAAGCGCCAGCTGAGAAACGCCAAGGCCGTTCCGGGGCTGGAAAGGGTCTATCAGATGGACGGGCTGGAAACTCCCTTTGTCTTAGGGGTGATCCGTCCTAAAATCTATCTTCCAACGGCTTTAAGCGACAGGGAAAGGGAATGTGTTCTGCTTCACGAAAAAGTCCACATCCAAAGGCTGGACCATGTGGTACGGCTTGCCGCCTATGCCGCGGTGTGCATCCATTGGTTCAATCCTCTGGTTTGGCTTGCCTTCTGGCTGAGCGGAAAGGACATGGAGCTCTCTTGTGACGAAAAGGCGGTACGCAACATGAGCCTGGAGGACCGGAAGGAATACTCCACCGCGCTGTTAAAGCTTTCCACAGAAAAAAGGATAAAATGCCCAACCCCTCTGGCCTTTGGCGAAGGGGATGTAAAGGACAGGATCAAGAGCATCCTCTCGTACCGGAAGCCGGTGATGTGGGTTTCCGCCCTTTCATTGGCTGTGGCGGCAGTCCTTTGCTTAGGGCTGGCGGTGAACCCAGAGAATCCATTATCCGATGGCGAGAAATACTTGGAGAAACTTGAAGATTCCTTTTCTATTGCGCTGGATGGCATGGTATCCCTAAAAGTTCCCAAAGGAATGCCGGCCGGCAGCCGTTTGCACATACACGTCAGCGGACGGTTTATTTTGGAGGACGGAAGCGGGATGTCCCTCCACGGCTTTGAGGATGTAGAGGAATGGGTCCCGGGGAAATATTATGAGGACAGGATATTCAGCCAGTCCCCTTATGGATGGCAAGTAGAATTTGACGCCTTTTTGGAGGATGAGAACGGGATTCAAATTGCTGAGAAACGCACTTCGTATTTCTGTATGCCTGTGCCCCCAGAAACAGAACAGGTAGATCAGATGATTTTTGCGGCAGGAAAGTTATATATTGCCACTTATGAGGACGTATCGAAGATGGTGGCGGAAGAAGGGGAAGTATCGGAATATGATTCCCCATATATAGGCGAAATTGTTTCTTCTGTGGGCGAGCATTATGCCCCAATGGAAGAACTGCATTCTAACTTTGGCTGTGAAGGGGCAGAGGTTGTATTTAATGGGAACGGTGTTGCGGTTAATATAGACGGGACATGGATGCAGTTTGACCCCGTTAGCTGAAAGCCAACCCGTTATTTGTATCCCCAGTTTACTGAACTTTTCCATAACGCCTTGACATACCATTGCAGCAAGGGTATAATAAAAACAGATGAAGAACCTGTAAGACGGTTGCTTCCCATACAACAGTTAAAAAGAAATAACCGGCAGGTCGGCAAAACTAGCGGTTATTTCTTTTTGTTGTTATTTTGGACAAAGTTGACGATTGCAAGGACAAGGCTGATTGCGCTTATCAGTGCAGTCACAAACTGAAGCAATG
>CATJCP010000296.1 GCA_949737515.1 uncultured Oscillospiraceae bacterium | reverse complement strand
TGGATAAGGGCCGGAATATGTGCCTGGAGATGGGAATTGACGGGCTGGTAGTCATCGGCGGCGACGGATCCTTCCGGGGTGCGAGAGACCTTTCCCTGAAGGGGATCCCCTGTATTGGCGTGACCGGCACCATTGACAACGATATCTCTTCCTCCCAGTATACAGTCGGCTTTGACACTGCGCTGAACACAGTTGTGGATATGGTGGACCGCCTGCGGGACACCTCTCAATCCCATGACCGCTGTACGGTGGTTGAGGTTATGGGCAGAAGATGCGGCGATATCGCCCTTCATGCGGGGATTGCCTGCGGTGCAACCTGTGTACTGGTTCCGGAGGTTCCCTTTGATCTGGAGCGGGATGTGATCAGCCGAATCAAAAAATCCACCCGTACCGGCAAGCAGCACTTTATCATTATGGTTGCAGAGGGCGTCGGCGGCGTGGAGGAGATGGCCAAGTTCATTCAGGAAAAGACCGGTGTGGAAACACGGGCGACCATCCTTGGCCATGTACAGAGGGGCGGCAGCCCCAGTGCCAGAGACCGTGTGGTTGCCAGCGAAATGGGCCACCATGCTGTGGAGCTGCTCCAACAGGGGATTGGAAACCGGGTGGTGGTTTACCGGGATAACAAGATTGTTGATCTGGATATCCTGGAAGCCCTGAACATGAAAAGGGTCTTTGATAAAAACCTCTTTGACATTGCCAATGAAATCTCTATTTAAACATGAACACAAAAGCCAGTGGTCCTCTGACCGCTGGCTTTTGTTTTAACAACCATTATTGGGGGAGATATACAGGAGAAGGGCAGTCTCTCCTCTAACGGTGCTTTTCATTGATGATGCCCAGGGTATACGCTGCAAGGAGCAGCTTCAGATCTTCAATATTTCGTTTGATTTCCTGTCCAATGTCGGTCTGCTCCACCTTGATGCGGGAATCTGCTGTCTCGAAAATATTGGTGGTGGACAGGATATCGGTGTTGTTTTTGATGGCGTTGTTCACCCCAGCGAAGGGCTCATGGGAGGTGATGCGGATGCCGTAGGAGTTGTAGATCAGAGTATAGCCTGCAATCCCGGTGGTGGGCTGGTAGGCCCGGCAGAAGCCGCCATCAATGACAATGAGCTTGCCGTCGGCCTTGACAGGGTTTTCCCCCTCCTTGGAGCGCACCGGCACATGGCCGTTGACAATATGGGAGTATTTGCCGGTCAGACCAAATCCCTTTAACAGCTTCATGCAGTCCGCAGCTGTCTTCATACAGGTGTAGTAGGCGTTTTTGGTTTCGGTCCAGGTGGACTTGTCCTCAATCAGCAGGCGCTCAAAGGTGGTGATCCTCTCCCGGCCAAACAGAGGAGAATGCCGGCCGCACCAGAGAAACCACATCAGATCCTTCCCAAATTGCCGCTCCGGGGTGCCGCTTGGGGAGTAATAACCCCGCCGCGCCCAGTTTTCGGCATAGTCCATAAAGGCCTTTCCGCAGAGTACTCCCTCGTCGGGGGTTTCGAACTCCATGAGAGAGCCATCCGGGTTCATGGGGATACACCCGTGGAACAACAGGTTGGAATTAAAGCACTTGTAAAGCCCGCCTTTGGCAAAGAGGAAGCGGACATGCCGCTGGAGCTTTTCGCTGCGCTGGAAGGAGAACCGAAGCTGCTCCATCAGCTCCTGCTCCTCTTCGGTCAGATCATAGGGGTGCTCTTTGTCCACAGTGGGGAAGGTGCAGTCCCTCAGTTTGTATTCCTTGCCGTCAATGGCGATGGTCCCCTTTTCATAGTTGATTTTGTCCAGAAGGAGGCGGTCACTCATGTGGTATTGGGGATTGCGGAGGATGGCCTGACCCTCCAGCTTAAAGAGAATCACCGCAATGGCCTTGTGCATCATGGCGGCCAGTTCGATATCCTTGCGGCGGTAACTGATTTCATTGGGGTTTTTGGGGAAGAAGCACTTGGTGTCCACAGAGCTGTACTGTTCCTTGGCGAACAGGGCCAGAGGGCGCAGGCTGATGCCATACCCTGTTTCAATCACTTCCAGGTTGTTATAAGTGATGGAGTTATTCAGAACATTGGCGATGCAGCAGCGGCTCCCCGCAGCAGCCCCCATCCAGAGGATGTCATGATTGCCCCATTGAATGTCTACAGAATGGTGCTCCATCAGGGAATCCATCACAATATCCGCCCGAGGGCCCCGATCAAAGATGTCCCCTACAATATGTAAATGATCCACCACCAGCCGTTTGATGGTGGCGGCCAGGGCGATGATGAAGTTGTCCGCCTGGTCGATATCAATGATGGTGGTGATGATGTTGGCGTAGTATTTTTCCTTGTTGATGGCGTCATAATTGGTGTGGAGCAGCTCGTCGATAATATAGGCGTAGTCGGCGGGCAGGGCCTTGCGCACCTTGGAGCGGGTGTATTTGGAGGCCACCAGCCGGCAGACTTCAATCAGCCGGTTCAGGTTAATGCGGTACCACTCCTCCATATCGGAGACAGTGCGCTTGATCTCCTCCAGCTTGCGCTCCGGATAATAGATCAACGTAGCCAGGACAGAGCGGTCGTAGGCGGGGAGGGTGTTGGAATAGAGGATATCAATCTTTTCCCGGATGGAACCGGAGGCGTTGTTGAGGATATGCCGGAAGGCCTCGTACTCCCCGTGGAGGTCGGACATAAAGTGCTCCGTCCCCTTTGGAAGGTTGAGAATGGCCTGGAGGTTGATGATTTCGGTGGATGCGGCCTGGATTGTGGGATACTGTTTAGACAGCATCTGCAGGTAGCGCAGATGCTCGGTGATCTGCTGGCGGTCAATTTTCATATTGTTTCCCCCTTATTTCCCTGGGATGGCGCGGCCGGGCCGGGCCCTTCTCCATTTTTTCAGCGAATGATACAATCAGAACCCTCGGGATGGCAAATTTCTGGCGCTATTTGCCACACTGCTTTTGCGGGCCGGAAATACAGTTTTTTTCTATGTGGCTTTTTTATAAAATAAATCTGTAAAATCCAGTTTTATCTATATTATATTACCAAATTCACTGAGATGCAATCCCATTTTTCAGAATTTGCAGAATTGGCCCTGCCGGGGATATAATAAAGCTGCGGGACGCGGGAAGGGCTGTTGAACGCACCGTAATTTTATTTTATCAAAGAGGTGTTCTGTTATGTCTGCACAGGATGGGAAAACCCCCAGAAAAGGCGTTGGCACATACGATGTTGTGGTGATCGGCCTGATGGCCGCCCTATGTTTTGCGGCTATCAACATTAAAATCGATGTACCTACCCCCATGGGCCAAACAATGATGCACCTGGGCAATATGGTGTGCCTGCTCTCCGGTATGCTTTTAGGCGGCGTGAGAGGCGGCTTGGCGGCAGGTATTGGAAGCATGTTCTATG
>CATJCP010000295.1 GCA_949737515.1 uncultured Oscillospiraceae bacterium | reverse complement strand
GCTGCCGGAAAGCTGTATACTGGGAGCCCCTGTCGGAGTGGAACATGAGCCCATCTGGTGCATTTCGTGCCTCATAAGCCTTTTGGAAAGCGGTCATGACAAGCTCCACATCCGGCTTTGCGGAGATATGCCATGCGATCACCTTTCGAGGGAACAGATCGATGACTGGATAGTTACCTAATCACTCCCTGGAGGATACATCCAGCCAGCGGCAAACAGACGCCCCCCATGCCGCCGCAGGGTATCCGGGGCAGGCGGACAGATAATCAGCCGCGACGGGGAATCGGCATTGATCAGCCCCTGAACCACCTCCGGGATGGTATAGGATACCGTCCCCACCGAAACGCATACCATGGCAGAGAGGACGCAAAGGCAAGCCAATAATAGGATTGACGTGATTTTATAAGATGGTTTCATTGGCATTATGTTACGCTCCCTTCCGGTTTACAAACACAATAAAAAGGCGCGGCAGCTATAACAAAAGCTGCCGCGCCCGTTACGTTTTTCCAAAAAGTCGGAAATTTACAACCTGCTTTTCGGATAACTCCATGGCTGAAACCTCTCATTTTTGTATAATAAATACAGAAACATTCCTTCGGGCAGGAAAAAAGAGGAGGTTATTTATGAAAAGCGCGGCAGCGGCACAAACCCAAAAACCCAGCACGCCCGCTTCCCAGCGGGCAAAAAGCTACCTGAAAGACAACTGGCAGCTTTATATCATGATTCTCCCAGCAGTAGCTTATTTCATCATCTTCCACTATATGCCGATGTACGGAATACAGATTGCCTTTAAAGATTATAAAGCGGTGTCCGGCATCACCGGCAGCGAATGGGTCGGATTGAAGCATTTTAAAGCGTTCTTTAATGCGTATTACTTCACCCGCCTGTTAGCCAATACTTTAATCCTGAACATTGAAAACCTGTTAATCGGCTTCCCGATTCCCGTCATTATGGCAATCATGCTCAACCAGATTAAGAATGACCGCATCAAGAGGGGCATCCAGACAACTATCTATGTACCCTATTTCATTTCAACGGTTGTCCTCGCCGGTATGCTGTACATATTCCTTTCCCCAACAAGCGGTATCTTCAACGTAATCCGGGAAGCCCTTGGGCTTAGGGCGATCGATTATATGTCCAGCGCGTCAGCCTTCCGGCCTATCTATATCATATCAAGTATCTGGCAGGGCGCAGGATACAGCACCATCCTTTATATTGCGGCGCTTTCTGGCATTGACCAAGCATTGTATGAAGCAGCCGAGATTGACGGAGCCAGCATATGGCAGAAAATTTGGTATATTGACATCCCCAGCATCCTGCCGACAATTATGATGGTTCTTGTTCTTGACTGCGGCAAGCTGCTCAACAGCAACACTGAAAAAGCTTTGGTTATGCAGACTGCAGGCAACATCCCCAAATCGGACATTATAGGCGTTTACGTTTACAATGTGGGCCTTGGGAATGCCCAGTTCTCCTATACGGCGGCAATCGGGCTGTTTATCAATGTTATCAACTTTATCCTGATTGTCTCAGTCAATAAGATATCTAAAAAGGCCACCGACGTGGGCCTGTTCTGACAGGGAAGGGAGAGAAGAACTATGTCAGCTTCTGCGGGAACCGCCGTTAGAAAAAGGAAAAAACGAATCAGCAAAAGCGACCAGGTATTCCATATTGTCAACACTGTCTTATGGATTGCCATCATGTTTATGATCCTCTACCCCCTGTACTTGGTGGTTATCGCCTCCATTTCTGACCCCGACGCCATTGTCCGGGGCGAGGTGGTCTGGCATCCGGTGGGAATCTCTTTCAGAGGATACAACGCGGTCTTTAAGTACCGGGAGCTGCTTCGCTCCTACGGCAACTCCATTATGTACACCTTTGCCAGCGTTATCGTCAGCATTATCATCACAATGCTTGCTGCCTATGTGTTGTCCCGTCCCAAATTCAAGGGAAAAGCTTTATTCAACTTGTTCTTTATCTTTACCATGTTCTTTGGCGGCGGGCTGATCCCCACCTTCCTGACCATGCGGGACATCGGTTTGTACAATACCCCCTGGGTCATTATCCTTATGGGAAGCGTCAGCGTCTGGAATATGATGGTTGCCAGAACCTTTATACAGACCAGCATCCCCCATTCCCTCTATGAAGCTTCCATGATTGACGGCGCATCACATTTTGACTACTTCTTTAAAGTGGTTATTCCTTTGAGCAAAACCATCCTGGCGGTTCTGGCAGTTTACTATGGCGTGGGCAAATGGAACGATTATTTTACCGGTTTGGTGTATCTCCGCGACAGGAACCTTTACCCCCTGCAAACCATCCTTCGCGAAATCCTGGCAACCCTCCAGGTGGATAAATCCGGCGACTACATGATGACCATGATGGACAATGTGGAATCCATGATAGAGGCCACAAAGGTTGCCCAGGTTGCCAAATACTGCATTATTGTTGTTGCCACAGGCCCGGTAGTTATTCTGTATGCCTTCATGCAGAAGTATTTTGAAAAAGGCGTTATGATTGGTTCCCTCAAAGGTTAATCAATCTGACACATACACAAACACAGACAATTCAGGAGGATATTTATGAAAAAGAAAGCATTAACTATTGTTTTGGCTGCGGCTATGGCAGTGTCCGTTATGGCAGGGTGCCAGAGCTCCCCTTCACAGAGTTCTTCCGGCAGCACCGGAGGAAGCGCCGCACCTTCCAAGACAGATTCCTCTTCTGCCACCTCCACCGGCGGAGATACGGCTACCGGTGAAAACTTCAACGAAACTGGCTTTCCCATTGTCAACGAACCCATAACCCTGAAAATTATGCAGGGCATCCGGGATGTTGACTCCCTGACCGCCCCTTCCGAAATGCCCGCCATCCAGAGGCTGGAGGAGCAGACCGGCATTAAGCTGGAATGGGACATGATCAAGGGCAACGACTGGCCTACCAAGCTGAACCTGATGTTTGCCTCCGGCGAGTATCCAGACTGCATCATCACCCCCAATACCCCCGTTGACCAAGAGGAATACGGCGTGACCCAGAAGCTGCTGATCCCCCTCAACGACGACCTGACCAGCAAATATATGCCCAACTATACCGAGAGAAGGGCAGCTGAGGATTCCGATCCCTGTAACTCCCTGGTTGCTTCTGACGGCAATAAATACGCCATCGGCTATATGGTGGGCCAGTACATCAACACCAACGCCCACTGGTTCATCAACCAGGATTGGCTGACCCGCCTGAACCTGAACACGCCAACCAATGTGGCGGAACTGACCGAGGTCCTCCGAGCCTTCAAGGCCCAGGACGCCAACGGCAACGGCGACCCCAACGATGAGGTTCCGCTGGAAATGAGCCTGGACAACGGCTTCTATGGCGTAAGGTATATGCTTCCACTGTTTGGCGTTCCCGCCGGCCCCAACAACTGGCTTTTCATCGACAATGATAAAAAGGTGCAGTTCACCGCCACCCAGCAGGGCTTCCGTGACTGTATGGAATGGCTCCACACCTGCTATACCGAAGGTTTAACTGACCCTGAAATGATTTCCCAGGACCAGAACACGGTGGAAACCAAGTTCAAGGAAGGCAATGCTGGCTTCTTTACCGCCTGGCGGCTGAAAGCTATGGGCTTTGACGATGGAGTAGCTGCAACCTGTACCGTTTATGTCCCCGATGCTGCCACTACCGTTGATTACAAGTCCTTTGAAAAGGCAAGCAAAGGCGCGTATATCACCATTGCCAACCAATATGTCCCCCAGACCCTCCGCCTGCTGGACGCTATGATGGAAACCGAAACCATGTACTCCCTGTACTACGGCGAAAAGGACGCCACAGACGGCACCGGCTGGAAATACAACGACCAGAACAAGGTTCAGACCCTGATGATGGGCGATATCGACGTAAAGAACTTCCTGGACTGCAACTGCTTGTTCTTTGGCCCCGGCAAATACATTGACTCCGTCTTTGACTGGCCGGAGCAGAGGATTGAGAAAACCACCTACTGCCAGACCTACACCGACAAGGGCCTGATGCAGAAGTACTCCAACGATTACCTTGACCTGGCCCCCCTGACCTCCGAGCAGAACCAGAGCAACGCCTTAATCAAAACCGATATAGACAATGCCGTAAAGGAATATATGGCCACCTTTATCACCGAGGGTGTCACCGATGACTCCTGGAACGCCTTTGTCTCCATGTTTGACGGTATGCGGGTTGACGAGTACATCGCCGCTTACCAGGGCGCCCTCGACACCATGACCCTGGAATAGTTTCGCAGGCAAAAACAGGAAAATAGAAGGGGTGCGCCGTGTAATCCGTTCCTGCGCCTAAAACATTTGGAACCGCCGCAAAATGCCCTGCATTTTGCGGCGCTTTCCTTTTCTATGGGGATATGGTATAATAGTAAAGAAATCATTTTAGTTTTTGGGTATAATAGACAATATTCCAGAAAGGTGTGCTCCTGAGGATGCTGCTGCAAAGAATAAAAGACCGCGTAAGTGCCTTTACAGTCATGTTCCTTCTCCTTTCAACTTTTATACTGGTTCTCACACTGGTATTTGCCGTTTCCAGTTACCTGGCTGCGCATAAGATCCTTCAAGAGGAAATTTTTCGTTCAAACAATGAAATGATCTCATATGTAATTGAAAACATTGAGCAGACGCTGTCCACCATAGAAAGTTCAGCGGACCAGCTCGCTGCTAACAGCAATGTAACTTCCTTAATCTCCAACCGGCTCCGCATTGACCGGTATTCCACTGTCACCTTAGTAAACAGTGTTTCCGGAGTGGCTTCCGCCATGGTGGATACCAACCCCCATATTAAAGGGGTGCGCGTGTACAGTATCCGCAATCAGATGTGCGTCAGCGAACAGGGGGCGCGTTTTCTCACTGACGCCGATGTGGACAGCGTATCGGCCCTTTTTGAAAGCTATTCCAGGAAAGTCTGGATAGAGGGCGGGCGGCAAACCACCGCACCGGAACGGCCTACGGATAATATCCGCCTGTTTTATTTAATTGGGAACTACTATCAGCAGCCAGGGGGAATCCTTGTGGTAGAACTGGATACAGCCAGTTTATTTAGAAATATTTTCCTAAGGTCATCCTCGCCCCTCAGTTCAGTTGCCATTCTTGATGCAGAGGGCAAAGTCATTATTTCCAGCAACCCGGAAATCCCCCCTGCATTATATGCTGGTATGGACAGAGGAAAAGACAGTGTACAGTCTTTTGAGGGGATTGACTACCTGATTTCAAACCGCCATTCGGATATGACCGGGTGGGACTATGTAATTGCCGTCCCTGAGAGAAGCGTAACCGGTAAAATCGACTATATGCGGAACCGGATTATATTGATTTCCGCCGTGGCGTTATTGATTGCTTTGGCTGGCTCCTATCTGATTTCCAAAAGGCT
This sequence comes from uncultured Oscillospiraceae bacterium, assembly GCA_949737515.1. GTDB lineage: Bacteria > Bacillota > Clostridia > Oscillospirales > Ruminococcaceae > UBA1405. Next base: position 27,933 of record CATJCP010000295.1, on the reverse strand, counting down.
TTATACGCCCATCCAGCAAATTGGAGAGCTGCTTTCTGAGGAAACAGGCTTCCAGAACCTTGCAGGTATCCCTCAAATTTCCTCCAAGGACGAATATAAGCAGATTAACAGTAAGATTCAGTCAATATTGACAGAGCTTGCCGCTGCTCATGGCCGGCAGGAACAAATGGAGAAACAGAATAACCGGCTGCAAAGCAGCCTGGATGAAAGCGAAGCCCTCCTTGGACAGTATTTTTTATACCAAGTGTTGATGGGGGATGCTGTATCCCAGGAGGATCTGCGGCGAAGGGGAGAGTTTTTAGGATTTCAATACGACCGTCCCTGTATTGCCGTTTTGGTTGAATTCAGCGGCAGCCTGCACAAGTACATGGAATCTATGACGGAAAAGGAACAGTCCCTCTTTCTCTCCGGGATTCTGGAGGTTCTGTCCAATACGCTGCCTGAGGAAACAGAACCTATGCGGACATTTTTTGAAAGCCCATCAGACGAAGCGAAAATATGGGCGGTAATCGCCTGCCCAGAGCACTTTGAAACAGACGGCCTTGTATATAAGCTGAAGGTCAGCCTTGGATTTTTTCAAAATATCCTTATGAACCGGTTTGAAATTGAATCTATCATTGGGATTGGAACCATCGGTGAAAACCTTTCCAAGCTTTTTATCAGCGGCAGGGAAGCAAAAGAGGTGATTCGCTACCGCTTTGTATTTGGATACAATACCGTGATTTCTAAGGGGGAACTTACCCAGGGGGAAAACAGCCCTATCAATTATTACTACTACAAAAAGCATTTAAAGAAAAACCTCCTTTCCAGCAGCCCGCAGGAAATATCCCATCTGATCCGCTCCCATCTGGAGATGCTCCGGGATAAAGGGATCCTCATTACAGACTATCAGTATTATTGCAAAGACCTCATCAATATTCTGTGTGAATTTTTTGCCGAGCTGGGGATGAGGGACAGCGAAGCGGTCAGGGTTCTGACAGACCGGTTTATCAACTTTGACAGCTTTTTCCAAAGTTTTGAGGAAACAGCCCAATGGTTGAGCGAATATGTACAGAAGGTGCTCAGTACACGTGAAACAGCGAGTTACAGTAAAATAGTCGCCCAGGCCTTGGACATTGTAGAAACAGAATCCAATACGGATTTGAGCTTATCAGACCTTGCCGGGAGGCTGGGGGTTACAACCCCTTATCTTTCCAGTCTGTTTAAAGAGGAAGTGGGGCAGAACTTCAAAGAATATCTGACCAGCGTCAAGCTGTATAAGGCACGCAGGCTGTTGATGACAACCGAAAAGACAATCAATGAAATTTCTGAGGAGGTAGGATACAACAACGCCAAACAGTTTTCTGCTATTTTTAAGAAATATGTGGGAGTTACCCCGGCGGCATACCGGAGGGACAACCGCCACCAGGATTCTATAAACACCATACGGGAATGAGCGCAGGCTGCAGTACTCCAGCCTCTTGCATGGGTATAATATATCGGTCATAAACCTCATTTCGGTTTTGTGGACAGCAGCCAAGCAGGTATTCCGCCGGAACATAAGGCTTTCTGAGAAAGGAAGAATAACCCAGGCTTCCCAGAGTTAGACAAACCTGAATTTTTCCCTTGGCCTGTTACATCTGTTGAGTCAGTTCAAGACGAAAAATGTACATTTCAGGACAAAAACAGTACAGAAAAAGCTTTTTCTGTTATAATAGAAGGGTTGAAAATTTCGCGCTGTGTGCCCGGGATAGTTCCCTGTCGCGAAAGGGGGAAGCCAGACCGCTATGATAAAGATTGCACTTTGTGATGATGAAATTTCTGAACTGAACGAACTGATGAACCTTTTGAGGCAATACCATACAGAGTACAGAGCGGGGGTAGAATTCAATTATACTGCCTTTCAAAGCCCGTTGGAGCTGCTGGCAGTGGTGGAGAAGGGCGTCCAATTCGATATTTTTTTCTTGGATATTCTCATGCCAGGGCAGAATGGGATTGAAACTGCTGCCGAGATACGAAACTACGACAGCAGCGCCAAGATCATCTTTCTGACTGCCTCGTCGGAATTTGCAGTGCAGTCTTACACAGTGAACGCCTATTTTTATCAGCTCAAGCCCCTCCAGGCAGAGGCCCTGTTCCGCCTTATGGATTCGGTTCTGGAATTTTGCCGGAAGGAACAGTTTGACGGGTTTATTCTGCGGTGCAGGACAGGCATTACACGGCTGGAACCAAGGAAGCTGGAATTCTGCGAGGTGGTTCATCGAACGATCTTCCTTCACCTAATCTCCGGTAGGGTATTGGAGAGCACCGGGAAACTGGATGAACTGGAATACCGGCTGGAGGGATACGGCGGCTTTCTGCGTCCCCACCGCTCTTTCCTCATCAACATGGAATATGTGCAGGAAATATCTTACCGGGCCATTACCATGTCCTGCCTTACCCAAATACCGATTCCCCACGGCAAATACAGCAGGGTCAAGGCCGCATTTTTGGAATACGCGGCACAAAAAGGGCGGGTGAAGCTATGACAATTCCGGCGGATGTTTTGGCGGCGCTGCTGAATGACGCCTCTGTATGCCTTTTTGGAGGAATTTTAGCAATGTCCTTTTGTAATGTTCCCCGCACCTGGCGCAGCTGCCTGGTTTTCTGGGGAGGCATGGCGCTGATGCTGATACCGCAGGGGCTGATATACCAGCAGTGGAGCGCAGAGCTCCGGCGGCAGCTCTGTCCTGTTACTGTCCACCTGCCGATTCTGATGATGCTCTACATCCTTACCCGCCGGCTGCTTTGGCCTGTTGTCTCCATCCTCTCTGTTTACCTGTTCTGCCAACTGCGGCGATGGATCGCGCTGGCGGTAGTTGCTGTACTGTCCGGCGACGCCTTCCTCCAAAATATTGTGGAGATTGCGGTTACTTTGCCGCTGCTGCTCTTTCTGCTGCATTTCGCTTCCCCTTCCATACAGCTTCTTTCTAAATATCCAGTCAAAAACCAATGCCAGTTTGGCGTAATCCCTGCCTTGTATTACGGTTTTGATTACCTGACGCGGATATATACGGGTCTTCTTTCCAGCGGTGAGCCGGCAGTGCTGGAATTTATGCCCTTTGTCTGCTGTATCGCTTATTTGATCTTCCTGCTTTATAACTCATCCACAGAGGAACAGCGGTGGCAGGCCAAACAGGTACAGGACAGCCTGAAACTCCAGCTGGATCAGTCGGTCCAGCAGATTAGCGCCCTGAGGGAATCCCAGGAGATGGCCGCCCGGCATCGCCATGACCTGCGTCACCATCTCCAGTATCTTTCTGCCTGCATTCAAAATGGGGAAGATGACCGGGCGCAAAACTACATTTCTGATATTTTCCGGGAGATTGAGGCCCAAAAGGTGAAAAATTACTGCGAAAATGAAGCTGTCAACCTTATCCTTTGCTCCTTTGCGGACCGAACGGAAAAGCAGGGCATAGGCTTTGTGGTAGAAGGGACGCTTCCTTCCCTTATCTCTGTTTCGGACAGCGACCTCTGTGTGATTCTTTCCAATGCCCTGGAAAATGCGATCTGCGCCTGCCAGCCATTTGTCAGGGCAGGGGAGAGCTGCACCGTTTCATTGCAGTTCTGGTTTAACAGCAAAACCTGCAAGTCCTTCATCCAGGTAACAAACCCCTGTAAAGAAAAGGTACGTTTCCAAAAAGGGCTTCCTGTTTCCGATCAGCCGGGCCATGGTATCGGCGCAAAGAGCATCTGCGCCATTGTGGAACGGCATAGCGGCGTCTATTCCTTTACAGTGCAGGAGGGGCAGTTTATTCTAAGACTGTTCCTATAAGGTCAGCCTCAGGGGACTGTCGATTTAGGACGTTTTTGGTGCGATTCGCGCCAAAAACGTCCTTTTGCATAGCCATTGCTTATAATGTATTTGGGATTACGTATACAGCGGATGCGGGTTTGTCCGTATCCGCCTTTTGCATCTTTACATAATGAAAAGGGGGATTTTGATTATGGGAATTATTATTGCTGTGGCAGCCGTTGTACTTTTGGGGGCATGGGCTGTCTCCTGCCAGCGAAGGCTGGCGGTCATGGACGAGAATATCAACAACGCCATGGCCCAAATCGGCGTGCAGCTTTCCTCACGGTTTGACGCCCTGACCGCGCTGCTGGATTTAACCAAGGGGTATGCCGCCCATGAATCCCAAACGCTGATTGAGACGATACGTTCCCGCCGGAGTGTCATCACAGCCACCTCAACACCGGACGATGTAGTAAAACAGGAGAATATTATCACTGAAGCCCTAGGACGTATTTCCATGGTTACGGAGAAATACCCGGAGTTAAAAGCAAACGAGAGCTACGCCAAATGTATGAATGCTGTGGACAGCTATGAAAAGATGGTGCGAACCAGCCGCCTGATTTACAATGACAGCGTGACCAAACTGAACCGGGAACTGCGGATGTTCCCAACCTCGCTGCTGGCGGGGGTTTTTGGCTTCCGGCAAAGGGGCTACTTGGAAGCAGTAGAGGACAAGGCAGATATGCCCAGTATGAGGTAATTGTAACACATGAAAAGGGTAATTGCTGTACTTCTGGCGTTATGCCTTTATGCGGCGGTTTGCTGTTTCCCAGCCGCCGCTGCCAACCGTGTGCCGGAGATGGAGATCGACGTGGCCCTGCGCCCGGATGGTTCCGCGGTCATTACCCAGACCTGGACAGCGGATACGGAGGAGGGAACGGAGTTTTATCTTGCCTGCCGGGACAGCGGATATCTGGAAATCACGGACTTTTCCGTTTCTGATGGGAACGGGGCGTATACCCTTCTGGAAAATTGGGATGTAGATGCATCCTTTGAGGAAAAGGCGGGTAAATGCGGCATCCTGGAGACAGGAGAAGGCGTAGAGCTGTGCTGGGGCATTGGTGAATACGGTTCCCGGCAATATACTATTACATATGTTCTCCACAACTTAGTAGGAGCTTATTTTGACGCGGATGGTTTTAACCATCGCTTTGTAGACGAAACAAGCTTGTTTCCAACAGATGTAACGCTGACGATCCGCAGCCAGGACGGCACGCCCTTGACCAGTGAAATCTGCGATATCTGGGCTTTTGGCTTTGACGGGCAAATCCAGTTCGAGGACGGCGTAATCCGCGCTTGGGGCGAAAGCGCCCTGGAAAGCGGCGAACATATGACCATTATGGTTTCTCTGAAAAAGGGCGTGCTCTCCCCTGTACGCAATGCGGACGGCAGTTTTGGGGAAGTAAAGGAGCGGGCCTTTGGCGGAAGCGACTATACAGAAGAAGATGTAGAGGCAACTCCTGGCGAGATTTTGCTGGGGACTGTAATCCTTCTTTTTGCTGGCGTTCTGGTCGTTCTGGCTGTATTGATACCTGTAAAGCTTCAAAAGGCCAGACAGCGAAAACAATTGGAACATGTGGACTATTTCCGGGACGCGCCCAACAACGGCAATCTGAACGTGACCCATCGCCTGGGTGTCTGCTGCAATCTATGCCAGGAGGATGCACTGCTAGGCGCTTATCTGCTGAGGCTGATCAGTGCAGGATGTTTAGAGCCGGAGGAGGACGGCAATTCCGAACAGGTAAACCTTCGTCTTGTCCACCCGCCACAGGACGCCGGACAGTATGACGACATATTATACACGGTTTTAGAGGCAGCCGCAGGGCAGGACGGCGTTTTGCAGGCTAAGGAGCTGGAACGTTACTGCAATCACAACAGCAAGCCATTGGCTTCATTTATTGAATCATGCCAGCGGGAAGCGGATCGGGCGCTGCTCCGGGGCGGGTGCTTCAAAGGGGCTGTTCGCAGCGGCGTAAAAAACCTTACGAAACAAGGACAGAGCCAGTTGGACGAGATCCTCGGACTGAAACGGTTCCTGCTGGATTTTTCCCTGATCCATGAGCGCGGGGTGCAGGAAACTGTAATCTGGCAGGACTATCTGATTTATGCCGTACTGCTGGGGATTGCCGACAAGGTAGCGCCCCAAATCCGGGAACTGTACCCGGAGGCGCTTCCGCAGGTAGAACGCTTTACCCGCTGCATCAGCTATGCGGGGTACTATAACCACATGATGTACGGCATCTATGCCCGGGGGCACCAGCTTCGGGAAGCTGCCCGCCGCGGAGGAAGCGGCGGCAGGTCTTCCTTCGGAGGAGGAAGCGGATTTTCCGGCGGCGGGGGCGCGGGGGTTCGATAAAGAATCATTCAAGATAATTTGCCGGGCTTGCTTACCCGTAAGATAAATAGAGCAAATGATTCACTGTGAAAAATTTGAATATACTGATTGTTTTCCACAAAGGAGGATTTTTTTCATGGGATTATTCAGCAACAGTAAGAAACCCTGCCCAATCTGCGGCAATGCAACGCCCAGGCTGTTCCCTGACGGAGTGGCGGGAATCCCTATCTGCAGGGAATGTGAAAGTAAAATAGACCTGCCTGACGGCGTTCAGGAGAAGATGACGCTGGACGATTTCCGCCAGTACCTGTCCTTCTATCAGGAAAACCAGATACTGCGGGACAGCTTTGATGCGACCTTCAGCTTTAGTTATAGCGATTGGGGCAGCGACTTTCAAATGGATGTGCCTAAAAAGCTGTTCCGTATCAACACCAAAAAGGAATCACTGGTCATGGAATCGTCCTGCCTGAAAGCGTTCCGAATTCTGGAGGATGGAAAAGTCCTGTTCGAAAGCAGCCCAGAGGGGCTGAACATTTACGAGTCTGACACTCCCTCCCGTGTCCAGGCTTTGGCTCCGCTGGTGTCGCAGTTCCGGGTGCAGATGCAGCAGTACGAATATATGGAGAAAATGGAAAAGAAAATGAAAGAGATGGGAGAAGACAAGAGCGGCAGCTCGTCCTTCACCTACATGAGTCGCCCGGAATTTGAGGAACAGCCCATCTCCAATGATTTTGTAATAGAGATGACGCTGGAACATCCCTACTGGAGCGGGGTACATTCCAGGAACCGCAGGGCTCCAAAATTTGACCAAAGCTATCCCAGCGTTCAGGATTTCCTGCGCAGCTATCAAAAAGAAATGGATGCGTTTTACGCTATGGCGGCCAATCTTATGATTCTCATCAACCCTGACGCGCCAGAGGTACACATCCCCCTCAGCGTGTCTCCAGACGCCGCTGCTGTGCGAACCGTTCCAACGGCGGATCCCATAGAAGAAATACAAAAATATAAGGCGCTGCTGGACAGTGGAATTATTACAGAAGAAGAATTCACCGCGAAAAAACGCCAGCTGCTGGGAATTTAGGGAGGATACTTTCGAGAAACTGATTTCTGGACTCAGCAAAATGAACCAATGACATACCGTTTTTGTAAGCGTAAACTGCTTGCAGGTCGGAGAAAAGAACAGGCACAAAGGGCATTTCGTACTTTTACAAGTCGAAAGCCCTTTGTGCCTGTTTGTCCTTGAGAGGCCTGATCTCGGTGTGTGCTGTGTCTTACAATATGGATGTTATAGTGTTTTGCATAAAAAAATTGTCTCTTTTTGATTATTATCGTCAGTATTTGCTATTTTTTACGCTTTTTTGGTATATACACCTCTGGGTTTGGCATGATAGAATGAACTCGCGGAAGGACCTTGACATCAAAAGCCAGCGGTACCTTGTCCTTTCAGTCAGAAACGCGGAGGACATGATATACAATCAAATTTGCAAATGGGGGTTCAAACATGAGCGAGATATCAGCCCGCCCGAAGCAGGAGCGTCAACCCGGCCGCTTGACGCGGATCAAGCATTATTTCTGTGATTATACATTCCTTCACCTTATGTTGGTACCTGGACTGATCTATTTTCTGGTGTTTAAGTACCTGCCTATGGGCGGGCTGGTGATGGCCTTTAAGAATTACAACGGGGGCGCCGGAGGTTTTGCCGCTATCTTTGAAGCCGAATGGATGGGACTGCAGCATTTTAAAAACTTTGTCAGTTCCATGTATTTTGGCCGTGTGTTCTTTAATACGCTGATCCTCAGCCTGTATCGGATTCTTTTCGGTTTTACCGCGCCGGTCATTCTGGCCCTGATGCTCAATGATGTGCGCAACCGTTATTTTAAAAAGGCGGTGCAGACCATTACCTATATGCCGTATTTTCTCTCCTGGGTTGTGGTGGCTGGGCTGCTGAAAATGCTGCTTTCGCCGGATGGCGGGGCGATCAACGGCTTTCTCGGCTTCTTTGGGGCGGAACCTGTCTACTTCCTGGCTGAAACCTCCCTGTTCAGGGGGATTCTGGTGATCAGCGATATATGGAAGAACGTGGGGTACAGCTCTATCATATATCTGGCGGCGATCTCCGGAATCGACCAGCAGCTTTATGAGGCGGCCACCATTGACGGCGCGGGGAAAATCCGGCAGATCGTCAATATCACGCTCCCCTCCATCTCCGAAATCATTGTAATTATGCTCATTTTGTCGATTGGCAGAATCATGGACGACAACTTTGAACAGATCTTCAATCTTTACAGCCCGGCAGTATACGAAGTGGGCGACGTGTTTGAAACCTACATTTACCGCAACGGCATACAGGAGGGAAAATTCTCCTACACTGCGGCTGTTGGCCTCTTTAAATCCGGCATCTCCCTGACGCTGATCCTGTTTACCAACTGGATTTCCAAAAAATTTGGCTCCGAGGGCTTGATTTAATTTCTTAAAATGGAAAGGAGCTGTTCCTGATGCGTATCAAGATGTCCCGGGGGGACCGGATATGGTCTGCCGTTGTGGCAGTGGTATTGATCCTCCTCTGCCTGATTATGCTTTATCCCATGATCTACGTCATAGGCCGCTCGGTGATGACCGACGGCGAGCGCGCCCTCAATCCCACGCGTCTGTTTCCCCGTACCTTTGACTTTTCCGGCTACAAGTTCATCCTCTTTTCCGGGACCAATATCCCAAGGGGGTACCTGAATACCATTCTGCGAACTGTGATTGGGACGAGCATCAACATAGCCTTGACGGCGCTGGCGGCATACCCGCTCTCCAAAAAGTATTATCCCGGCAGGAAGGTTATTACAGGGCTGATTGTCTTTACCATGTGGTTCAGCGGCGGGATGATCCCCTCCTTTATCCTGATCAAATCGCTGCATCTTATTAACAGCTTTTGGGTTTATATCATTCCCCAGGCGATCAACGCGTTTAACCTGCTGATTCTGCGCAATTTCTTTATGCAGGTCCCCTTTACCCTGGAAGAGGCCGCGAAGATTGACGGCGCAAACGATATGACCGTCTTTATACAGATTTACCTGCCTCTTTCCCAGGCTTCTCTGGCCACTTTGGTGCTGTTCTATGCCATTTCCCACTGGAATCAGTGGTTTGACGGCCTGCTGTATATCAATGACAATAACCTCTGGACACTGCAGTATATGCTCCGCCAGCTGATTGAAAGCACCAATGTCAGCAACATATCCTCGGCCAATACCACTCTGGATCAGATTCCAGCCACAGTTACAGTGAAGATGGCGACCATTGTCATCAGCACCCTCCCCATCCTCTGTATTTACCCCTTTATCCAAAAGTACTTTGTAAAGGGGGTGTTGGTAGGCTCTGTCAAAGGCTGACCGGGCGCGGTGGTTTTCAACAATTCCATTGACATGATGTTGAAAGACGGTTTCTTTTAGAACAAGAACTAAACAGAGAGGAGTATTTTATGAAACGCTTTGTATCCTTGGCCTTATCGGCGGCAATGTTAGCCAGCGTCTGCGGATGCAGCTCCACAGCAAGCAGCGGGTCCCCGTCCTCCAGCGCCTCCCCGGCAAATCCTTTATCCAGTTCTACGCAAAGTGGAGCCAACACCCCATCCGACGTTCCCGCCAGCGAATTTAAGCAGGAAAATCCGGCGGTATTTGTGGTGCGGGGCATCAGCAACAAGGAGAGTAAGACAGATAACTCCCTGGTGAAGGAGGAGATTGAAAAGCGCTCTGGTATTCGTTTTGACACTATTGTGGTTCCGGAGAGCAACTACAATGAGAAAGTCAATGCCCTGATCGCTTCCAGCGAAACAATGGATTATATCAACATCACCCCCGGCCCGGTGGCGGGCAACTGGGCGAAGATGTTCGAGAAAAAGGCCATCGCGCCGTTGGACGATGCTCTGGAAAAGTACGCCCCTGACCTGATGGCCATGATCCCGGAGGACGCTTGGCTGTCCTGCCGCAATGCGGAGGGGGTCACCTATGCTGTGCCAAGGCATGAACTCTTCCCCAAGGGCCATACCCCCATGATCCGGGACGACTGGTATGAGGAACTTGGAATGCCGGCGCCCAAGACGCTGGCAGAGCTGGAGACCTTCTTTGAAAAGGTCAAAACCACGGATCTAAACGGAAACGGCGTCGCGGACGAGATACCCTATATTCCCGCTTACGACAGCTATATTACCGCGTTCCGGCCCTATTTCTGCGGTTTTTCCGGAGACCATTATCTGGATACGGATGGGACGGTAAAACCATGGTATATGCACGAAAATGTATATGATATGCTGCTCAAGGGCCAGGAGTGGTATGCCAAGGGGTACATGTACCCCGAATATCTGACGCTGACCTATGAACAGCTTGTGGACCTCGCCTCCGCCGACCGCGTCGCCAGCTTTACCGGTTGGTATAACGACGGCATCCGCGGCAGCAAGGTGACACGGGACAACAACCCCAACAGCCGCAGCCACTGGCTTCCCATTGCCAATCTGACCGACGCGCCCTCTGGTGATTCTGCCTGGAGGCAGAATCCGGACTATATGGCAGAGCTGGTGCTTTCGGTTACCAGCAAGGAAACAGAGGCAGCCACCCGTCTGCTCAACTGGATGTTTGCGGACAATGAAAACTATATGCTGGTGACCTATGGCATGGAAGGGAAGCACTGGGAGTACTCGGATGACAAAAAGAGCTTTGTCTATCTGCCCGGCGCAGACGACGGCTACCAGGCCCATTACCAGATGCTGGACTGGTTTGATTACAGCCGTTACACCCCGCCCCTGATCGATTCGGAGGACTTTGTGAAATTTGAGATGAGCGAAGCGCGCCGCCATATCAATGAGGATGTTGTATGCGCGCCCGCTTGGGACTACTACATCCCCTATTCCATGACCGGAACCCCAGCGGAGATGCTGACCAACGACGCGGAAACCCTCATCAATGAAGCGGTATCCAAGGTGATTTATGGCCAGTACACCCAGGCGGATTGGCAAAAGGCAGTGGAACAGGCTTGGGAGACTGACGGCAAGATCCGCTCCCAGGTGTGGACCGAACAGTATGCTCCCTATGCAAAATAGAGCTCTTCTGAAAGGAAATACAGCGCAGTTTTTGAAAGAAGCATCAACTAAAATAATTTGTCACGTTTGCCTATTCTTGGGATGGGCAAATAGAGCAAATTATTAGGAAAGGGGAATTTTATGAAACGCATTCTCTCCCTTCTGTTAGGACTGACAATATTTGCTGGCATCTGCGGATGCTCTATAAGCGACGGCCCTTCTTCCACAAGCATGGTCCCAAGCGCCAGCCCCTCCACTTCCTCAACAGCGCCCTCCTCAATATCTCCCGATGGGGCTGTACAGGAGAATCCAGCGGTATTTGTGGTCCGGGGAATCAGCAACCGTGAAAGCAAGACAGACAATACACTGGTAAAGGAGGAGATTGAAAAGCGCTCCGGCATTCGCTTTGACACCATTGTGGTTCCGGAGAGCAACTACAATGAAAAGGTCAACGCCTTGATTGCCTCCAGTGAGACAATGGATTATATCAATATCACCCCCGGCCCGATTGCGGGCAACTGGGTGAAAATGTTTGAGAAAAAGGCCATTGGGCCGCTGGATGATGCTCTGGAAAAGTATGCCCCTGACCTGATGGAAATGATCCCAGAGGAGGCTTGGCTGTCCTGCCGCAATGCGGATGGAGTCACCTACGCTGTCCCAAGGCATGAGCTCTTTCCTAAGGGCCACACCCCCATGATTCGGGATGATTGGTATGAGGCACTTGGAATGTCGGCGCCCACAACGCTGGAGGAGTTGGAAACCTTTTTTGAAAAGGTTAGAACCACCGATCTAAACGGAAACGGAATTGCGGATGAAATACCCTATGTACCCCATTATGACAGCTATATCACCGCATTTCGACCCTATTTCTGCGGCTTTTCCGGAGATCATTATCTGGATACGGATGGAACCGTAAAACCGTGGTATATGCACGAAAATGTATATGATATGCTGCTCAAGGGCCAGGAGTGGTATACCAAGGGTTATATGTATCCTGAATATCTGACATTGACCTATGAACAATTTCTGGATATTGCATCTGCTGACCGAATCGCCTGCTATACCGGTTGGTATAATAACGGCGTTCGCGCCAGTAAGGTGACACGGGATAACAATCCCAACAGCCGCAGCCATTGGCTCCCGCTTGCGAACATGAAGAATGCGCCTTCTGGAGATTCAAGCTGGCGGCAGAATCCGGACTATATGGCGGAATTGGTGCTTTCCGTTACCAGCAAAGAGACTGAGGCGGCTACCCGTCTGCTCAACTGGATGTATGCGGAAAATGAAAATTATATGTTGGTGACCTATGGCATTGAAGGAGAACACTGGAAATACGCAGAGGATAAAAAGAGTTTTATCTATCTTCCGGATGCGGATAACCGTTATCTGATGCACTATCAGATGATTGACTGGTTTGACTACAGCCGTTACACTCCGCCTATGATTGATCCCAATGATTATATCAACTTTGAAATGAGTGAAGCGCGCCGCCATATTAACGAAGACGTTGTCTGTACGCCTGCATGGGACTATTATGTTCCTTATTCTATGACAGGAACCCCGGCGGAAATGCTGACCAATGATGCGGAAACGCTGATCAGTGAAGCGGTATCCAAGGTGATTTTCGGCCAGTACACCCAGGCGGATTGGCAGAAGGCAGTGGAACAGGCTTGGGAGACTGACGGCAAGATCCGCTCCCAGGTGTGGACCGAACAGTACGCGCCCTATGCCAAATAAGCGAATAGACCTGCAACAGTTCAGAGAACAACAGCATTTTGCTGCTGGCATTTTACCAAGGGGAGCCCGGTTTTCAGGGCCGGGCTCCCCCTCCTGCTTCATTAAAAAACAAAGGGGGAATCCATTTGTCAGAAAGAAGAACCGGACGGGCTGTCAACGGTGTGCCTGTCTGCGTCTATACCCTGCGGGATGCTTCCGGCCTCGCGGCGGAGATCTCAAACGTTGGGGCAGCGGTGCTTTCGCTGCTGGTTCCGTGCCAGGGGGGCGGATATGACGATATTCTCCTTGGACAGGATGAGCCGGAATCCCGCCTCATTCGCTGGGGCCCTATGTTTGGCGTCACTTTGGGGCGCTGCGCAGGCCGTATCCGCCATGGCATTTATCATCATGGCGGGGAAACCGTCGTTTTGTCCCCCAATAAAATGGGGCATCACTGTCACGGCGGGTTTCTGGGGCTGGATAAAAGGTTGTTTGTCTGTGACAGTTACTCCGAGGACAGTGTAACGCTGTCTTATGAGTCCCTGGACCGGGATGAGGGCTATCCCGGCTGCCTGAAGGTGTCTGTAACCTTCACCTTGAAGAACAAGGCCCTTGAAATCCGCTACTGCGCCCAAAGTGACCGGGATACGCCGGTCAGTCTGAGCAACCACCTGTATTTTAATCTTTCCGGCCATTCCTCCGGGGAATTGGCCGGGCACAGAATGCAGCTGCACTCCGACCGGATCGTCCATTTAGACGGGGAGATGGTACCGGACGGCGGGACGGTGGGCGTTGCGGGAACTGTTTTTGATTTCCAGACCCCTGCGCCCCTTTTAAAGGACGGAACCCACGAACAGATGCATCATACCGGTTACTTTGACCATACATACCTGCTCTCCGAGGAGCGGGGGAAAGCTGCGACAGTCTGGGACGATGCCAGCGGACGGACACTGACCCTGTACACCGACATGCCGGCTGTGCATTTTTACGTCAACAACTTTGCAAATGCTCCCTGTACGGGGAAAGCGGGAACAATTTATGCAGGAAAATGCGCCTTTTGCCTGCAGCCTCTGTATCCCGCCAACGCCGTAAATCTTCCTGTCTTCCCCTCTCCCATGCTGCGGGCAGGGGAGAGATACGAGCATAAAACCAAATTCTCCTTCACCTGGTGAAGGCCTACAAAGGAGGCACACAGATATATGAGCCGGGAAATTTTGTCTATGGACGCAGGGTGGCGGTTTCACCTGGATGATACCCAGCTGATAGAGCCCCTCAACCACAATTACGTTTACTTTAAGACCAAAGCGGAGAGCGGACGGGGACCAGCTGATCCCGCTTACTACGACGGGGACTGGGAGAAGGTTACCCTTCCCCACGATTTTGTCATCAATGAGCAGCCCGACCCAACAGTTCCTGCCGCCCACGGCTTTTTGCGGCGGCGCAACGGCTGGTACCGCCGCAGCTTCCGCCTGGAGCCGGAGGATGGGGAGAGAAGCATCCGCCTGGTGTTCGATGGTGTGTGTACCCACTGTAAGGTATGGGTCAACGGCCATCTGCTGCACCGCAATTTCTGCGGGTATACCTCCTTTCAGGTGGATATCAGCGACGTGGTCCTGACGGACGGCAGGCTCAACCTGGTCTCTGTCTATGTGGACAACAGCGACTTTGAGGGATGGTGGTATGAAGGCGGGGGCATTTACCGCCATGTCTGGATGGTCAAATCCGAAAAGACCTATGTAGGGCAATGGGGAACCTTCATCACCAGCCAAAAGGAGGACGGGCAGGCCTGGACCAACCACATCCAGTCTACCCTTTGCAACGACACCTATGAGGAGCGTACCCTTTCCCTGCGGTCCGTCATCCGGGGGGCGAAAGGGGAGATCTTTGCCACTGCGGAACAGGCGGCAGTCCTTCCGCCAAGGGAAAAAGCCGTGTTCGATACTGACATCACGGTCCAGAACCCGGAACTGTGGGATATCGAAAACCCCAGTCTGTACACCCTTGAAACGCTTCTGATGGATGGCGAAAGGGAGATAGACCGCTATACCACCCGGTTTGGCTACCGCACCCTGCGCTTTGACTGCAACGAGGGGTTTTTCCTCAATGGCCGCCATGTCAAGCTCAAGGGCGTGTGCTGCCATGAGGATCATGCCAACCTGGGCGTAGCCGTGCCGGACCGTATCCGCCGCCAGCGGATGGAGCTGCTCAAATCCATAGGCGTCAACGCCTACCGTTGCTCTCATAATCCCCCCACTCCTGAGGTATTGGATTACTGCGATGAGCTGGGTATCCTGGTAATGGATGAGAACCGCTGGTTTGACGCCTCCCCCCAGGGGCTTCTCCACCTGGAAAATATGCTGGTGCGGGACCGCAACCATCCCAGTATTATCCTCTGGTCCATGGCCAATGAGGAGCCTCTCCAGGGGTGCGAGCGTGGGCAGAAAATTATGGCGGCCATGCGCAGCTTCACAGCCAAGCTGGATTCCACCCGCCCGGTGCTGCTGGCAATGCACACCGGCATAACCAACAAGGCGGTGGGAAGTGTTTCCGACATCATCGGGGTCAATTACAACTACGACCGGTTTGACGAAATTCACGCGGCCTATCCCAACACCCCCATGGTGCTTTCGGAAATAGGAGGCCTGATGGATGAGTTCAACATCATGCGGGACGGCACCGGATACGACTGGATGCTGGCGGATCAGCGTCCCTTTGTCATGGGGCTTTTCCACTGGACCGGCTACCGCTATCGGGGGGAAACCCGCGGCTGGCCCAAGCTCTATTCCCGCAGCGGCTTGATTGAGCAGGACGCAGAACCCAGCGAGAATACATACTTCACCCGCGCCATGTGGTGTGGAGACGATTTCGTCAAAATAGCTCCATTCCACTGGAACTATGACGCCATGATCGGGGACCTGATGGATGTGACTGTCTATACGGGGGGAGACGAGGCGGAGGTATTCCTCAATGACAAGAGCATGGGCCGCTTCCCGGTTCCGCCCTATGAAAGGGCGCGTATCCGCGTCCCCTATGAGCCGGGCCTTTTAAAGGCTGTGGCCTATCGCGGCGGCAGCAAAATCGGGGAGGATCAGATCGAGACCACCGGCGCGGCGGTAAAGATCACCTTAAAGGCGGATGCAGCTGCCCTGCCTGCAGATGGAACGTCGGTATTCACCCTATGGGCAGGGGCGCAGGACGCCCAGGGAAGGCCTGTGCTGTGGGCGGATCAGGAAATCACCTTCCAGGTTGAGGGGGACGTCCAGGTGCTGGCGACCCAGAGCGCCGACCAATACGACGCCGTCCCGCCCCGTTCGCTGGCGAGAAGGCTCTACCATGGGAGCTGCAACATGATTCTGCGCGCGGGCACCCATCCTGGAATGCTGGTCATCACTGCCCAGGGGAAAGGTTTGGAGGGCGCGCGGCTGGAAATCCCCCTGGAGGCCTGTGTGCGTCCGCCCCATCTGCCGGAGGTCCCGGATGTGGATCATCTGACCTATTTCTCTAAAATGGAATAAAATAAGCCTCAAAATTTTTGTACACCAGAAAGGAAGACGACTATGGAATACAGGGAATTGGGACATTCGGGGATCAGGGCGTCGTCTATTGCCCAGGGTTCCTGGGAAATGGCGGGCAACGTTTGGGGGGATGTTGACGATCAGGTTTCCATCGCCACCATTCACAAAGCGCTGGAATGCGGCATCAACCTTCTGGACACGGCGGCCAGCTATGGCGGGGGCCGCTCGGAGGAGGTAGTCGGCAAGGCCCTGCGCGGCATCCGGGAAAAGGCGGTGCTGTGTACCAAATGTGGCCTCAAAGTGCTTCCCGACCACTCGGTGGAGTACAACCTCAAACCGGACAGCATCCGGTTTGAGGTGGAACGGTCCCTAAAACGGCTGGATACCGATTACATTGATCTCTATCAGTTCCATTACCCGGACCCCTCCACCCCTGTCAGTGAAAGCCTGCGGACAATGGACGCCCTGAAAAACGAGGGGATCATCCGCGCTGTAGGCGTATCCAATTTTAATCTGGAACAGCTCAAGGAGGCGCTGGACTGTTACCCCATCGACAGCGTGCAGTTAAAGTTTAATATGCTGACCCGGGATAACCTGGAGATGATCCGCTTTTGCCGGGAAAAGGGCGTGTCGGTGATCACCTATGGCTCCATTGCAGGGGGAATGCTCAGCGGCGTTTACAAGGAACCTCCGGTCTTTGGACCAAATGACCGCCGGAAGGACTTTTATCCCTTCTTTGAGGAACCGCTGTTCAGCAAGGCCCGCAGGCTGGTGGACCTGCTGGAGGAAATCGCCGGGGAGACAGGCCGCACCGTAGTGGATGTTGCCATCAACTGGGTGATTTACCAGCCGGGTGTCACCTTTGCCCTAGTGGGGGCCAACACGCCGCAGCAGGCCGGGGCCAACGCCCAGTCCGGCTCCTTCCGTCTCACCGGTGAGCAGCTGCAGCGCATAGACCAAAGGTATCAGGAGCTGTTTGGTGCATAACGCAAAAACAATGTGAAAGGAGTGCCCATATGACGAACAAACCCTCTTTTGTATTGGGGATTGCGCCGACCCGCCGGGATTCCATGAGCTTTGACCCGCGCTTTGCCCGGGAAAACAGGGAACGGATCATGAGGCGTTTGAGGGAGATCCTCTCCCGTATCCTCCAGGTGGAAGTTGTGGATATCGACTGGCTCAACCCGGAAGGACTGCTGATCTATCCCCAGGAAGCCCCCAAGGTAGCGGAGTATTTTGCCGCCCATAAGGTGGACGCCGTATTTGTCCCCCACTGCAACTTTGGATCAGAGGAAGCGGTGGCGAAGCTGGGGGGACTTTTGAAAAAGCCGCTTTTGCTCTGGGGTCCCCGGGACCCCGTCCCGCCCGCCCAGGGAATGCGGGAGACTGACACCCAGTGCGGATTATTTGCCACAGGTATGATCCTCAGCCGCTATAACGTTCCCTTTACCTATCTTCCCAACTGCTGGCTGGACGACCCCCGACTGGAAACAGGGCTGGAAAATTTTATCCGCACCGCCAATGTGGTCAAGGCCTTCCGGAACCTGCGCATTGGGCAGGTCAGCCTGCGCCCCCGGACCTTCTCTACCGTCAAGGTCAACGAAAACGACCTGCTGGAACGGTTCGGCATTGAGGTAGTCTCCATAGACACCTTGGAAATAACCTCCGAGATAAAACGCGCCCTGGAGGAAAACCCTGACAGGGTGGAGCGGGAAGTCTCCCTGCTGCGCCAGCGCTTTGACACTGGGGTGATGGGCGAGGAGGAACTGCGCGCAGTGGCGGCAATCCAACAGGCTTTCCTGGAGCTTGCCGGGAAATACGGATGCAGCGCGATGGTGAGCGAATGCTGGAAGACCTATAGTATGCAGTTCGGCGTTCAGCCCTGCGCGGCCTTTGGCCGGTTGATCGAACAGGGCCTGCCGGTGGCCTGTGAGGCGGACATCCACGGCGTCATATCCTCTGTGCTGCTCTCCGCCGCTTACCTGGGGAACGAGCCCCACTTCCTGGCGGACCTGACCATCCGTCACCCGGAGAACGACAACGCCGAGCTGCTCTGGCACTGCGGCCCGTTCCCCGTGTCTCTGGCCCATCAGGACGCCCGCCCTTGGCTGGAGGACGGCAAGGGCCAGTTTGAATTGAAGGAAGGGGAAGTCACTGTGGCCCGTTTTGGGGAATCCCACGGCGAATACCGGCTGTTTATCGGGGAGGGAAGGAGCTGCTCCGGTCCGCCCACCAACGGGACCTATCTCTGGATGGAGGTGGACGATTGGGAGGCCTGGGAGCAGAGGCTGGTACAGGGCCCCTATGTCCACCACATTTCTGGAATCTATGGCCGCTGTGCCCATATCCTCCGGGAGGCCTGCCGGTACATAGGGGTCATCCCGGAACAGATGGGGAATGTCCGTCCGCTTTACAAATAAATCATAAAATCATATGAATTGAGGCGATTCTGTTGGCAGTCGAAAAAGTAAGAGATATCCTGCGCGTGTCTGACCGGGAAGGACACTGCGCCATCTCCTTCGCGGCATTTAACCTGGAAAGTATCCGCTGGGTGCTGCAGGTGGCGGAGGAGGAGCAAGCCCCTGTCATCCTGATGGAATACCCCACCTACCACGCCACAATGCCCTTTTCCACCTTTGCCGCCACAGTCAAGGACTTGGCCGCACAGGTGAAGATACCGGTGGGGCTGATGCTGGATCATTCCGCCAGCTTTGATACCACCCTCGCCGCGGTTGCCGGCGGCTTCACCAGCGTAATGGCCGATTATTCTTCCCTGCCCTTTGAGGAAAATGTGGCCCATACCCGGGAGGTAGTGCGCTGCTGCCACGCCATGGGGATCGACGTGGAGGGGGAGCTGGGACATGTCGGCTTTGCCTCCAACCCGGAGGATTTTACCGACAGCTCCGGCTTTACCGATCTGCAGAGTGCCAGGGATTACCTGGCACAAACCGAGGCGGACCAGCTGGCAGTTGCCATCGGCACCGCTCACGGCAATTATGTGCAGACGCCCTGCCTGGATCTCAAGCGGCTGGAAGAGCTGAACGCCGGCATTGATACGCCGCTGGTTCTTCACGGCGGGAGCGGCGTCCCGGACGATCAGCTTCTGGGGGCATTCCAAAGGGGGATCAACAAGCTCAACATTGCCACCCAGTACAATCAATGTTTATACGACGCCGTTGTCCAGGTGATCCAGAAGGGCGGGCCGGCCACGCCGCGTTTGTCCGACTGCATGAAGGAAGCCGCCCCCCATGCCCAAAACTATATCCGGCATTTGATCCGTCTGGGCCTGGGAAAGGCGGAATGACGCCGGCATTTGCCGCCGGGAGCGCTGTGATCGGGGATTCAGTTTTTTAAATCGCAAGCCAAAAATCGAGCCTGAAAGCCAGTCAAACAACGCTTTTTCTGGCTCGATTTTTGGATGTACTGCGTGAAAGGAGACAGAAATGGATGTTGTTGGGCTTGGTTCCTGCTGCGTTGACTATATTGCGGAAATTGACCGGCTGCCTGGGACCAATCAGTTTACGCCCCTTTACGCTTCCAGTTGGCAGGGCGGCGGCAAGGTCCCTACCGCCCTGGTGGCGTTGGGGCGTTTGGGGGCGCGTTGCGGGATGCTGTCAACGGTTGGAGACGATATGTATGGGCGGTTCCTTCTGCGGGATTTTCGGGAAAACGGCGTCGATATGGAAAGAGTTGTGGTCCGGAAGGGTGGGGAAACAGAGTTCTGTATCTGCCTGGCTGAAAGGAAAACCCTGGGCCGCTCCTATATCGGAAAGTTGGGCCAGTTGAAGTCCCTTTCCGTGGAGGAACTGCCGAGGGACTACATATGCGGTGCGCAGTTTCTCCATTTGAGCGCCCTGGACCAGCCGTCCCGCGCCGCTGCCGGATGGACCAGGGAGGCAGGTGGTCGGGTGGTTTTGGACGCTGACCGCTATCACCCTCTTTTAGAGGAGCACTTGGGGCTGATAGACGTCTGCATCGGTTCTGAGTATTTTTTTGAGGGGATGTTTCCCGACGCAGCGCCGGAAAAGCCGGAGGACTACCAGGCGTATCTGTCAAGGCTGCGCCAGCGGGGACCGGACATCGCGGTGATCACTCTGGGGGAAAAGGGATGCGTAGGGCTTGACAGCACAGGATTTTTCTATCAGCCCGCCTTTTCTGTTCCAGTGAAAGATACCACCGGCGCGGGGGATGTCTTTCATGGGGCCTTTATTTTTGGGATGCTGGAGGGGTGGTCCAGCGCGGAGTGCGCAAAATTTGCCAGCGCGGTCTCCGCGGTCAAGTGCACGGTTCTGGGAGGACGGGCTGGGATTCCCACACGGCGGGAGGCCCTGGACTTTTTGGAAACCGGACGGATTGACCCGGCATCGGGGGAGAAGTGGCTGCGCTATTACAGCAGCGCAATCTTTAAAGGAGAATTGAGGGAGGGAGAAAAATGACCGAACAACAGCTCAAGGAGGCGGCCTTTGCCGCCATTGACCAGAATGCCGGTACCATTGCCAGTATCGCCCACGACCTGTTGGGTATGCCGGAACTTGGGTTTCGGGAATGGAAAACCGCCGGATATGTGGAGAAGCAGATGCGGGCATTAGGGATGGAGGATATCCGCACCGGAATCGCCCGGACCGGCCTTTGCGGACGGTTCCATGGCTCCGAGGGAAGCCGCTCTGCCGGTAAACCGCCGGTTGTCGCTGTCTTTGGGGAGCTGGACGCCATCTTTTGTCCAGAGCATCCCTTCGCCGACCCTGAAACCGGGGCGGCCCATGCCTGCGGCCACCATGCCCAGGTGACTGCTATGCTGGGTGCGGCAATTGGTTTGAAGGCAATGATGCCTTATCTGGACGGGGACGTCCTGTTTATGGGAATCCCCGCTGAAGAGGGGATCTCCTCGGACTTTGCCGAGGACCTTCGGCAGGAGGGACAGCGCTTTTTCAGCGGCAAACAGGAGATGTACCGCCTGGGAGCCTTTAAAGGCGTGGACGCCTGCCTTTCCATCCATTCCGGTTTTGGCATTCCGGGACAGATCAGCGTCCCGATGCATACCAACACCATTTTGAAAAAGACGACAACCTTTATTGGCAGGCAGGCGCATCCCGGAGGGGAATCCCATCTGGGGATAAACGCCCTCAGCTGTGCCACAGTGGCCCTGGCCGCCGTCGACGCACTGCGCCAGACCTTCCGTCCCCAGGACCATATCAACGTCAACTCCCGCATTTCCTACGGCGGGGCTGTGGGGACCATACCGGAGCGCTGCGTTGTTGAAACCGTCCTAAGGTCCAGTACGCGGGAGGGATTGGTTGACGCCAGCCGCAAGCTGGATCGGGCTATGCGCGGCGGCGCTATGGCCATTGGCGGTGAAGCGGTGATCCATAATCAGGTAGGGCCTATGCAGCAGAATCCCTCTCAGGAGCTGGCGGACTTGGTGGCCTCCTGCGGGAAGGAGCTGTCCGGCGATGCGCCGGTATTTTTGGAGGATTATGCCTGCGTTGTCTCCGACGTGGGGGATCTCAGCCAGTTTATCCCCACTGTACAGGCCACAGTGGCGGGCTTTGACGATTTTCCCCACAGGGCCGGATTTGTAGCGCAAAACGACTACCTTGCGTACCTTTTGCCGGCCAAGCTTATGGCGGCCTGTACCATATCCCTGCTTTGCGGCGGCGGCCAGAAGCTGAAGAAGGTATGCGGCGGTTTTCATCCCGGCTTTTCCTGGGAGGAGTACCTGGCCTTTGGGGAGGGCCTGTCCTCATGATGGGCAGAAACCCCGCAGGGAGGCTCACCCTGCTTTATTGCCTGCATATGGCGGCGCTTTGCGTTTACTACGACTATATCTCGATGTTCCTGCTTTCCCTGGGGTACAGCGCAGCGCAGGCAGGGCTTTTCATCTCCCTGTGCAGCCTTGTTTCCATGGTGGCCCAGCCCCTTTGGGGCGCAGTCTGCGACCGGGCAGGGGGACAGCGGGCCGGACTTTGTATACAGTACATCACCGGGGCGGCCGCGGTGGCGGCAAGCTGGATTTTTTCCGGCTGTTTCCCGCTTTTGCTGGTTTGCGGCGCAGTCTTTGCCGCGTCTGAGCTTTCCGCTCCGCCCCTGCTCAACACCCTGTGCGTCTGTAACCTGGACACAGGCGGATTCAGCCGTCTGCGTGGCATTGCCTCCACGAGCTTCGCCCTTACCGCTGCTGTCTGCGGCAGGATGTTCGCCCAAACCGGCTATTTCCTCGTTTTCATCCTGCACAGCCTGCTGATCCTTGGGATCCTTCTGCTGCTCTCCGCCCCCATGGAAATGTCAGATACCAGGCAGCCGGAAAAATGCATACAGCCGGATCAAAGTGAAAGACTGATATATAATCGGCCCTTTTTGGCGCTGATGGCCAGCACCTTTCTGCTTTTTACCGGATACTGCGCGGTGAGCAGCCTGCTTTCAGTTGTTATGGATGACCGCGGGGGAGACGCCTCCCATCTGGGAATCGCCTTTTTGGTATGCGGCTTATCCGAGGCGGCGTTTATGCTCCTTTCCCGGCGGCTCCTTGTCCGGTTTGCCCCTGGCAGGCTGTTGGCATGTGCTATGTTCTGCTTCTGCATTAAGATTCTGTGTTTGCTGGGGGCCAGCTCTCCAGGCCAGGTCATTTTGGCGCAGCTGTTCCAGGGAATAGGATATGGAGTTTACTATGTTGTCTCCATCCCCTACATTGGACGGATTGTGCCGCAGAAACGGCAGACCCTTGCTCAGTCGGTCAATGCGGCGGTCAGCTTTGGAGCGGGCAGCGTGGTGGGAAGCTTTCTCGGCGGACAGCTGGCTGATCGTTTTGGGGTGGACCACATGCTGGCAGCGGCTTTGGCCTCCTGCCTGCTGGCGGCCGCCGCGTTTGCCCTCTTTCTTTTGACATACCGGGGGACTGCTCCAGCTGAATAAACGGGCGGCGGTTACGTGGTCAGTGGTCAAGCTTGTTTTTAAGGAGGATATTGGAGATGCCCAGAATCAAAAAGCTCCTCGCCCACCGGATGCTGTTTGTCAAGGTACAGGCCATCGTCACACTTTGCGTCCTTCCGCTTATCCTTGGCGCGCTGCTCTATTCGGCGAAACTTCGGGAAGATCTGTTTGATAATCTGGACGCAATGGCGGAACTGTCTCTGAAATCCGCCATTGCATCTTCCGAAATTGTCCTCAATACCATCCAGGATATCAGCGGGCAGCTGTATACAGACAGCGATGTGCATCAGTTTATTTATCAGGGCGTAGGGAGGGACCGCGAACATCTTTCCGAGATTGTTGCACGCACCAAACAGCTTATGACCTCCAGCCGCTACATCTTTTCGGTGTACCTAGTTTCCACCCGGCAGTCTCTGGTCTATTCTACCTCTTACGGGTACTCTGTTCTGGAGGAAACGCCGGATACTGCCTTTTTGGACTGGTTTGGACGCAGCTCCCGGAGCATTGAAATTATAGATACCCACCGGATCCCCCTGGGGCTTTACTCCGGGACGGCCACGGACGTCATCTCCATTTTTACCAAGCTGCCGGTGGACGGGGCCCTTCAGCCAGCGGGATGCCTAGTGATCAATGTGGACGCGCAGACCCTTTACAACGACCTGGTGCGGCGGATCGACAACAGCGCGGGGGGCACATTTCTGGTCCTCAGCCAAAAGGAGGAGATCATCCTGGCCCAGCCGGGAATTGAGCTCTACCAAGATATCCAAAACCTGATCCCCCTTTCCGCCCCATTGGAGGGGGAAAACGGTTCCCTTGTGGTGGACGTTTGGGGAAAGAAGCATTTGTTGGCTTACAGTACCCTTCCGGGGATGGAGTGGAAGTTTCTGCAGCTCTATCCCCTGGACAGTCTGGAGGAGGCGCTGGCGGTTCAGACCCGCTTTATCTTTTTGATCTGCTTTCTGCTGCTGTTTTTCAGCTTCTTTGTCTCCCTCTTCTTTTCCAACAGGACCACAAAGCCCTTTGACGAGCTTCTGAACCTGTTGAAGAAAGAGCTTCCCCCGCCAGCCAAATCCAATATGCGGGAATACAGCCGCGGGCTGGAGGAGCTGTTGGAAGACAGCAAAAATATGAGGCAGCAGCTGCAGGAGGTTCAGCCCGTACTCCAGGAGCGGCATTTGATTCAGCTCCTCTTTTTTGAACAGAGCAGCCTGGAGCAGATTGACCAAGGGCTTGCCCAGTATGGGATAGCGATCCCTCATGAAGGGCTGCTTTTATGCGTCCTACGCCTCAGGCCGGATTACAGCATTACTGACGTTGACTTCGCGGACCGGGAAATGCATAGCTGGGCTGCATTGAACAGTGCGCTGGACGCCTTCCGCATACAGGATGAAAGCTGTTTTGCATTAAAAACACAAACCCTTGAAGCGGTTCTGCTTCTGGACGGCCAGCGCTGGAAATGCCGGGAGATCCGGGAAAGACTGCTCTCCACGCCAGCGTTTGTCAATGTATCGGTCGATGTGGATATCTATGCCTGCATCTATGACCAGGAAATTACGCTAACCGAGGTTGGACAGGCTTATCTGCGGTCCCAGTGGACGCTGGATTATTATATTCTTTATAATAAGAGCGGGATTTTGTATTATTCTGACATAAAAGAGGGCAATCAGCTTCAGTACGCCTACCCCTACGAAAAGGAGAACCGTCTTTCCAACTGTATACGCAGCTGCGACGCCGGGGACGCGCTGCAGACGCTGAACGAGCTGATGGACGCTTTCTACACATCCGAAGGAACGGCGCAGGCGGAAACCTTTATTGCCCTGACCCATCTTCACAGTGGTTTGCTGCGGCTGCTCCATGATTTGAGCCTTCCCATGGAGGTGATTGGGAATTGGTCTGGCATGAGCAGTATTTTCCTCAACCTCAAGTCCCGGAAGGCAGTGGAGCGGTTGTTTGAGGAGCGGATTTCTGAGCTGATCAAGGTCCTGCAGCTGCGCCGGAACGGGAGGATCGAGATATACTATCAAAAAATCCTGGATTATATTGAGGCCAACTATGGGGACAGCGCCATGAGCCTGGAATCGGTCAGCGAGGAGATCCACATCAGCGTTTCCTACATCAATCAGATTTTGAAAAGCCATGGGGATAAAAGCTTTAACCAGCTGCTGTCCGGCGTCCGCATCTCCCATGCCAGCAGGCTTTTGCTGGAAACGGACATGAAGATCAAAGATATCGCCCAGTCCACCGGATACAGCAGCTCAAAATATTTTATCCATGTCTTTAAGGAGCTTACCGGCGTGACGCCAGGGGGCTATCGGTCCTCTGCGGCCAAATTGGATAAAGCTCCATAGCCGGTGGACATAAAGTTTTACCTTGGCAGGCTCTAAAGGGCTGCGGGCAGAATAAAATGATGCTGTTCAGGAGAATCTAATACCGATGGCCGGTTAAAATGGAACATCAATCGGGTCGAAAAAACTTCCGCTGTTTTTAGGCCCGATTTTTGTATCCATTTGATCGAAAATTAGTACAGCTCTCTAATGAGGTGAAAAAATGGATTCTGTATGGACGCAAACGGTAACCCTGCCCAGTTTCGAGCCGTTGCAGTCAGACTTAAAAACAGATATACTGATTATCGGCGGCGGAATCGCCGGGCTCTTGTGTGCTTTCCAGCTTTCCCAGGCAGGCGCGGATTATGCCTTGGTGGAGGCGGACAGGATATGCGGCGGCATTACCAAAAATACGACGGCAAAGATTACATCCCAGCATGGTTTGATTTATCATAAACTTATCCATACATTCGGCGCTGAAAAGGCCCGCCTTTATCTGGAAGCCAACCAGGCAGCCCTGGAACAATACCGCATCCTGTGCCAAAACCTGGGCTGCGGCTTTGAGGAGAAAGATTCCTTTGCCTATTCCCTCGACAGCCGGAGGGAAATTGAAAAAGAATTAACCGCGTTGGATCAAATTGGCTTTCGTGGGGAATTTGTATCAGAACTGCCTTTGCCGTTTCCCGTTGCAGGGGCGGTTCGCTTCCCGGAACAGTCGCAGTTCCACCCTTTGAAATTTGCCGCTGCTGTTTCCAAAAACCTGCGTATTTTTGAACATACCAAAGTTTTGGAGCTAATGCCCGGCAAAGCGGTTACTTCCGGCGGAACCATCTCGGCGGAAAAAATCATTATTGCGACCCATTTCCCGATTCTCAACAAACACGGCGGGTATTTTATCAAGCTGTATCAAAACCGCTCTTATGTAACGGCCCTGGAAAATGCCTTGGATGTGGGCGGGATGTATATAGACGGGCAGGAAAACGGCCTGTCCTTCCGCAATTACGACGGCTTGCTCCTGCTTGGCGGGGGAGGACACCGAACCGGGAAAAAAGGGGGCAACTGGCGGGAATTGGAGGAATTTGCCCGGCGGCATTATCCAAACGCCCAGGAAACAGCCCGCTGGGCAACCCAGGATTGTATGACGCTGGACGGTGTCCCTTATATTGGACAGTACTCCAAAGGCACCCCTAACCTTTATGTTGCTGCTGGTTTTAATAAATGGGGGATGACATCTTCTATGGCGGCGGCGCTGCTCCTGCGTGACTTGGTGTTGGGAAAGGATAACCCATACAAGGATTTATTCTCCCCTTCCCGGACGGTTTTCCGTCCACAGCTTGCAGTGAACGGGCTGGAAGCAGTTTTAGGGATAATAACCCCTACTGTCCCCCGATGCCCGCATATGGGATGCGCTTTAAAATACAATACTCAGGAACGAAGCTGGGACTGTCCCTGTCACGGTTCCCGCTTTGGCGAAAACGGTATGCTGATCGACAATCCCGCCACAGATGATAAAAGGATGTGAGACTATGCCCAACCAATTGCAGTATGAAACCAGCCCTTACCTGCTCCAGCACGCGGAAAACCCGGTAAACTGGTACCCCTGGGGAGAAGAAGCTTTCCGGCGGGCGCGGGAAGAAGATAAGCCCGTTTTTCTCAGCATTGGCTATAGTACCTGCCATTGGTGCCATGTTATGGCCCATGAAAGCTTTGAGGATGAGGAAATTGCCGGTCTCCTCAACCGGTATTTCATTTCTATCAAGGTTGATAAAGAGGAACGCCCTGATATCGACAGCATTTATATGTCAGTGTGCCAGGCGTTTACTGGAAGCGGGGGCTGGCCTACCAGTATTTTCATGACAGCGGAACAGGAACCCTTTTTAGCGGGAACCTATTTCCCAAAGAAAAGCCGAGGCGGAATGATTGGGCTGCGGGAACTGCTTTTGGCTGTCCATGAAAAATGGGAGCAGGATCGCGCCGCCCTTTTATACCAGGCCCAGGAAATCATTTCCCAGTTGGAGCAGCAGGAGAATGTAAAATCCAAAGCGGATATTGAGCTTTTGGATTCTGCTGCCGCGATTTATGAACGAACCTATGACCGGAAAAACGGTGGCTTTGGCAGAGCGCCTAAATTCCCCTCGCCCCATAACCTTTTGTTCCTGATGGCGCTGTATGAGCGGGAGGGCAATAAAACCTGTCTGGAAATGGCGGAACACACCCTGATACAGATGTACCGCGGCGGGAT
>CATJCP010000294.1 GCA_949737515.1 uncultured Oscillospiraceae bacterium | reverse complement strand
GAGGCTGTCACAAAGGTGACAGAAGCGATCATCCGTTCACGGGCAGGGATACAGAACCCCAACCGTCCTATCGGTTCCTTCCTGTTCCTCGGGCCTACCGGCGTGGGCAAAACCGAACTGGCAAAAGCCCTTGCCCAATCTCTGTTTGACGATGAGAAGAACATTGTCCGCATTGATATGAGCGAGTATATGGAGAAGTTCTCCGTCTCCCGCCTCATTGGGGCGCCTCCCGGATATGTGGGATATGAGGAAGGCGGACAGCTTACCGAAGCAGTACGGCGCAAGCCTTATTCGGTTATCCTGTTTGACGAGATCGAAAAGGCCCATCCCGATGTATTCAACATCCTGCTCCAAGTGTTGGATGACGGGCGGATCACCGACTCCCAAGGACGGACAGTGGACTTTAAGAATACCATTATCATCCTGACCTCTAACCTTGGTTCTTCGTATCTAATTGACGGCATTGGCTCTGACGGGGAGATCACCGAGAGCGCAAGGGAACAGGTCCAGCAGCTTTTGAGGCAGTCCTTCCGTCCCGAGTTCCTCAACCGTTTGGATGAGATTGTCTTCTATAAGCCTCTCACAAAGGCCAATATCTTCTCGATTATTGACCTGCTGGTTCAGGATTTTCGGAAACGGCTCCAGGAGAAACAGCTCGACATCCGTTTGACCGAGACGGCGAAAACCTTTATTGTGGATAAGGGATATGATCCCATCTACGGGGCAAGGCCGCTGAAACGGTTCCTCCAAAGCAGCGTTGAAACCCTGATTGCCAAAATGATTATCAAAGAGGATTTGCTGCCACAGACAACCCTTGTCGTGGATTATGACGGGCGGGAGCTGACGGTTGAAAAAGGGTAAATAAATGGAAAAGGCGCACTGGAACTTTCCGGTGCGCCTTAGTTTTGCTCCCCCATCACACTATCCCCTTTTTTCGCCATAGGGGTAAAACGGAAAAACCGCCACCTGTCCCTTCTCCGATATAAAATTTACTAAGTGCGTTCATAAATTATTTATGATTTTTCTATCCTTCATTTGATATAATACATAGTAAGATTTTTTTCAGCTATCTGGCTATCAGCCATGCCCTAATTGGCGGGAAAGGCGGTCTTCTTCTTGAAGCATACAGACAAAAGCAAAGGCAAAGTATTCCTTCAGATCCTTCTTCTGCTGCTGACCATCGGCGTTGTGATCTTTATCTTCTCCAATTCCCGGGAAAACGCCGCCGCATCCAGCAGCCGCAGCCAACAAGTCACCCGGGCCATCAACTATGCCCTGCGTTCAGTCAATATCCCCTATCAGGTCAGTGAACATCTGGTGCGCAAAGCCGCCCATTTTTCAGAATACGCCCTGTTGGGATTCGTCGTGGCGCTGACCGCCGCATCCTTTACCGCGAAGAAGCTGCTGCGGGGAATCATTGCCTTCCCTGCTTGTCTGGCAGTGGCAGTGGCTGACGAGAACCTCCAGCGGTTTTCCGCTGGAAGATTCCCCAGCAAGGTAGACGTTCTCATTGATTTTTGCGGAAGCTCCTTCGGCATCTGCCTTGCCCTCGGCATCCTGATCTGGGTGCTGTATATCACCCACAAATATTCCCTTCCCGAAGAAACCGCCCCCAGACAAAATTCAAAAATCCCCTGATACCTGATATAAGATGGAAAAGCGCCGGATGTTCCACACAACCGGCGCTTTTCTGTCAAACGGACCTGGAAAGCTGGTACCATTGCCGCTCCAGCTGGGCGTATACTTCCCGATATTCCCGCAGAAAGGCCTTTTCCTTCTGCCGCTCCAGCGCCTGCTTTTCCTGAAAAGCCTTCCATTGCCCACAGGACTTGTGACATCCTTCCCGGTACTGGCCGCAATCCTTCTGACAGGGCAGCGCCATATGTACTCACTCCTTTGCCTACTGGTTTTCCAAAATCTGGTTATCTGTTCCTATTATATGGGACTGGCCTGCAATGAATTTGTCTTTTTTGCCAGGGCAGGAGATTTTTTTCTCGACTGCTCCTCTTCCGTTTCGCCATACTTCCTGCGCATAAAACCCCTAAAAAAGCAAACCCTATAAACCAGCATCCAGGAAAGGAGTTGAAAAAATGTCTTCAAACACAAATTCCACTGCGCCAACCTCCTCTTGCGACGCCGCCATGCTCAACCGCATTTATCGCGATGCAAGGATTGGCGCAGAAACCATCGACTCTCTTCTCCCCCACAGCAGCAGTCCGTCCATGACTGCCAGCATGATCAAACAGATGTATCGCTATCGCGGCTTTGCCCATATGGCCAAAGAGCAGCTTCGCCGTATGGGAACAGCCCCGCGCCGGGCTTCCCCCATGTCCCGGGCCTCCATACGCTTTGGCGTTGCCACTCATACTTTGTTTGACAGCAGCAACTCCCATATCGCAGAGCTGATGATCAACGGCAGCACCATGGGGGTCATTGACATGACCAAGGCGGTCCACAGCATTCCCAGCGGCCAGCAAACCCGCGCTTTGGGAAAGGAGCTTTTAAAATTTGAGGAAAATTCCATTGAACAAATGAAGCGGTACCTTCATTGAAAAGGGAGGAAAGGGAACAATTATGGCAAAGATAGAAAAAACCCCCCGATCCAAGTCAGCTTCCAAGGTGCAGTGGGTCATTGAGGGGAATAAAACCGTGATCCCCAAGGGCAGCCAGCCCTCCACCTTTGCGGTGAATTTGGCTGACCGCCGGATTGACCATCTCTCAGAGGATGGCGTCCCTCACCCCAGCGAGGAGGACGTCATTGAGGCAAAGGCATTTGTGGACCAAAATCACAAGTAATTTGGACCGTATCCGGTGTTTTATCGGATACGGTTTTCAATTTATTCAAAGAACAGCCTTGAAAGGGACAGAAAACTGTGATAGAATAACTGCTGTATATGCGTTCCCTTGGCATATCCATAAACCAACTCTATAAACCCAATTCTTATGAGGTGAATGACAATGAAACACAACATTAAGAAAGCCGTCGTTCTGCTCGCGGCAGCGGTACTTCTGCTGGCGGGGTGCAGCCAGGACAGCGGCAGTTCTTCTGACGAAAGTACCAGCAGCAGCTCCTCCTCCAGCGAAAGCGTCTCTCTGACGCCGGCGGAGGCCAATGCCCGCATCAAGGAAAGCGACATAGATCTGATCCAGTTTGAGGAACCCAAGCTTGGGGACACCATTGCCACCATCCGCACCAGCGAGGGGGAGATCAAGGTCCGCTTCTTTCCGGAGCAAGCCCCCAAGGCGGTAGAAAACTTTGTCACCCACGCCAAAAACGGCTATTACAACGGATTGACCTTCCACCGGGTCATCTGCGACTTTATGATCCAGGGCGGCGACCCCAAGGGGGACAGCACCGGCGGCGAAAGCATTTGGGGCGAACCCTTTGAGGATGAATTTTCCACAGACCTCTGGCACTTCCGAGGCGCTCTGGCTATGGCCAACTCCGGGGCGGACACCAACCGGAGTCAGTTCTACATCGTCCAGGCCTCTGCCCTTGCGGAGGAATACCCAGAGGAAATGGCCAAGGGCAAAGTCCCCCAAAAGATCATCGACAAATACCAGGAGGTGGGCGGAACCCCTTGGTTGGACGGGCGCTACACCATCTTCGGCCAGGTCATTGAGGGTATGGACGTGGTGGACATCATCGCAAACCTGCCTGTCAACAGTAAGTATAAGCCCGCTGAGGACGTCATCATTGAGATGATCACCATCGGAACCTACTCCGGGGAGGAGAGCTCCTCTTCTTCCTCTGAGAGCAGCAGTTCGGCGGCGTCAAATGCATAAAGGAGAGGACATCATGATTCAATTTGAAAAGCCGGCGGCAGGTGAAAAGATCGCGGTTATGAAAACATCCATGGGCGAGATCACATTGCGCTTTTTCCCAAAGCAGGCCCCAAAGGCGGTTGAAAATTTCTTGACCCATGCGGAAAACGGGTATTATAACGGCCTGAAATTCCACCGCGTCATCCCTGGTTTTATGATTCAGGGCGGCGATCCCAAGGGAAACGGAACCGGTGGGGAGAGCATTTACGGCGAGGCCTTTGAAGACGAATTCTCCCTGGAGCTATGGAACTTCCGGGGCGCGTTGTCTATGGCCAATTCCGGCCCCAACACCAATGGAAGTCAATTTTTCATTGTCCAGGCCCCGGAGGTGGATGAGAGGATGCTCGGGCAGCTGGCCGAAGCCGGTTTCCCAAAAGAGGTAATTAAGCAGT
The DNA here is from genome assembly GCA_949737515.1 of uncultured Oscillospiraceae bacterium. Lineage (GTDB taxonomy): Bacteria > Bacillota > Clostridia > Oscillospirales > Ruminococcaceae > UBA1405. Next base: position 452 of record CATJCP010000294.1, on the reverse strand, counting down.
ATCAGGATGTGGGAGGAACCCCCTGGCTGGATCAGCGCCACACGGTTTTCGGACAGGTCATTTCCGGGATGGATGTGGTGGATGAAATTGCCATGGCGGAATGCAACTTCCGGGATATGCCGGTAAAGGATATTATTGTAGAATCGGTTTGCGTGCAGGAGGTTCCCGCCGAATCATTTTGAGTGCGTCAGGAGTGGACGTCTCCTTTTGAGGCGACGTCCACTCTTTGGCTGACCATCTCCCGAAGAATTTTTTGAATTTTTGGAAAAAACAGTTGACATTTGCCGGATGATTGGTTATAATAATATCCGTCGCTTGGGAAACGTTCTGGTGAACGAGTTCCAGTACATATTTGGCCCGGTAGTTCAGCTGGTTAGAACGCTAGCCTGTCACGCTAGAGGTCGTGGGTTCGAGCCCCATCCGGGTCGCTTTCCTCTCTCCCCTTTTCTGAT
>CATJCP010000293.1 GCA_949737515.1 uncultured Oscillospiraceae bacterium | reverse complement strand
TATAACCGCCTGGTGGTGGAGATGTGTTCCAACATGGTTGCCTCTATGCCCCGCAACCATACCGCCAACTTTGACAGGGATATTTTCCGGGAATTTCAGAACATGTTCAAGCTGGCTGTTAACACATGGGATTCCCGCAACACCACCGCTTTTGGTACAAATTCCCTCCTGGACATCTGGCTCAATGGGGTCACCAAGTTCTATCATTCTTTCCAGTCTGATGAAGAGGCCATGAAGGCCCCGGAGCTTTTGGAGGCACTGGCCAGCAGTCTGGATTATATCGACCAGCTCTTTGAGGTCAGCACAGACTTCAGCTCCACTAATCTGCTGGAGAAGGTGGAGCAAATTTATCGACTGGATCCGAAGCGCTCTATGGATACCATTGTCAAACGCCTAGAACGTCAAGGCAACGACACCTTCCTCTACCTCAACGCCCGGCGGTGCTGGCTGTCCGGCGCCTCTCTTCGCCAAGGAGCAAGCGAGGAGGACATTATACGCAGCAATTTGTTCCTCCTCCCGGATGATGCGGATGCCCATGTTGATCTGCTCACGTCCCTCCCGGATCTGGTAGAAAAAGCTTCTGTGGCAGCCGGAAAGGCTGTCAAGCTCCTGGAGGACAATATGGAGATGATCCAGCGCTCCCGAAGTAGCCGCTGCCTCCATATGCTGATCCGTGCCAAGTGGCTGCTCTACACTGGCCATATGCCCCTGGAGGAAAAACAGCAGCCCACTCTGAGCGCAGACCAGTGGAAGGAGATTTTCGATCTGTGCCGCAGCTATAGCATCTATTGCACTAACAACAATCTCCGCGCTCAAAATCTGGAATTGCTGCTCCAGGCGGTCTATCTTTGGTCCTTTACCTCGGATGTCGGCCAGGCTAAAACTATCTTCTCCCAGTTGCGCCAGCAAATGGGCAGCAGCTGGTATGTCGAACGGATTGGTCTGTGCGTTCCAGGACAGAAAACGCTACGAACTTTTTATGTGGATGTCGAGCGGAATGTTGGCGGAAACTATACTGCTAGAATCGCGCAGGAGATCATCCGCGGGAGCAGCACGGTCATGGATCTGCGGGGGCGGTACGGCATCCATATTTCCACAGCTATGCAGAACTATCTCTTTGACGGGCAGACGGCCCACAGCCAGTATTGCATCCGCAAGCCTGTCACGATATGGTTTACTGCGAACGGTCCTAGCTTGGGTCCCGATAAGGAAGCGAGGGGATTGAAATGAGCTGTTTACCTGTACTGCCTCGTATGCTGCAGCCGGACCGGCTCAAGCAGTTGAATGAACATTTGGTGGATACCACAGGATGCTTTGCATTTTTGAAAACAGATCAGGTCCTCTTCTCGCTCACACCTCAGCAATGGCAGGATGCATACACTGTTTTTGGTGTGGGACTCTATGCGGTTTATCACGATTATGGATGCAGATTTCTGTATTCTATCCTCCTGAGTGATGATTTTTGCCCGGATACGTTGCCAAAACCGAGCAAACACCGTCTCCATGTATATACGCTGAATCAGGACATCCGAACCAACCTGGCTCACGGGCTCCTGTATCCCTTTCAGCGCACAAAACTCCAGCGCAAGCTGCTCGGCTACTATCTGCAGAACCATCCCCAAGCTCCTGGCATATGGCCAGATTATGTCAATCAGCTTAACGAACAAGACTGGATGCAAATTGCACAGCGCCTTATTAAGGATTCTGATGATTTGTATGACTTTCTTTGGTCGTGGGGCGATGAGTGGGCCAAGACCCCTGAAGATCTGCCCGAGTTACAGGAGCAGTTTGTAACCTACAGAGATTATTTTGCTAACTCCTTTGATGACCGCGTCTGCCGTCCGTTATTACGTAACTACGGCATCGGGCAGTCCGATATTTTCCAATACACCAGAAGCAATGGCCAAACCGCCCCCATTGATCGGTGGCGCCAACAGCTCATTGAGGCCTACCGTAATGGAAAAAGACATCCGGAAGAGCTTTGTCATGAATTGGAACAGTATATTGGACGGGAGCTTGAGCAATCCGGACAATCCTCCATTGATATTGCGGCAGAGTTTGGTTTTTGAAAAATCATATTTGAACCAACCGGACAAATTGCCGTTGGCCGCTTACTATCGACAGTATCGGCAACCCATTTTTGAGATTTTCGATTGCATCTTTTTTGTCAACGAGACACATGATAAGTTGACAGACCGCCAAGGGGTTGGTCTGTCAATTTTATATACAGAATGCAAAAACTCGTTGCGCCGCAGTGATTTCACTGCGGTATTCTTGTTTATAGGAGGAAATTTTAATGAATATGATTCAAAAAAG
>CATJCP010000292.1 GCA_949737515.1 uncultured Oscillospiraceae bacterium | reverse complement strand
TGATTATCCAGGGCGGGGGCAGGCCAAAGGGCAATACCGCCCAGTTGGTGGAAAGCTTTGCTAAAGGCGCAAAAGAAGCGGGACATTCTGTGGAAATCATTTCCCTGGTCAAAAATGAGGTAAAAGGCTGCCTGGGCTGCAATGCCTGCCGGTATGGAAAACCATGTGTTCAGAAGGATGATTTTAACGGAATGGTTCCCAAAATTAAGGAAGCAGACTGCATTGTTTTTGCGTCGCCGCTGTATTTTTGGACGGTATCCGCCAGGCTCAAGGCATTTATTGAACGGTTCTACTCCATCGCCCAGGAAGATGAAAACCCGCCTTTGGGAAGATATGAAACATATCCAATCAAAGACTGCGCATTGCTGATGACTTCCGCCGACAATTTCTTTTGGACCTTTGAGCAGGCGGTTTCCTATTATCAGTTTGCGCTGGTGAATTATATCGGTTTTCACGACAAAGGGATGCTTTTGGCTGGGGGATGCGGCGGTACAAATGGCGGCCCGCAGATAGACAAGACCAACCACTTACAGGAAGCGTACCGCTTCGGAAAAGAAATCTATAAGGGGTAAACGTATGGTTCGTGAAGTAACAGAAAGGGATTTCCCTGGCCTCATGGCCCTATATACCCAGCTCCACAACAATGATATACCGCCGGAATCGGAAGGAATCCAAAGACTGTGGCGGCGTATCATTGACGATCCAAATCATCATATCGTTGTCGCGGAGGAGGACGGGAAGATTGTTTCTTCCTGCGTATGCGTCATTGTCCCCAACCTGACCCACAGCCAGCGGCCATATGCTTTGGTTGAAAACGTGGTGACAGATGAAAAATACCGGGGCAGGGGACTGGCGACCAGGTGCCTGAACTATGCCAGGGAGATCGCAAAAGGGGAGAACTGTTATAAAATCATGCTGCTGACTGGTTCTAAACAGGACAGTACTTTGAATTTTTACCGCCGCGCTGGGTACAACAGCGAAGACAAGACAGCGTTTATCCAATGGCTGGAATAGGGCAGGGGAATAGTCGGAATGATATTACTTGGCTTATGGAAAATCCAGACTCAGACATCGAAAGCGCCGCCCGGCTACAACGGGAAAGAGAGCAGACCGCTGAAAGGAACTATCCTTTCAGCGGTCTGTCGCTACAGATGATATTGCCTGATAAGATACCGGCCGGTCTTTTCCAAAAAGCTCATGGCATCCTCCACCAGCTCTCTGGGATAAGATGCCATAAAAGCGTCGGACTCAAAGTTAAAAGTCCCGGAATAGCCGGTCTCCCGAAGGGCGGTGCAGACCTGTCCCCAGTCAATGGAGGACAGCTTTGGATGGAGAAAGGGAACGGCATGAAGGTCGTCTCTTCCATCATTATCGTGAATGTGTACCGCCCTGAGATGTTTCCCCAAAGTGTGTATCTCATCGGAGATGGAAAGTCCCAGAGCGTTGGCGTGTCCCACATCCAGGCAGGCGGCAAACCTGTCGCTGTTTAGGGTTTCGATGTAATCCACAATTTCAACGGCTTCACTGCAGGCGGTAGGACATTTTCTCTTCGTTTGGCGGTCCGTCACAAAGGTGTTTTCAAGGCAGATGACAACATCGTATTCCTCCGCGCACTTTTGGAGCGCTTGGAGGCGCTCTATGTTGATGTCCTTGGCCTCGTCCCGCAATTTATCATAGACGCATCCATCCGGGACGGCAGGGTGAACAATCATATACCGTCCGCCAAGGATGGAGGTTGCGATAATTTCCCTTTCATATAGGCCCAAAAGATATTTATCTTCCTCTGGGTTTCCGGTGTAGGAGGGATAATTGGCGTGGGTCTGGCCGATGGTGATACCGCACTGGTCCGCAACCCGGCGCAAATGGCGGGCATATTCCTGATAGCTGTCTGTGGTGTAGACGCCGGTGTGCCGGTGATGGTTGGTAAAGCCGTAATCTATGGCCTCAAATCCAACCCGGGCCATCAGCCGGATGGCTTCCTCGTCGGTGCAGTGTCTGGGGACCAGGTGGGAGGTTGCTGCGCTGAGCTTCATGCGATTTCCTCCCTTATCCTTTCAAGAGATGTTTCTGCTTCCTTCTGCGGGGGAGCCGCTCTCCCTCTTTTCCCAAACTGAGTATGTACTTTGCTGCCTGCCGGGGCGTTTGGGCCAGATATGCCGCGCCCGCTCCTGCCAGCTCATCCCGGCTTCCGTAACCGTACAATACCCCGACAGGATGCACGCCGGTTTCCACTGCCCCAATCATATCGTGCATACGGTCGCCAACCATTACCGCATGGTCCGGGCTTTCGCCTGTCTGGGATAACGCCCACCGGATGACCTCTGCCTTGCCGGTGCGGGTTCCGTCCAGCTCGCTGCCCGCCACAAAGGTGAAATACCGGCTGATGCCGAAATGCTCTAGAATCCGCCTGGCAAATACCGCTGGTTTGGAGGTGGCGACAATCAGCTTCATTCCGCTCTTCTGAAGCGTATTCAGCATCTCCTCCGTTTCCGGATAGATCTGGTTTTCGAATATTCCCTTTTCGGAAAAATATTCCCGGTACGATTCAACCGCCAGCAGTGCATCAATCTGGGAGAAGCCGTACAATTTGATAAAGGATTCCAGCAGGGGAGGGCCGATGACCCGCCGCAGCCTAACGGGATCCAGCTCCTCAATCCCAGAGCGGTGAAGGGCATAGCGGAAAGAACGGGTGATCCCCTCCTCCGGGTCTGTAAGGGTGCCGTCTAGATCAAACAGCACAGCGGTGTAGGGCCTTGACTTTGTTGCTTTCATTGTCTCTCCTCCTCACAGATGGTACTTATGGTACTTAAAGCACGTCTGTTTCCTCTATTATAGCAATCTAATCCCTTTTTGTATAGCAATTTGTTACGGTTTATTTTATGTTTCTTTCTCGGTTTATCATGACTTTTAGCTGAAGTGTGATACAGTTCCCTCCGATTTTGCCAATTCCTACGAATGGAGGGAGGGGAAACCAGCCATACTATATCCAGGCTGGAAGCCGGCTGTCAGGCCGGGCAGGCCCATACAAAGGGAAATGGATGTGTGCCGACTTTGAAGAGGAGAAAACTTTATGGGGAGGCGGTCAGCCTCTTTTCCATCGGGGGGCTCGCCTATGTGATATTGGAGATTCTCTGGCGGGGATACAGTCACTGGACTATGTTTGCCACTGGCGGCGTCTGCGTTGTGCTGGTCTGCGAAATGGACCGCCGGCGCACCGGAAAATCTCCCTTCCTCCTTCGGTGCTTTTATGGGGCGCTGATCATCACCGCTGTGGAATTTTCTGTGGGCTGTATCGTCAATTTATGGCTGCAGTGGGATGTATGGGATTATTCCCGTCTGCCCCTCAACATTTTGGGACAGGTCAGCCTGCCCTTTACAGGGGCCTGGATGGCGTTGTCCGCACCGGTAATGGGGCTGGGAACCGCCGTCCGGCGGATATGGGGGGACGGCCCGCCCCCGAAG
>CATJCP010000291.1 GCA_949737515.1 uncultured Oscillospiraceae bacterium | reverse complement strand
ATAGATGACGTGACCTGTGATTGGTCGTTCAGCTCTCCTCCTGTTTCTACATAATCCAGCGCCAGCTGCCTGACGCGGTTCGTCTCTGTTTGTGGCACAGGTTTTCCTCCTTTTACAAGCTGCAAGCAGCCCTCCAAAAAAATGGGCGGGCTGCGCCTTTCTTCTCTTTCTTCAATATTGTAACATATTTTTCCCCTTTGGGCAAAGGCATATTTGTGCAGTTTTTTTTCGCCTTTTTATATTCTAGTTTGGTATCCAAAGAGTTTTCGTTATTTTTGTGAATAAAATTCTGTTTTTTCTATTTTGTTTCGGCAAAATATATAAAATATTTTTTTACAGGGAATTGACTTTTGGAGGGATGCTGAGGTATACTTCATACGGTTGATAAATCTGATTGTCCACCTCTAATCCTTCATATAATCCCAGATACCAGACGCCAAACATCAGGAGGAACGTCCGTCATGTCAAAACGCGGCCATGCCAACAGCTTTAAATTCACTTTATATACCTGCTTTATCGGATACATTGTCCAGGCAATCACCGTCAATCTTGTGCCCTTGTTTTTTGTCATTTTCCAAAGGGATTTTGGAGTCTCCTTTGAACAAATCGGGCGGCTGGTGCTGCTGAACTTCACCACCCAAATTGTAACCGACCTGCTATCGGTCCGCTGGGCGGACCGGATGGGGACGAGACGATGCCTGGTGCTGGCCCACTTCTGCTCCGCTGCCGGGCTAATCGGATTGAGCATATTCCCCCGGGTGATGCCCCCTTATCTGGGACTGGCTGCCGCAACCATAATCTACGCAGTGGGCGGCGGGCTAATTGAGGTTCTGATCAGCCCCATTGTGGAATCCCTGCCCAGTGACGGCTCCCTTTCCAGCAACGCCAAGTCTGCGGCCATGAGCCTTCTCCACTCCTTCTATTGCTGGGGCCAGCTGGGGGTCATTCTCATTACCACCCTTTTGCTCCGCCTTACAGGAGAGGGGCTTTGGTGGATTTTTCCGCTGCTGTGGGCAGTGGTTCCAACTGTCAACCTCTTTTTCTGCCGGAAATGTCCTTTGCCGGAAATCGGAGGCGGAGAAAAATCCGTGGGGCTTTCTTCCCTGCTTCACAACCGGATCTTCTGGCTGGCCCTGGTGCTGATGGCCTCGGCCGGGGCCAGCGAACTGGCCATGTCCCAATGGTCCTCCCTCTTTGCCGAAAAGGCCTTGGGGGTTCCAAAGGTGATGGGAGATCTGTTGGGTCCCTGCCTGTTTGCCCTGCTGATGGGAAGCGGACGGCTGTTTTATGCCAAAATGGGGGATAAGATCTCCCTGGAACCTCTGTTGCTGTCCAGCGCTGGTTTATGTATCCTCTGCTACTGCCTGACAGTGTTTGTGCCTCTGCCGGCCTTTTCGCTGATGGGCTGCGCAGTTTGCGGACTTTCGGTCAGCCTGATGTGGCCGGGCACGCTGAGCATGACTGCAAAGCGCTTTCCCGGCGGAAATACTGCCATGTTTGGAATCCTTGCGCTATTTGGCGATGTCGGCGCTTCTCTGGGCCCTTGGATGGCTGGGGTGGTTTCAGACAACGTAACTGCCTTAAACGGAGCGGCAGCCTGGGGAACCGTCCACGGCGGGCTGCTGCCGGAACAGCTTGGGCTGAAGGCGGGATTGCTTACTGCGATGATCTTCCCGGTTATCATGTTCGTCGGGGTATGGTTTATGATGCGTGCCGCCAAGAAAAAGCGCATTCCTTGATTTGGGGATTTGATCTGCTGTTATTGTGGAGGCCTTTCCTCATTTTATCCTGTTTTTCACCCTTTTACAATTTTTTAAGGAGGTCTTTTTATGCTTTATTCCCGCAATCAATCCGAGCTGGACAAATCCCTGTTCCAAACCCCCACCTCCGAATACCGCGGCGCACCCTTTTGGGCATGGAACGGGGATTTAAAGCCGGACGAGCTGAAACGCCAGATCGGCTGGCTCCAGGAAATGGGTTTCGGTGGCTTCCATATGCACTGCCGGACAGGACTTGTCACCCCTTATCTCAGCGAGGAATTTTTCCAGCTGATCCAAACCTGCGTCGATGAGGCAAAGGACAGGAAGATGTTGGCCTGGCTTTACGACGAGGACCGCTGGCCCTCCGGTGCAGCAGGCGGCATTGTCACCAAGGACAAGGCCAAACGGGCGCGGCACCTTCTGCTGACTACAACCCCCCGCCCGGAGTACTCCTCCCCAGCCCCCAAAACAGGGAGGGCCTCTGAAAGCTGCTTCCTCTGCTTCTACGAAATTGCCCTCAACAGCGATGGAACCTTAAAGGAATACCGCCAATTCTCCCCTGACATGCCGGAAAAAGAGGGCTCTGCCAAATGGTATGCCTATCTGGAGCTGGCAGAGGAAAGCCCCTGGTACAATGATCAAACCTATGCCGACACCTTGGACAGCGGCTCCATCCGGAAGTTCATGGAAGTCACCCATGACGCATATTATCGCCATAACGGCGGGGAATTCGGCAAAACCATTCCCGCTATCTTCACCGATGAGCCCCAGTTTACCCGCAAAAGCGCCCTGGGCTTTGCCTTTGAGCAAACGGATATCATCCTCCCCTGGACCGACGATCTTCCCATAACCTACCAAAACGAATACAGCGAGGACATCCTGGCCAAGCTGCCGGAGCTCTTATGGGATTTGCCGGAGGGAACACCGTCGGTCACAAGGTACCAATATCATGCCCACATCTCGGAACGGTTCGCAGAGGCCTTCTCCGATCAACTGGGCAGCTGGTGCGAGGAGCACGGCGTCAAGCTCACCGGACACATGCTGTCCGAGCCAACCCTTCAGAGCCAGACCGCGTCCCTTGGCGAGGTCATGCGCTCTTTGGGCTCCTTCCAGCTCCCCGGCATTGATATGCTCTGCGACGCCAGAGAATATACCACTGCCAAACAGGCCCAGTCCGTCTCCCATCAGTTCGGACGGGAGGGCGTGACCTCGGAGCTGTACGGCGTGACCAATTGGGACTTTGACTTCCGGGGCCACAAGCTGGCCGGGGACTGGCAGGCCGCCCTTGGGGTGACAGTGCGGGTTCCTCATCTGTCCTGGGTGACCATGCTTGGGGAGGCCAAGCGGGATTATCCCGCCTCCATCCACTACCAATCCCCCTGGTTCCGGGAATATCCCCTCATTGAAAATCACTTTGCAAGGCTCAACACTGTCATGACAAGGGGAAAGGCCAAGATCAAGGTCGGCATGATCCATCCAGTGGAAAGCTATTGGCTCCACTGGGGTCCCCAGGAGCAGACCGCAGCCATCCGCAAACATCTGGATGGGAATTTCGCCAATCTGACCGACTGGTTGCTGTTTGGACAAATCGATTTTGACTACATTTCGGAGGCCCTGCTTCCCCGCCAGTGCGAAAAGGGCGGGGCTCCCTTAAAGGTCGGGGAAATGGAATACGACGTCATCCTTGTCCCCGGCTGCGAAACCCTTCGCTCTACCACCGTGGAACGCCTGGCGGCATTTGTAAAGGCAGGAGGAAAGCTGCTGTTCCTGGGCAGCGTCCCTTCCCTGGTGGACGCTGTCCCCAGCAACGAAGTGAAAAAGCTTGCCTCCTCCGCTCAGCTCGTCGGGTTCAGCGAGTATGAAATTTTAAAGGCTCTGGAGCCAGAACGTCTGGTGGAAATCGTAGACCAGGACGGCGCGCGGACCAACGGCCTGTTGACCCAGCTGCGCACGGATGGGGACACAGATTGGCTGTTTATCGCCCATGGACGGCAGCCGGCCCAGCCCATGGCGGACCCGCGCATCGCGGTTCTGGGAAAGGATGTGTTGCCCCAGGAGAATATTACAATCCGCATTTCCGGCGAGTACATCCCCACCCTCTACGACACCATGAGCGGAAACGCCGTCCCCCTGAGGTGCGCCTACAAAAACGGAAAAACCGAGATCGGCCACACCTTCTATCCCCACGACAGCCTTCTGATCCGTCTGGAAAAGGGCCGCCGTCCCGCCGGGGAAGGGATCAGCTTTGTCAAACCCTTCACCCCTTTCCGCCTGGGGCACAACTCCCTAGCTGACCGCGACGCGGACAGCCCCTTCTTTGCCAAGGCCCGCGTCACCCTTTCGGAGCCCAATGTCCTTCTGCTGGACCAGGCGGAGGCCTCCATGGACGGACAGCCCTGGAAACCAAGGGAGGAAATCCTCCGGTTGGACAACCAGATGCGGGACAGCCTGGGATACCCTCACCGGAAGAACCATGTGACCCAGCCGTGGGCCATTGAGCCGGTGCCCAACACCCACACCCTGCGGCTGCGCTTTACGGTGGAAAGCGAGATAGAGACAGCGGAAGCCTCCCTTGCGGTGGAGTATCTGGAAACAACAGAGATCGAATGGAACGGTCAGAAGGTGGCCAAGGACGTCACCGGATGGTATGTGGACGAGCGGATCCATACTGTCAAGCTGCCCCCCATCCACAAGGGGGAAAACACCCTGGTCCTCACCATGCCCTTTGGACAGCGGACCAATACGGAAGCCTGCTTTATCCTAGGCGATTTCGGCGTAAAGGTATATGGCGCCAGGGCCGTCATTACAGAGCCGGTTCGTGAACTGGTCTTTGGAGACATCACCACCCAGGGGCTGCCCTTCTATGGCGGCAATGTGGAGTACCACCTGGAGGCTGAGGCAGGTGAAAACGGGCTCACCATCCGCGCCCCCCATTACCGCGGGGCCTTGGTAGGCGTTTCGGTGGATGGAAAGCGGGCCGGTTCCATTGTCTTCGCCCCCTATACCCTCCATGTGGATGCCGCCCCCGGAAAGCACCAGGTTGTCCTGACCCTGTTTGGGAACCGGGTCAACACCTTCGGCACAGTCCACAACTGCAACATTGCCTGGACCTGGTTCGGCCCGGATTCCTGGCGAACCTTTGGGGACGAGTTCAGTT
>CATJCP010000290.1 GCA_949737515.1 uncultured Oscillospiraceae bacterium | reverse complement strand
GCGTCTACGGCGAGGGTACCACGGTTATTATCACGATCCCCCAGAAGATTGTGGACCGGCGCACCATTGCGGAGGTGCCGGAGATTCCTCAGGCAGAGCTGGAGCAGGGCGAACAGTTCACTGCCCCCGACGTAAAGGTGCTTGTGGTGGACGACAATGTCATCAACCGCAAGGTAGCCAGGGGCTTCCTGAAGAACTACGGCTTTGAGCTGGACGAGGCAGGGAGCGGGCCGGAGGCCATTGAGCTGGTGCGGAAAACCCAGTATGATATCATCTTTATGGATCATATGATGCCTATGATGGACGGGATTGAGGCGGCTGAGATTATCCGCAGGGACTGCGGCGAGAACGGGACCGCCCCCGCGATGATAGCCCTGACCGCCAATGCCATGGAGGGAATGCGGGAGCGTTTTTTGGCCTGCGGCTTCCAGGATTTCATCGCCAAGCCCCTGGACCGGAAGGAGCTGGGCCAGCTTCTTGCCCGCTGGGTGCCTGAGGACCGCCGGCACCCAGCGGAGGAGCAAGCGAAGGAAGATGCTCCGGCCCTGGATACGGCAAAGTTTCAGATTGAGGGGATTGACATGAACACCGCCATACGCTATTATACTGGCGACGAGGCGGGCTTTGTGGAGCTGTTGGAGCTTTACTATATAGACGGGCGGCGCAAAACGGAGCTCCTGCGTGATTTGGCCGAATCCGACCTCTCCCGCTATCAGACGGAGGTTCACGGGCTCAAGAGTGCTGCGGCCAACATCGGCGCTATGGAGGTGTCCGGTGTGGCCCGCGCCCACGAAAACGCCGCGGCCCAGGGGAATACAGAGTATATCTCCAGGGAGCTCCCCAGACTGCTGGAGGTTCACGAGGGACTTTTGGATAGGCTTGGGCTGTTTCTGGAGGAGCGGCGGGGCGGCACTCAGACGGAAAAGCTCCCGCCCCCGTTACCACAGGAGCTGCGGGAGCAGGTTGGGACGGCCCTGCATGAGCTGGAGGAATTCCGCTCGCAGGAATGCGCCGACATAGTAGAGTCCCTGCTGAACTGCACGCTGCCCCAGGACGTGGAGAGCTCCCTTCGGGAAATTCAGGGGCAGCTAAAGCTATTCGAGGACGACAACGCGGAGGCTCTTTTGAGCAGGCTGCTGCGTAAGCTGGAAAAGGAGGACGCGGGCGAATGATTGAGACAAACATCAGACGGACCGGAAAAAAATGTATCTTGGCGGTGGATGACGCGGCTACGATTCTGTTGCGGATCAAGGACACATTGGAGGATTATTACGATGTGGTCACAGTGAATTCCGGTATGCGGGCCCTGCGGTACTTGGAGAAGGTGAAGCCGGATTTGATTCTCCTGGACATCCGGATGGCGCCAAAAAACGGGTTCGACACCCTGCGGGAAATCCGTGATATGCCGGGCAGGTCCGACATACCAGTGATTATGCTCACTGCCATGGAGGATAAAAAATCTGTTCTGGAGGGCATTACGCTGGGAATCAGCGACTATATCTTAAAGCCATTTGCCCCTGACGACCTGCTCAGCCGCATCCAGCAGGTCCTGGACGTTGACAGGGATAAGCCGGCACCGCCGGAGACGGAGGGGGCTGAGTCATGAACACGGTTATGACCAAGGAAGCTCTTGAGCAGATATTGGATCAGGCCCTTCAAGATGTAACGGAGCAAACCGCCGGCGTGCGCCTGCACCAGGGCAGTCTGCCACTGGGAGAGGACCTGTGTACTGTCCATATCACCTTTGATAAGGGTTTCGGAACCAGCCTCACCCTCTGCGCTGACACCAGCCTGCTGGCCCGCATGGCCTGCAACTCCTTCCACGAGGACGTGGTTACCCAAGAGGATCTGGAGGAGTTCTGCAAGGAATATTTCAATGTGCTCTGCGGGAAAATCACGGGGGCGATGTACCGTGCGACGAAAATCCCAGCTCATTTCGGGCAGCCGGTGTTTTACCGCGGACGCTATGAACCGGAGGATCAGGAGGTACAATTCATCCTAACTTATTCCGACGAACACAGCGAGGGGGCGCAGTTCATTCACCATGTGCCCTGCACCCGCGGCGATGGCGAGGCCGTTTTGAATCGGACAGGACAGAAAGGAGTATAGCGGCATGAGCAAACGGATCATGGTAGTGGACGATTCCCGGCTGGTCAGAGTCCAGATGGAGGATGTCCTGAAGGGCACGGACTACGAGATTGCGGCGCACTGCCGCAGCGGTGAAGATGCCATTGCGCAATATGCCGCAATACAGCCTGACCTGGTAACTATGGACATCATCATGCAGGGGATGGATGGACTGGATGCGGCGGAGATAATCCTGAAGGACCATCCGGAAGCGAGAATTGTAATGGTCTCCTCGCTTGCATACAACGATACGTTTGAGCGGGCTAAAGCCATCGGGGCCAGAGGCTTTGTTGATAAGCCGTTTCATCAGGAGCAGTTGTTGAAGGTGTTTGAACAGGCACTGCGGTAGTACTGCGGGTAAAGACGGTATTCCGCATTTTGCAGCATCCGTAAGATACCGAGAAACGGATGCCCAAAAAGGTTTAGCTTTCAATATGCTTCCGTCGGAATCTGTAGAGTGTGGGATGACCATATCTTACTATCCCAATATCCATAGAAAGCGGGCTTACCGTAAATAAAGTAAAATTTTACCCCATCTCACAAAAATCAGCAGATATTTTTGTGAGATGGGGTAAATTGTTTTAATAGCTTTTTAAAAATATTCTAAAGAATTTGTTGAGCCAGGCCAAAAATGCGCTCTATCATCAATAGCATGACAGAACAGCTATACAATTTTGACAAGAAATTTTTGGACTGTTTGAATGGCATATACATTCACGGCTTTTCACATCACGCGCTTTTTATTGCCCGCCTAACATTCCCTATTTCAGATATTTCTTTAATTTGCAGGTGACAGCCTGAATATCGATTGGTTTTGCCAAATGGTCATTCATACCGCACGCCAGGCACCTTTGAATGTCCTCTGAAAACGCGTCGGCAGTCATGGCGATAACCGGAATATCCGCGTCCGCCCGTTCCAGCCCACGGATAGCCGCGGTTGCCTCATAGCCGTCCATAACCGGCATCCGCACATCCATAATAATCGCGTCATAGTACCCCACCTGGGACTTCCTGAATTTTTCGACACAGAT
>CATJCP010000289.1 GCA_949737515.1 uncultured Oscillospiraceae bacterium | reverse complement strand
CGCGGTGTTACGCCTTTTTTGTTTCCCATCTTATTTTTCTCCTTTTCTTTCCATTATACCGATTACTTTTCTGTCTTTCAAGATGGGAAGGGGACATAGGTTTTTATGGCGGCGAACCCCTGCTGGTATTTCCGCTGATTGTAGACACCGTGAAGTATGCTGAAGAAATCTTTGCTGGGGTAGATATATCATTTAATATTACCACGAACGCAACTCTACTTACAGATGAGATTATTGATTTCCTTTTAGAACATCACTTCAAACTGACGTTTAGCCTTGATGGACCCAAGGAAGTCCAGGATAAGAATCGGGTATTTGCAAACGGTTCTGGGTCTTATGATATAGTAATGAGGAACATAAACAGGATATATGAAAAAGATCCTGAAGCGTTGAAGGGCGCACTGATAAGTATGGTGATAGATCAGGAGCAAGGCTATCGTGATATTCTTCCACTATTCGATGAACCTGCTCTGAAAGAAACCAGCTTAGTATATACAATGGTTGAAGAAGATGCTGTGGTAAAGCCTCCATCTCCCGAATTTTCTGGAGAGTTCAATTATGAAATGTTTGTTGCATTTGTGGACAAAGCCAGGGGCGATTCCGAAGCATTATCTGGCAAATATAACAAATTAATGACGGAAACAATAAAAATGATTGGTAAGGATTTAGATTCGTTTCGGAAAATAGTTTTGTCTTCATCTTCTGCTCCTTCGGGGCCTTGTATTCCAGGGAAGCTGAAACTTTTTGTAGATTGTTTTGGAAATTTCTATCCGTGTGAGAAAGTAGATGAAACAGAAGCAACAGTTATAGGAACTATAGATACTGGATTTGATACCGAGAAAGTGTCGGAAATACTAAATGTTGGTAAGATAGGTGCAGAAGAATGTAAAAATTGCTGGGCATTCTCATTGTGCAATATATGTGTGAAACGAGCTTGCGAAGATAGAGCTCTATCAATAAAGCAAAGGCAAATATCCTGTCAAGAGACAATATCAGCGGCATATGGCACTATTATGGATAAAATAACAACTTTTGAACATAATTGCCACATGCAAAGCAGATATTCCGAAATCCAGGAAAGACAATATTTTTCTTTTTCTTAATTATCTTGATTACTGTATTGCTATCGTTTTCTACAGTCAGTATATTACAGACTAATCAGCGTATTGACTCTGTTGAAGGTCAGTTTTCCACTATAGCTACCGTGGAGCAAAACCGCCAGCCCGGCGACCCACTACTCCATGCGAGTATGCTGAACTTTGAGGGGGCGGAGTACGTAAACCCGCCGGAGACAAGGCCATACTATTTGGCGCGGGTGATGAACGCCCGCGGCGATGTTGCCCATTTTGAGACTATTTCTACCAGCGACCATATCGTCGAGTTTACCCCTCTGGAAAACAGCAGTTCCAAGTCCAAGACGGAATTCTTGAAAATTCGAATAGAGAAAGCTCATTACAATGACTACGAATATAAGGGCTACACGCTTGTAGGCACTGGCTGGACAGAAAAAGACCTGGAGCCCGGGGATGAAATATACTTAGATCAGCAGTGGATGACGGTTCCCAATGATTTACTGGTCGGAAAAAGCTATATTGGCAATCTTGCCTATGAGCGCCATGAAAGCACAGAGAGCGGTTTGGATGTCTACTCACCCTTAGGTGCTCCCACAACCACACAGAGAGACCCGGTTACCGGCGATGAGATAAAGAGTGAGATCCTCCCCGGCTTGCGCAGCTATGACGATATATACCGCTGTGACGAGATCACTGAGGGCTTCTGGGAGCCCGGTGAACTGGGTGAGATCTGGATGGAATGGATAAATCAGATAGAGCTTTGGGACCGTCATTGGCTGCCGGTCATACCTACCAACGGAGTGCAGCTTCTGCCCACTTTCCACGCAAAAAACGCCTATATTGACCAGGGCCGTGAAATAACTTCGGAGGAATTTCAGCATGGAGCCAAGGTCTGCATGATATCCAACATTGTGGCTCTGAGCGGCATCCGGGTAGGAGACAGATTAGAGCTACCAATGCAGATGGCTTTATACGGCTATAAGCCCAATGGGGATAACACTTTTGAATTTTCTAACCCATTCTCTCTGTTCAAATCTCTAGATAAAAACGGCAAGCCTTTTGATGTGTTCTTTGAGGAAAAATATGAGGTTGTAGGTATTTATCGGGAACTGTACCCCAGCTCACATGAGCTTTTCGGCGAGGCGGTTATCGTTCCCAGCAAGTCTATCACCGCATCCGACGCGGACAACGTGGTCTACTGCTCTCCCATGAACGACTGGAACACGTCCTTCCAGATACCCAACGGAAAGATAGCCGAGTTCAACACTGCTCTGAACAAGGCGGTTCCTGGTGTTTCAAAACTCAAAATCGTGTATGATGACAATGGATATGAGGATATCATGGCGAGTTTGAAAAATGCAAGGTTAAATATGGCGCTTCTCATGGGGGCAAGTGTTTTAGCCGGGACTGTGATTATTATTCTCCTCTTGTACTTTTTTGTGATCAAAGAAAAGAGGCGCACAGCCATTGAGCGCAGTTTAGGCATGACGAAATGCCAGTGCAGATTTTCCATCCTATCCGGCCTTATGGTGTTATCTATTCCTGCGGTAATCCTGGGAAGTTGGCTCAGCTGGTTTTTTATGAACGCGGAGATAGGGTCCATGGAGATGATAGGCAGTTTTGCATCAGAACCAAGCGAGCCCCCCAAGGACAGCGCGGAACCAGCGGATGCAGTTCAGCAGACATCCTTTAGCCGAGAGTACAGCTTATGGGCGGAAAATGAGAGCTCTGTGTCGGATATCGAGCTGGATGAAAAGGATATACAACTTCAGACTATGGCTTACTTTCTTATCCCAACGTGTATCATTCTGTTTATCGTAATACTTTCTGTTGTTATGATAAACAGAAATTTGAAGATCGAACCCATCCTTTTACTTGGGGGGCGAGAGTAAAATATGAAGGTTTGTGTAATTGATGAATGGTTGGATAGCGATTTGCTTGATAAAATCACGAACGGTGCTGTAAAAATTGATTGCGTTGGGTCAGGAGAAGTGTCCTTAGATTTTCCTGCTATCAGCCATGGTACAGACGAGGGAATGTTAGGCAAAGATATTGTGATATTGATATGGTCCGTTGTTACATTAACTATATTAGTAATACTTAACCAAATTATAGAGATGGCGCAAACCCGACTATTTGCGACAATACATATAAAATCGTACTATACTATTTTTTATCAAGTATTCCAAAAGCTATTGAGGCTGAAAAAGACATACTTTGAAGATAAAAACAATTCTGAAATTCTAAGTTATCTGCAAATGGATGTTTCTCAAGTGGCCTCAGTCACAAACCGCTATTCAAAATAAGTTTTACCCTCAAGAGGCGATATCTACCTAAAAAAATCATAATTGGTAAGCCTGAGCAAATATTTCGGTTGCAAGAATCGCCTCCAAGCTGTGTGATATAGTTTGGAGGCGATTCTATGTTAAAACTATTTTCTCTCTACCTACACGCTATGGGAAAATCCCACGGAACAGTTTCAGTTTACTGCCAAAATATCTCACAGTACCTTCGGTGGTGCGAGGAAACATTTGGCGAGCGCCCAACTCAGCTCTACCGCGCCAACGTGCTGGAGTACATCTCGTATATGCGCAACATCAAGGGCTACAGCCCAAAAACTGTCAACCACCATCTGTCCTCTCTACGGAGTTACAACGACTGGCTCATAGAATCCGGCCGACAGACAGAAACCGTCGTGCTAAAAAACGACTTCATGAAGATCCAGTTACAGTATGCCAGTCCCAGCACCGTCACCAAGAAGGATGTAGAGGCGTTCCGTCAACGGCTGCTTGAGAGCGGCAGCAAGCGCGACTACGCCATCGTGACCCTGTTCGCCTACTCTGGCATCCGGCGAAGCGAGTGTGCCAACCTCAAGCTGGACCAGGTTGACCTGACCGCCAGAGAGATCCGCGTCATTGGCAAAGGCGACAAGCAGCGGCTGGTATACATCAACGACAAAATCGTGTATTCCATGCGGGAGTACCTAAAGGAGCGTAACTCCGAAAGTCCCTACTGCCTGTTCATGGACTGCCATAACCAGTCAGACTTCTCAGGACGGCATACCATTATATATGGGCACCACATGGACAATGGCACCATGTTCCAAAACCTGATGGGCTACAAAGGCCAGTCTTTCTATGACGAGCATCCGACCGCTCGACTTTGCACGCCGGGCAATGCTTACACCGTAGAGTTCTTTGCCGGATATGTGGCCGGTGTGGATGGGGACGCATGGCAGGTAGATTTTGCGTCGGATGCAGAATTTGGAGAGTGGCTTGAGGACGCAAAGAACAAATTTTGGGTACTGGGCCCTCATCAAAAAATGTCTTGTATCAGACGGAGGAGTGCGTAGGAGAGTTTATTGAGCGCTTTCATAAGCAGAAAAAAGAGAGGGCCAGGGACGCAAAATACCGGCTCATGGAGCAGCACCTGGATATGTTCCCCGCCTACCTCGACGACCTGGACGAGTTTTGCGAGAACCATTTGTTCCACCGCTCCATCGTCTACCTGACTAAGCTGGAAAAAGGCAAGCGCTGGGGCCGGTGTATGCACTGTGGCAGGGAGTTCCTCCTCGACCGTTCGGTGAAGCCGGGCAGTGAGGGTACTTGCCCAAAGTGCGGTTTTCCCATCAGGTTCCGGGGCGAATGGGCTTCTAAACCTATTGTGGAGAAAGCAAAAATCTGTATTCCCTCCCGGGTGGATGGCCAGCTTCTCCTTCGGTACACCGATGTGCGGCGCATTATCTCTCCTGACAAGAGGGAGCCGGAGTTTGACTATTCAGACTTCTTTCTCAATATCGTTGAGGAAAAGAATGGTCGGCAGAAAGCCTACGCCTACTGGTGGAGAAGTTATCCGTACTACTGGAGCGGATGGAGAAGGCTCAAAAACGGCTCGGCGTGCTACAGTGATACCTATGTGTACACGGAAAATCTGCCGGAGGT
>CATJCP010000288.1 GCA_949737515.1 uncultured Oscillospiraceae bacterium | reverse complement strand
TACCACGAAGCCGAGGAGCGAGGACCGCTGTTTTCAGATGTGGCTTGGAGATGGAGAGAGGAACACTTTAAAACGCTGGAATATGGTACGCTGCGCTGCTATAACAAACCTTTTGAGAGAATTTTGGAATACTTTGACGGAGAGTATGTAAAAGAGATTACATCTTCTGAAGTTGATAAATTTATAAAATATCTCTCTTTAGACCAGGGCTATGCTTCCAAAACCGTTAGTAACCATCTTACTATCATCCACATGATTTTCACCTACGCTGTTGTCCATGATATTATCTTTTTCAATCCCGCCGAACAAGTCAATGTTCCCAGAGGTCTGAAAAGAACTTCAAGACGTGCTCCAACAGAAGAAGAAATTGAAATTGTCAAAGCGAATGTTGATAACCCCTTTGGACTATTCTATTTCTTCATCCTGTATACTGGCTGCCGCAGAGGGGAAGCCTTGGCTATCCAATTTAAGGACATCGACCGGGAAAACAAGGTGATTCATATCACAAAGTCTCTCTATCATAAATCAAGCAAAGCAGAAATTAAATGCCCTAAAACAAAAGCCGGAATAAGAGATGTCCCGCTGCTGGATATCCTGGCTGAGAAGCTACCGGAAGGAAAACCGGATGATTTCCTTTTCGGCGGGGAAAAACCAATGTACAAGGCAAAGGTGCAAAGGGCTTTAGAGGCATACCAGGAAGAAACTGGTCTGGAAATTACTCCACATTTTTTAAGACATGGTTATGCTACCATTTTGTATGATGCTGGAATAGACGCAAAAACAGCCCAGGGCCTTTTGGGTCACGCAGACTTCCAAATGACGATGGGCACATATACGCATATTTCCGCTTCCAGAACACAAAAGGATGCCCAGAAGCTTAATGACTTTGTGAAAGCTTCACAGAAGGACAAATAAAGCTGATTGTTAAGCCGTTTGACAAAAATTCAAGTCCCGTCACTCGCACTACTAGAAAACCGCTTTATTGTCACAATAAAGCGGTTTTCCTTTTTTCAAAATAACCCAAGTTTTATATCACAATAGCCGAATGTATCTTGTAGAGGTGACAAGGTAAAAAAGGCCCCGCTTTTGCGGGGCAGAAATCAAACAGCCTCATGGTATCCAGTCTGGTCTCCACATTGTCCAATCTGACCTCTATACGGTTTAGACTGGTCACTATTTTGTCAATCTTAACAACAATTTGCCCCAAAAGTCCCGCAATTTTTTCTTCGTTATTCAATAGCCCAATCCCCTTCTGATTTAACGATACCACATTTGTACGGCAAGGTCAACGTCCGAAGGGAAAGAAAGTACAATTGCAATGCCGCATCCTTCAACTATGTTTCAGTGCTGCTTCACGTTCCCTTCACACTTTATCTGAAAAATAGTGTATAATAAAAATATCGTTTCTTTTGTTTTGTGCGGGTACTTTCCCGCAGGAAGTAGGATCGAAAGTGTAGAACGGGAAGGGTGTGCAGGAATGTATCGTCTGTTAATTGTTGACGATGAAATTGGAATACGCGAAGTCATCAAAAAATATGCTGTTTTTGAGGGATACGAGGTTGAGGAAGCCTCCGACGGAATGGAGGTTGTCCGAATTTGCAAAGAGAAAACCTTTGACCTGATCATTATGGATATTATGATGCCGGAACTGGATGGATTTTCCGCCTGCCGGGAGATTCGCCGCTTCTGCAGTACACCGGTGATCATGCTTTCGGCCAGAGGAGAGGAGTATGATAAGATACACGGCTTTGAGCTGGGGATAGACGACTATGTGGTAAAGCCCTTCTCCCCAAAGGAGCTGATGATGCGCATTGCGGCGGTGATTAAGCGCAGCCAGGCACAGGAACCCCACCCTCAAAAGGAAATTCTGAGCTTCGAGGGATTGAAGGTGGACTTCACTGGCCGTCTGGTCTATGTGGACGGACAGAAGGTGGATATGTCTCCCAAGGAATATGACCTCTTTTTCTATCTGGTGAAAAACCGTGGAATCGCTCTGACAAGGGAGAAGCTGATCAGCGACGTGTGGGGTTATGACTTCTTCGGGGATGACCGGACGCTGGATACCCATATCAAGCTCCTGCGGAAAAGTTTGGGAAAATACAGCAGATTTATTGTGACACTGCGGGGGGTGGGGTATCGATTTGAAGAGTAAACATCATTCCCGTGCGTCTTTAGGACGGAAGATCAGCGTCAAATGGAAGCTGTTTGGATGGCTCTCCCTTTTCTGCGGCCTGATGCTGGTTCTCCTCTGGATGTTCCAGGTGGTGCTGCTGGACAGTTTTTATAAGGCGATCAAAACCCGCGCTCTGAAATCTTCCGGTGATACCATTGTCCGCAATATTGACAGTGAGGATCTGAGCGAAATTGTCAGCCGCATTGTGTTCCAAAACAGCGTAAGCGTGCGTATTGCCAATGAGAACGGAGGGGATATCCTCAGCGAAAGCCGGGATATCGGCAAATTCTGGGCTCTCCCTGCCGAGGAGATGCAGGAATTTTACCAGCGGGCCCTGGAAAACGACGGCGTACTCTTCGAGACTTTTTCCAAGGAATCCTTCAAATTTGCCGACCATGAGCTCCAGCGCAGAACCGGCGGAAAGCCCCCTATGCAGATTGAGTTCATGAGCGAGACGATGATCTATGTCCGCCTAGTGGATAAGGCGGACGGCTCTAAGCTGATGGTCATGGTCCACTCTACTATAACGCCGATCAACGCCACAGTGGAAACGCTCCGGGTGCAGCTGTGCTATATCACTTTGATCATGCTGGTGCTCTCCCTGACGCTGGCCTTCCTGATATCCAGGAAAATCTCCCAACCTATTATCCAGATCAATCAGACCGCCAAACGCCTTGCCAAGGGGAATTACGACGTACATTTTGCCGGAAACGGCTTTTTAGAGATCAGCGAGCTGAGCGATACCCTGAACTACGCGGCGGTGGAGCTTTCCAAGGTGGAGGAGCTCCGGCGGGAACTGATCGCCAACATTTCCCATGATCTGCGCACCCCCCTTACCATGATCACTGGCTACGCCGAGGTGATGCGGGATCTTCCCGGTGAAAACACCCCAGAAAACGTGCAGATCATCATTGATGAAGCCAAACGGCTTTCAGTGTTGGTGGACGATATTTTAGATCTCTCCAAACTCCAGTCCGGCGTACAGGCCCTCACCCCAGCGATATTTAATCTGACGCAGAATATACGGGATATTCTTGTCAGATATTCCAAGCTCATTGAGCAGAGGGGGTATCAGATCAAGTTTATCTGCGGTGGGGATGTGTACGTCAACGCCGATCAGGTGAAAATCAATCAGGTTGTTTACAATCTGATCAATAATGCCGTCAATTATACTGGACCCGACAAACAGATCACCGTTTGCCAGAGCGTTTACGATCACAAAGTGAAAATTGAGGTGATTGATTCCGGCGAAGGCATTGCGGAGGAACAGCTTCCTTATATTTGGGACCGGTATTACAAGGTGGACAAAAAGCATCGGCGCGCCGCAGTCGGAACCGGTCTGGGCCTTTCCATCGTCAAGACGATTTTGGATATGCACCACGCCAATTATTCGGTCATCAGCTCAGTGGGGCAGGGGAGCATCTTCTGGTTTGAGCTAGATACAGCGGAACCGCAGAAGGATCTCGGGGCCGGGATGTTGCCTCCAGGTTTAAAGTAAGAACGGGGGTTGTGAAAAGCAGTGCTTTTCACACCCCCCGCAGCCTTGTCAAAGGGCTTTCCGTTTTTTTCCGGGGATCCGGAAAACAGTGTCGACGGTAAAAATTCCCAGGGCAATGGCCCCCGCCATT
>CATJCP010000287.1 GCA_949737515.1 uncultured Oscillospiraceae bacterium | reverse complement strand
TCAATGGGGGTCTGGGGGTTTTTCATCAAGGCGATGGTGGCCTCGCACAGCTCCGCCAGATTAAAAGAGCAGATGGAGCTGGCCATCCCCACCGCGATTCCCACATTGGAGTTGGTCAGGATAGAGGGGAAGGTCACTGGCAACAAAGTGGGCTCCTTCATGGTATTGTCATAATTGTCCACAAAGTCCACGGTGTCCTTGTCGATATCCCGGAACAGCTCGGCGCTGATGGCGTCCAGCTTTACCTCGGTATAACGGGAGGCGGCATAGGCCATATCCCTGGAATAGGCCTTACCAAAGTTCCCCTTGGAATCCACATAGGGGTGGAGCAGCACCTCATATCCCCTGGAAAGGCGAACCATCGTCTCATAAATAGCGCTGTCCCCATGTGGGTTGAGCTTCATGGTCTGGCCCACCACGTTGGCGGATTTGGTGCGCCCCCCGTTGAGCAGCCCCATTTTATACATGGTAAACAGCAGCTTCCGGTGGGAGGGCTTAAAGCCGTCGATCTCCGGTATTGCCCGAGAGAGAATGATGCTCATGGCATAGGGCATAAAGTTTTTTTCCAGAGTATCCACAATGGGCTGTTCCACCACCACGCCCGCGTTTTCAAAAAGGGCTTCCTGCTGGGTCCGCTTGGCGGATGCAGGCTCCTTTTTCCGTTTTTGCGCCATCTTTCTTCCCCTTTCTTACGAGATATCTGCCAGATCCAGGTATTCATGTCCGTTTTCCACAATAAAATTCCTCCGTCCCTCCAGGTCGCTGCCCCAGAACAGCTCAAACATGGCGGCAGTCGCCTCCGCCTCTGCAGGGGTGACCTTGATCAGACGGCGGGTTTCGGGGTTCATGGTAGTAAGCCACATCATATCCGGTTCATTTTCCCCCAACCCCTTGGAACGCTGGATGGTAAACTTCTTTTTGTCCAGCTTTTTGAGTATCTTATTCTTTTCATCGTCGGTGTAGGCAAAATAGGTCTTCTCCCCACAGGTGATCTCGTACAGGGGGGATTCGGCGATATAGACATACCCCTCGTCGATCAGAGTGGGGGTGAGACGGTAAAGCATGGTTAAAATCAGGGTTCGGATGTGAAAACCGTCCACATCCGCGTCTGTGCAGATGACAATCTTGTTCCACCGCAGGGAGGAGAGGTCAAAAGAGGAGAGGTCCTTATTGGCCTTTGCCTTTACCTCCACACCACAGCCCAGTACCTTGATGATATCGGTGATGATCTCGTTTTTAAATATTTTATCATAACCGGCCTTCAGACAGTTGAGTATCTTCCCGCGCACAGGGATGACCGCCTGGAACTCCGCGTCCCGGCCCAGCTTGACCGAGCCAAGGGCGGAATCCCCCTCCACAATGTAGATTTCCCTGCGGGCAATATCCTTAGAGCGGCAATCCACAAACTTTTGGACCCGGTTGGAAAGGTCCATGGAGCCCGCCAATTTCTTTTTCAGATTTTGCCGGGTTTTCTCGGCGTTTTCCCGGCTTCGCTTGTTGATAAGGATTTGCTCCGAAATCCGCTGGGCGTCGTCGGGGTTTTCCAGAAAGTAAACCTCCAGCTGGTGGCGGAGGAACTCGTTCATCGCCTCATACACAAAGCGGTTGGTTATGGACTTCTTGGTCTGGTTTTCGTAGGAGGTTTGGGTGGAGAAGGAAGAAGACACCAACACAAGGCACTCGTCTACATCGGAGAAGGTGATCTTGCTCTCCCCCTTCAGGTACTTGCCCCCCTGCTTCAGATAGCTGTCGATCTGGGCTACAAAGGCGGTTCGGACAGCCTTTTCCGGGGCGCCGCCGTATTCCAGGTGGGAGGAATTGTGATAATACTCCTGGAGCTTCAGTTTATTGGAGAAGCAGCAGGCCACATTGAGCACCACCTTGTATTCCGGCTTGTCCTCCCGGTCCCGGCCCATGCGCTCACACTGCCAGTACTGGACAGGGGTCAGGGACAGGGGCTCGGAGCCCTCCCCTCCCCCCTCATTTACCATTTCCCGCACATAGTCCACAATGCCGTCCTGATAAAAGTATTCCGTCTGTTCAAAGCCGCTGTCCGTCTCCCACCGCAGGATCAGTGTAACGCCTGCATTGACCACCGCCTGGCGTTTGAGCACATTTTCAAAGTGCTCTTTGGGGATATCTATCTCAGTAAAGACGTCCAGATCCGGCTTCCAGCGGATGCGGCTCCCGGTGTTTTTATAGCGGAACGGTTCCTTGTGGAGCCCTCCCACATTCTCTCCCTTCTGAAAGGAAAGGGTAAATCTCTGTCCATCTCGGAATATTTCAACCTCCATATACTCAGAGGCATATTGTGTGGCACAGAGCCCCAGGCCGTTTAGGCCAAGGGAAAACTCATAGTTGCCGCCATTATCGTCATACTTCCCTCCTGCATACATCTCGCAGAAGATCAGCTCCCAGTTGAATCGTTCCTCCCGGGAGTTGTAGTCCACAGGGATGCCGCAGCCGAAGTCGGTAACTTCATAGGTGCAGTCCTTATATTTGGTCAGGATGATCTTATTGCCCCGGCCCTCCCTGGCCTCGTCAATGGAGTTGCTGAGGATTTCAAATACAGAATGCTCACACCCCTCCAGCCCGTCCGAGCCGAATATAACCCCCGGACGCTTACGGACGCGGTCAGCGCCTTTTAGGGATGAAATACTGTCATTCCCATATCCCTGGCTCTTCTTTTCCGCCATAAAGCTCCTCCTTTTTTCTACAAAAAGAATCATATGTTCTTTTTGCTGCAATCACTCTTTTTATTAAACTGTAAAATTCTCATCTTGTCAAGCCTTTGGAAAGAAGATTTCAAAATTTCCCGCTGCCGGTATGAATGGAATTGTATGGCAAGGTCCTGCCTGACAGGATGTTCTTCCTCTCAGGCAGGACCCGCAGACGCAGCTTACAAAGGTAGGAGATTCAAAATTCGCCGCAGCTGTACCACGTCGGTCTGCCCCGGCGCAGAGGCCCTTTCCAGTGCGCCAAAGGTAATGGCAGAGCCAAAAAAACCTCCGCAGAGCCTGGTTGCCGCTCCCAGCTCCGACATGGAGATGGCCACAATCGGGCAGGGGGTGCGCTGTCCCATCTCCACCGCCGCCGAAAGGAGCCGCAGGACGTCCTCCATCCCCTGGGGCATGACGGCGATTTTCAAAATATCCGCCCCCAGGGCCTCCATACGGGCAAATTTGGAAACCATCTCCCGGAGGGATGGGGTTTTACTGAAATCGTGGCTGGAACCCAGTACCTTTACGCCCCTTTGACGGGCAGCGGTGACCGCCTTATCCCAAATTTCTTCCCCCATGGAGAGCTCTAAATCAACTATATCAATATATCCGCTGTCTATCATACTGATGGCCAGCTTCAGATAGCCTTCCCGGGAAAGCTCCTGCTCCCCGCCCTCCTGCTTGGAGCGGAATGTAAACAGAATGGGAGTATCCGGCAGAGCTGTCCGAAGGGTCTGTGCTGCCAGCAGTCCCGTCTCCCCAGTGACGCAGGGCATCCCGTCAGCCCGCCATTCCACCAGGTCGACAACCTTCCCACAACCCTCAGAGCTGCTGGCCAAGGGAACAATCCTGGCTGCCTGGCTGGATACAGCATCAATCGTGCCGCCCACAATGGGGACGCAGATCTTGGGAATCCCCTCCCCAATGGAGACCCCTCGTACAACAACAGGACGGGTAAGCAGTTCAGACATTTCCCTGCTCCTTTCTGTAACCAGCCTCAATCTGGGTGATTCTTTCAAAGAGAAAGTCATTCACAGGGGTATCCATACCATATTTTGCCCCCAGCCTTCGCACAGTTGCGGCAAACAAGGACAGCTCTGTGGGGCGGTGGGCCTCCGCATCCTGGCGCATGGAAGGCTTGCACTCCGGCCCTAGGGTGGCCAGCATATCCATCCAGTACTGGATATCCTCTTCTGTCAGACCTACCCCCGCCAAAAGGGACAGCCTTCGAACCTCATCCATGGCACGGAGCATCATCTCCCTGGCCTCTCCCTCCCGCTGTACGCCGCCGTAGTTGGTTTCAAAGACCGTGACCACTTGGTTCAAGCCCACATTGAACATGAACTTGCTCCACTGGTGCCGCAGGATGTTCTCCGGCTGTTCACAGCCGATCCCCGCCTGGTCCAGCAGGCTTTTGACCTGGAGCAGCCTTGGGGAGACGCTTCCGTCCCTTTCGCCAATGGCCAGCGAGCCCACAGAATGGTAGGTCAGACGGGTTCCCAGGCGGGTTGCGTCGGTGTTCTGGGCCACGGCATAGAGCACCTTTTCCGGGCCATAGGCCTCCCCGATGGTCTCCTCACTGGTGATCCCGTTAATGGCGGAAAGGATTACTGTATCCGGCCCTACATGGCCGGCTGCATCCCGGATGGCCTGTTCAAGACCAGTGGACTTGGTGCAGATTATAAGCAGATCCGCAGGGGCAACAGGCATGTCGGGTGTATAATAGTGGAAGTGGCAGGGCTCTCCATTGCACCAAATCCCACTGGACTGATACCTTTGGATGCGTTCAGCACCGGCGATAATACGCAGGCCGCCCTCTGGCAGGACGCTTTGGAGCCGGGAGGCATACATGATCCCCAAGGCGCCCAGCCCGATCAGGGATACTGTTTTTATCTGTTGATTTTCCATTCTTATCTCCACCCTCTCGTTTATTTTACACAATGGCGCAGCCTCATCATCCGGCCCCTGTGTTGGGGTTATCATCCTCATCGGGGCTGGCGGCCTCACTGGCCGAAGCAGATTCCCCTGGGGTGGGTTCTGCCTGGGAGGACGTCTCCGGTGAAGCGGCGGAGACCGGTTCAAAAAAGACCTCCAGCGTTATATCCCCGCTGAGGCCGGAAACGCGGTAGCCGGATACCGCACCGGCGCTTGCGCCGTTTACCTTTACATCGGAGACCATAAAACCGGGATTGGGGGTAAAGGTAAAGAAGCGGGAGCTCCCCGCCTTCATGCGGTTCATCCCATCGGGGAATGCCTTTCCCCCATCCCCACATACCACTGTCACCGTATAATAGACTGTCTCCTTTGAGATCACCGAGGAGGAAGTGACGCTCCCCCTATCAATGGCCAATGCCGGGATGCAGGTGAAAAGGAAAGACCCTATCAGCAATGCCAGCAGGGC
>CATJCP010000286.1 GCA_949737515.1 uncultured Oscillospiraceae bacterium | reverse complement strand
GGACGACGGTCTTGCCGGAGAGGTCCACAGCGTCCAGGAAGGTGTAGAGGATCATGGGCATATCGCCCCACCAGTTGGGGTAGCCCAGGTAGATCACATCGTAGCCGGAAAGGTCGGGCAGCGGATCGGCGATGGCGGGGCGGGCGTTCTGCCGCTGCTCCTGCTGGGCCTGGTCGATGAGGGGCTGATGGTCGCGGGGGTAAGCGTTCTGTTCCACGATGCGGTAGCTGTCCGCCCCGGTTTCCCGCTGGATGATCCCCGCCATATACTCCATATTCCCCAGGGCCGTGCCATTCGAGACCAGCACGCTGGCCCCGGCGATGGCGTCCACACCGGTGGTATCTACATCCTCCGGGACGGAGAAGTAAACCACAAGGGCGTTGGTCCCGCTCCCTTCCGGGGCGGCGGGCTCCTCGGTCCCGGCAGGCTCCAGGTCAAGACTGTTTATCCATTCGGTGACAGAAGCTTCGTTCAGATTTTCTCCGAAGCGGCGGCCCTCCAGCCAGTTGGCATCGGGAGCCATACCCCGGAGCGTTTCCACGCTGCCCTCGATCCCATCAGAAGTGGAGGTGCAGAAGGGAATGATGGTCTTGCCGGACAGGTCAGTATTTTCCACCAGGTTCCAGACGATGCTGGGGGCCTCCCGCCACCAAAGGGGATACCCCAGAAAGATGGTATCGTAGGCGGAAAGGTCTTTTTCCCCGGCGATGGCGGTGCGGTGGGAGGGGTCGTTGTGTTCGGCATTCACCCGGCTGTCCGCCATCGTCCAGTTGAGGTCGGCATCGGTGTAGGGTTCCACGGGGGTCAGCTCGTAAGTTTCTGCACCAGTGGTATCCGCGATGGTCTCCGCTACGGCTTTTGTGTTGCCGCTGGCGGAAAAGTAGAGGACCAGGGTCTTGCCGCCCTCCGGCTCGGCAGCATCGGGTGTGCTTTCCGAGGGAGCCGGGGATTCCGGGGCCGGCGTGCTGGAGGATTCACTATGAGAAGGCGCTGCCGGGGACGCCTGGCTTTGGCTCTGGGACTGGCTGCCGGAGGAGGGCTGCCCGCTGCACCCTGCCAGCATAGAAATTGCAGTCAGTCCGGCAAAAACAGAAAACAGGAATTTTTTCATCTTCATTTGAGAAAATCTCCTTTCGGGAAATAGGTCGGGTTCCATGTTTTTATTATAAAAAAATCGAGACCCCCGGAGAAGTCTCGATTGGTTATAGGGCTTATACCTTGGGGTCATAAGTCTTGCCCAGAAACTGTTGCCTTTTGCATCAGCATATTTTTTACATAGCGGCGAAATCTTTCCCCGCCCATTTCCTGGCGTTTTGCATAAAGCTCTTTCGCCCGTTTGCCTGTGACATAGCACATACGGTCTTTATCCCCATCCGTTACAGCCGCATAAACATCCCGCGCCGCTTCGGTCACATCCTCCACATCAGCCATGTCCGGGATCAACAACTGAACCTGGTTTTTGACCATTTCCTCATAGCCTTTATTGGGGATCTGCTCCATAACAAATCTGGTTTTGACCACACCCGGTACAAGCGTCTTGACCTGGATCCCAAAAGGCGCAAGCTCGCTGTAAAGCATTTCACACAGACCGGTGACAGCCCACTTATCGGCGGCATAGATCCCGTCAAGTATCAGCCCCATTTCCCCTGCAAGTGAGGTGGTCGTTAAAATGATGCCTGATTTTTTCGCTTTGAAATACGGAATGAATTTCTGCGTCACTCTCACCATGCCGAGAAGATTTGTGTTTATGGATCTCCACATCATTTCTTCCGTCATATCCTCGAATCGGGCCTTCATCCCATAACCGGCATTGTTGAACAGCACATCCACCTCATGCTCCGCAAGAACGGAAGAGACGGTTTCCTCGATTTGCTCCGGCTTGGTAACATCCAGCGGATAAAGCTTCACATTTTCATAAGTGGTCAGCTCTTTTTCTTTCTCCGGCGTCCGCATAGTGGCTATTACTGTCCAGCCTTTTTCTGCAAACAATTTTGCCGTTTCCTTTCCGATTCCCGATGATGACCCTGTGATAAAAATCGTATGCATAAGTTACCTCTCTCTTTCTGCCCTTTACAGGTGTACTTATAAGGCAAATGGCCCATTGTCAAATGACTCTGTTTGCACCGTTTATTCCTATTTTCGTATCGTAATATTTTCGGACTATTAGACCAAGAAAATCCTATGGAATTATTACAATGTGATGTTCTGCGATCAGAATTTCATTTATGAGCAAAAATTTTCTCACGAAAGATCTTGCCATATAGCCGGATGCCTTCGATCAGCATTGCTCGTTGTTCTTCCGAAAGGGCCTGCATAGCTTCGTATTCGGCCTTCTTTATATGCGGGGAAAAGGTATCCATATACTCCTGTCCCCTTTCAGTCAAGTGGATCGTTTTTGTTCTACGATCCTCCGGCATTTCCCGCAATTCAAGAAAACCCTTTCTGTAAAACCCTGTAATGACCGTATTGACAGTTTGCTTGGGTAAAAAAGACATTTCGCAAATGCTTTTTTGCGTGCAGTTAGGGGTATGGGTGATATATCTCAAAATTTGGAGGCTGGTATAGGAGATCCCCACGGAACGCGCATAATCGCTATATGTCATCGTAATGCTTTGCCATTCACTGGCAAATTGCTCCACTTCATTTTCGATTTCTTTTATTTTCATACACAAATATCCTTTTCTCATATTGTCTGAAATCAGGACTATTTTATCATGTCTCCATTTTTTTGTCAAGGAGGTCGAGCCTGGCTTTTCTCCTTTACTTCTCGGTTTTCTCTTCCGGCTGAACAGCTTCCACCCGCACCCATTCCAGGTAATCAGCGAACAGGCTCACATCATCGGTGATCTTTCCGATGGGTACCACCGGCACAATGGTTTCCTCCCGTTCGTCTTGAAAGATAATGGCCACCGAAGGGCCATCGTACCAGTAAGCCAAAGAGCCCAGCTCATACTGCTTGGTATGGGGGTCGGTGTCCGGGATCCGCTCCGGCAGGTCGAAGGCTTTGGCGAAACCGGGGGCCGGGTCCCAGAGGTCGACCGTCAGAGGCAGCATCTCAGCAAAGGCGCGGGCGGTATCATTGTCATAGAGGACCCCGGCTAAGGGCCCTTGACTGGTGGTAACGGTGATCTCCATCAAGACCTCCGGCGGTTCCCCGTTGGGGAAGTAATCGTGGTAAGGTGTTTCGCTTCCTCCGCCGCAGGCGCAAAGGAAGGTCAAAAGGGCGGTACAAAGGATACAGGCCAGTTTCTTTTTCACCGTCTAACCTCCCTCACCCCTTCATCTGCTTTTCCCAGAAGGCCACCGCATCGTCCAGCCAGCCCTCCGCCGCTGTTCCAGTTCCCAGGCCGAAGCCGTGGCCCAGACCGGGGTAGACATGGAACTCTGTGTCGGTGCCGAGGGCCGAAAGGCGCTCCAGCCGCTGCTCCATCGTCCGCCAGCTGGCGATGCCGTCGTTTTCCCCCACGCAGGAATAGGTGGGCGGGTCGTTCCGGGAATATTCGCTGTGACCGGTGTACTGGATGATGGCCGCACCGGGCCGGGGAAGGTCATCCCCGCCAAATCCTGCCGGGCCGTAAGCGCCCAGATAGGCGGCCATCCGTCCCCCTGCCGAGCCGCCCCAAAGGGAATAGCAGCCGGTGTCCACCTGCAACTTCTCTTTGTGGGCAAAGATAAAGGAGATGGCCCGTGCCAGATCCTCACAGGCGGTTTGGGCTCCCGGACGGTAGATGAGGGCAAAGGCGTTGTAGCCCTTTTTGGAAAGCTCCAGGGCATGGGGGAAGGTGTCGTGCATGGCTCCTACATAAGCGAAGCCGCCCCCGGCGTTGCAGACAGCGAACCTGGCCCCCGGCTCTCCCCGGAAAAAGAACAGTCCGGTGTCCCTCTTGGACGGGTCCGCCGCCTTTTCTTCTTCGGTGTAGATGTCGTAGAAAATGGTTTCTCCGGCTTCATCCTGGGCTTTCATGTAATTTGCGATCTCCACCGTCTTGTCCGGGTCGATATGGCTGTACCAGGTGAGGCGAAGCTCCCCCAGGGTGTTCCCGCTCCAGTAGCCGGTGTTCGCCGGGAAAATGAGCCGCCCATAGTCCCCAAAGGCCGGGTCGGCCATCACATCAGCGATGGGGGTATCGGCAGTATAGAGGGCTGTTCCTGATATGGGGGATGATGGAGCATGATTCCAAAACCACCGCAGTCCATTGTAGACATACTCACTGACGGCAGTTCCATCGTGGGAATAGCCTTCCTTAATGCGGTAGGTGAGGTTACTGTCCTCTTCGTTGTCGCCATAGCGGAAACTGTCGGTATATTCCTGCATGGAGCGGACCTGTCTTTCAAAGGCGGAGGCGGCAAAGTCCGCCGTGCCAGTGATGGTCACGATAAAAAAGTCGTTCCAGGGGCGGCCGGAGCGTTTGACAGCCTCATCCATCTCCTTGCCGCTCCCGCCTGCGCTGCCGCTCATGGGGAGAAAATACCGGAAATAGTCCAGACAATATTCAAAGGTGCGCCAGGTCGCCACCGAACCCATGGAGAACCCGCCGAAGCCCCGGTGGTCACGAGAGGCGATGAGGTCCTCTGGGGAGGTGCTTTGGGCGTAGGTGCTGTATCGGGACTCCACCGCCGGAATAAGGTCGTTTATCAGCTCGTTGTGATAATTTCTGGTAAGCTGGATGGCCAGACTGTAATCTCCACTGTCCGAACCGCTCAGGTTGTTATAGGTGGGGCAGACGATGATCAGCGGCTGAATTTCCCCGGTTTCTATGCCATGATCCAGGACATTCTTGAAGGCGGAGGGGCTTTCCGGCGTTCCCAGGTTGGTAGTCTCGTTGCTCCAACCGCCGTGCATCCAGTAGAAGATGTTGTAGCTTTGGTTTTCATCGTACCCGTAGGGCAGGTAGACGATGGCCCTTTTTTGCAGCTGTCGGGACTGCTGCTCGTAGCTCATGGATTCCCAGGTCTGGTAGGACAGCTCCACCAGCGTCCCCTGCTTTGCGGCGGGAGAAAAGTATCCGGCGGGTATCTCCGCCAATTCCTCCGGGAAGAGGTTTGCCATAGGGGTAAATGCCATTTCTTCCACCGCTCCCTCCGATTTCTCCGGCGCGGCCTCCTGCCCGCTGCTGACGGGAGGCTGGGAGGCCGCCGGGCTTACAGGTGCTTCCGGAGTGGATGCGGCTGGGGTGTTGCAGGCGCAGAGGGAGAGCATCAGTCCCGCCGCCAATATCCCCGCTGCGATTCGACTTTGTATTTTCATGGACGACCCTCCGTTCTGTTT
This sequence comes from uncultured Oscillospiraceae bacterium, assembly GCA_949737515.1. GTDB lineage: Bacteria > Bacillota > Clostridia > Oscillospirales > Ruminococcaceae > UBA1405. The sequence goes on along the minus strand of CATJCP010000286.1, from coordinate 6,435 downwards.
TCATTATAAAGAAAACGAGACCCCCAGAGAAGTCTCGTTTGGTTCACAGGTATATACCTTTAGGTTATATGTCACAGGAACGCCTTTCCAAGCCGGAAAAGCAGCTTTTTATGCCAGGGCAGCCGAAGGTAAAGAAACCGGCAGGCTCTTTGGTAGACCTCTCGGACAAAAGCATCCCCGGCGGGCTCCGGTGTCCCCCGGCCATAGGCCGCCATCGTGGTGTAACGCAGAACAGCCTCCCACTCCGAGCAGGAAACGGCGGGGATCTCCCGCGCCGTCCTTTGGGCAAAGTCCAGTTCTATTCCGTCATGACCCGCCATCACGCCGCAGAAGCGGAACATCTCCAGCAGGCGGCTGAATGTCTCCCGGCACCCTGCTGTGCTTTGCCTGCGGAGAATTTCTTCCCGCCGGACATCCAAAAACAAAAAGCCGAAAACTGCCAGACAAATAACAAGATACAGCCATAAAGCCCACTGGCCCTTTTCTTTCGGGAAAGCACTACCAGCCGGGACTTTATTCTGCACAGGGAAAGAAACACTCTGCTCCGTGTTCAAAACCGGGATGGTATCGCGTTCTTCCTCCGGCCCCTGGTCTGCCGTAGACCAGTCGAAGCCGGGATACCGAACCGTTATCTCCCCACGGAAATCAGGAGTGACCTCCACCGGAGTCCAGCCGTAGTCCGGCAGGAAAATTTCTACCCAGGCGTGGGCAAGTTCATCGGTGACACTGGCAGTCCAGTCCCCTGCCTCCCCAGGAGAAAATTCCTCCGGGGGAACAAGATACCCGGCGGCGTACCGGGCGGGGATGCCGTACAATCGGTACAGAAGTGCCGCCGCCGAGGCGTAATGGACACAGTAGCCGCTGTGTTTTTCAAAGAGAAAATCCTCCACCACATCCTCCCCCATGGGGGTCCAGCCGGGGGTCTGGCTGTAAACAGCGTTTCCCCGGAGGGTTTGCAGGATGAAGGCGGTGATCTCTTCCCGGTCGTCAAGAGGATGCTCCGCCGCCAGCCGGGCCAACCGGGGAACACGCTCCGCCGGAACACCGGTATAGGCCGCCGCTGCTTGCTGGGCGTAAGCATCATATACCGCACGGTTCCAGTCCCGCTGCATGGAAAAGCTGTCCGGAACCTTCTCCCAGTCCAGAAGCATATCCCCCGGCTCATAAAATTCACAGGTGTACCCATCCTCGGCGGTGAGCCAATCGCTGGTCAAGCGGCTGTAATAGGGGGCAAAATGGTCGGGGTACTTATCGCCATTGTAACAGATGGTAATGCTCATAGGGGTCGGTGGCTCATCCCGGATGACATACCGGTTGACGACATAATACATAGTCCGATACATCCCGTCCACCATGTTGCTCCAGTTGCCCCAATTCAAGATTTCCTTGACCTGCTCCAGCAGTACGCCGTCCTCTGCCGGGAGCCACTGTCCGTTCCAATAGTCCCCACCGGCAAAGCCTCGGAGATAAAGCGCCTCCGAGGGCTGGCGGGTGGTGGAAAGCTCCATCATCACCGCGCCGGTCTGGTAGTGGTTCCCCCGGCTGACACCGCCGTTGACATACAGCTCCGGGGCACTCCCGGAAAAACGCCGCCAGATTCGGTAGGCCGTTTCCTCCGCCCGGTAGGCGGGAAGGCTGAGCTTCTCGGAAAATCGGGCAGCCACCGGCCAGGAGAAAAGCAGGACAGCCAAGAGAAAGACAGCCGCAGAGATGCCTGTCCCGTGAGAAACATTCCCCTTTTTCCCCCGAATGGCCCAAAATCCCCCGATGAACAGGGTGAGGAACGCCAGAGCCCACAGATTGACCCGAAATCCCGCCAGCACCCAGAGAAGCGGCAGGCATGACATTAGGAGTGCAAAGGGCCAATGGCACTTTAAGAGGCACTCGCCAATGAAAAGAAGGGCAACCATCCCGGCGGTAAGCAGGAGCATGGACCCAGTGGTGTCCATCAAAGTAGGGGTAGTGTCGGAAAAGAAAACTTCCCACAGATACTGCAGCTGCGCCGCCAGACCTTCCCGGAAGAAATATGCCCCTACGGCGCAAAGGAGGACAAAGCCGCCCAATACCGCAGCAGTTGCCCCTGATCCCTTCCGCCGGGCGCACCACAGCCCTCCGCAGAGGAGAGCGGCGGCGGGGCAGACGGCCCAAAGGGAAAAGGAGAATCCCCGGACCTCCTGCAAAAGGAGCAGCAGTCCCAGCTCCCCGGCAAGGAGAAACAGCGGTTCTACCAGGGCAGCCCCGGCTTTTTCTTTTTGCAGGCGTATCTGTATCTCCGCCACCGGCCCGGCCTCCTTTCCTCGCATTACAACCAAAAGTTTTTTTCTCGGATTTCTTCTTCCAATTTGTCAGAGGAAAACCGATAGATGAGGGCTTCCTCCCAGTACCATCCCAGCTCCGTATCCAGCATAAAGGCGCCTTGACAGTCCTCCATGGTGGAGGGCTCTGTGGGAAATCCCTCTGCACCCAACTGATACAGGGAGAGAAGCAGACTGTGGACTCCCTCGCTGCTGTCCGCTTTCTGGCGGATCATGCGGCCTTCGATGTCCCGCCAGACAGTCTCCAACCGGAGGCCCTGCTCCAGCAGTCCCATGGCCAGGGCGTGAAAAAGCCGAAAGAAGTCGCTTTTTCCCCGGCGGGAAAGAGGTCTTTCACCCCAGCGGAGATACAGGGCGGCGAAAGGGGGATCGTCCCCCTCCAACTCCTTCAGCCACAGCTTGCCGGTTCGGGCGCTGACATTCCAGTGAATGCGGCGGTTTTGGTCCCCGATTCGGTATTCCCGGAGTTGCCGTATCTCGTGAATGTCCTCTCCAGCCGTTTGCTTCGCCAATCCAGCCAGGGCGGCATCCCCGCTGACAGAGAAAAAGGAAAGATGCAGCCGTTCCTCCGGGAGGGGAAGGACGGCCAGTGTTGTCTCTGCGTCCCAGCGCTTTTTGAAACGGAAAAGGGAAAACCAGTCCCGGCCCTCCAGGGCAGTGACACGCAAGAACAGCAGGCCACAGTCGGGGACGAAAAGGGAAACCGCCAGATCTGTCGCTCCATATCGAACAGAGCTTTCCAGGTGGGAGATGGTGATGCCTTCCGTGTCTCCATAGCCGGCTTCCAGCGTGAGGATACACCGCCCTGCACCCAGGGGACGGCGGTTTTCAATGCAGACCGGGAAAACGGCTTCCTTCCCCTGTATCAACTCCCTGTGTGTCTGAGGGAAGGAGGCGGAGATGCCCTTCCGAAGCTGTCTTGTCCGCAAAAAAGCCGTGCCCGCCAACAGGAGCATCCCCAAGCAGAGGGCCATTAAGGGCTGGCTGCGGTACATCCCCGCCAGGTAGTAGGCCAACAGGAAAAAGGCAAAAAAGGCCGCTTTCCTCATCTCTCCCGCTCCCCCAGGGGCGGCGGGGGTATCTGCCTCAAAATTTCTTCCAGAACCGTTTCCGCCTTTACGCCTTCAATTTTGGCGGAAGAGGAAAGAACGACCCGATGGGCGGCGACAAAGGGAAACTGCTCCTGAATATCCTGGGGAGTCACAAAATCCCGGCCCGCCAGCCAAGCGGAGGCTTTGGCTATCCGGGTAAGGGCGATAGTCCCGCGGGGACTGCACCCCCGGACAAGGAGGGGATGCTCCCGTGTGGAACGGATCAGCCTGGTCAGATATTCCGCCACCGTATCCTTGAGGAAGACCCCGACGACCTCCCGCTGGATTGCCAACAATTCGCTGCCATCCATTACCGGGATGGTCGCAGATAAGCGCTCTTTCCCGTCTGGGGCCAAAGCAAGGGAAAGCTCGCTTTGCAGATCCGGGTATCCGATGGTCAGACAGACGAGGAAGCGGTCTTGCTGGGCCTCCGGCAGAGGCTGGGTTCCGGCCGTCCCCGGCGGGTTCTGTGTAGCGATCACGAAGAAGGGGCTCGGCAGCTGACGGGTAACACCTTCCACCGTCACCTGCCCCTCTTCCATCACCTCCAGCAGAGCGGACTGGGTTTTGGGGGAGGTACGGTTCAACTCGTCGGCCAAAAGAAGGTTGCAGAAGACACTCCCCTGCTGGTAGACAAAGGACTCGGTCTCCCGCCGGTAGATGGAAAAGCCAACGAGGTCGGAGGGCAGCACATCCGGGGTAAACTGGACACGGCGGTAATCCAGGCTAAGCGTTCGGGAAAAAGCCAGGGCCAGGGTAGTTTTCCCTACCCCTGGAATGTCCTCCAGCAACACATTTCCCCCGGCCAAAAAGGCCAGCAGGATCTCCTGTACCTTCCGGTTATTTCCAAATACCACCTGGCCGACCTGCTCCAGCACTTTATAAGCCTTTTGCCGGTTATCCACGCCACTCCCTCCTTTATGATAGACTGCTTCTATTGTAAACAAAACGAGGCCCCCACGGAAGTCTCGTTTGGTTCACAGGTTTATACCTTTAGGTTGTAACCACTCAGCTTTTCAGCGCCTCCTGGGTAGCGGCCAGGAACTTCTCCACCGTTTTCGAGGGCGTGGGGGAATGGAGCAGCCCATAAGGGATGGCGTGGTTCCACTCCACTGGGATGACCTTTAAGAGCGGATGGACATTCTCCCAGGCCTGTACCGCCATGAGAATATCGCCCCCGTTTTCGCACCGGTTGAAGACCTCCACATTGTAAAAATCGAAGTCCACGATGTTCACCTGGGGATGGTTCTGCCAAAGGTCGTCCCGCAGCTCGTCTACATAGCGGCTCCATTCCCGGTGCATCAGCATCAACCGCTGGCCGTAGAGATCTCGGACAGTGAGAAGGTTCTTCTCCGCCAGCGGGTGATGGATGGAAACGGCACAGCACAGCGGCTGGCGGGAGATCTCAAATCCGGCGCATTGGCGCAGGTCCAGCATCGTTTCATCAAAGATACCCGCCACCACATCAATGTTCTGGCCCAGATTCCGCAGGATCTCCCTGGCATTTTCCGGGGTGTTCTCGAAGGGAACCAGCTGGAATTTGATTTCCGGGCAGAGGGCGTGGATCTTAGGCCACAGCTCCACCAATATCTGGGCCGGGGTCATGGGGGAGGTACCGATCCGGATGATCTGGTCGTCCTCCTGCATAGCGTTTTTGGCCCGTGTCACCGAGTCCCGGCAATACTGGATGATATACCGGGCATCATTATAAAGGGACTGTCCGGCTTTGGTCAGGGTAAGCCCCCGGTGGCTGCGCTGGAACAGCTCCACCCCCAGGGTCCCCTCCAGGAGATTGATCTGCTTGATGACCGCCGTGGGGGTGATAAAGGCTTCCTCAGCGGCCTTGTTGAAGCTGCCGGCATCGGCCACCCGGAGGAAGGTCTCCAACTGGGGATTATACATAGGGTGTCACCGTCCTTTTTTCTTTATTTTACCAGTCCGTTTACCATGAGTCCGCAGGCGAGGGAAAAGACCATCACAAAAGTAAGATACAACAAAAACCGCTTCATCCCCAGCACAATCTTCACCGCCCCCAAGTTGGTGATCTTGGTGGCCGGGCCGGTAATCATAAAGGCCGCTGCGCTTCCAAGAGACATTCCATCCAGCAGCCAGGCTTGCAGCAAGGGGATAGTCCCTCCGCCGCAAGCGTAGAGAGGAACACCGATGGTGGCCGCCATCAGCACCCCAAACGCCTCATTGCCCCCAAAGAGGGAGGTCATCAGCTCCCCAGGAACATACCGCTGGAACAGGGCGGAAAGGGCGATCCCGAACAGGAAGTAAAGCCCAGTGGCCTTGATATTCCTCCCCAGGTTCTTGATAAAACGGAGCAGGAGATTCGGGTCGGTATCCCGGCTTTTCGGTTCATCAAAGCCAGCGAAATTGAAGAAAGACTTTTCCCGATAGAATATCCGCACCAGCATCCCAGCGATAACGCCGCAGAGAAAACAGGAAACGATGCGTACCGTAAGGGCGGTCGTCCCCAAGGCTGCGCTGTAAATGATCAGCTGGGGGTTGAGCAAGATGGAACTCATCATAAAGGCGGCCAGCCAGTCGTCTTTGATGCCGCTGCGGGAAAAGGAGGCGGCGATGGGGATAGTGCCATACATACACAGCGGCGAGGCGATCCCCAAGGCACTGGCGGCAACAATACCCAGCACCCCCGCCTTCCGCTCCCCCAGGGCGCGGAAGGTATTGTGGATGCGGTCCTTGGCGAATACCGAGACGGCGGAGCCCAGCGCCATCCCCAGCACCCAGTACCAGAAAATCTGCCGGAATTGGATGTCAAAGTAGTACCACAGATACACCGCCTCCCGGCGGACGGCCTCAAGCATCCAGGTTCACCAGCCGGTATTCCCGGCTTCCCAGGTCGATCTTGTCCCCATGCTCCAACACATGGATGGCGTTTCGGGATTCCATCCGCTGGATAAGGGAGGCGGTATCATCCTGGGAGGCGTAGACCAAATCGACACAGGCCTGATCCAGGGCCACCGGGTCGGCGGAGGCCAAAATGCCGATGTCGTGCATATCCG
>CATJCP010000285.1 GCA_949737515.1 uncultured Oscillospiraceae bacterium | reverse complement strand
TTCCTGTTCAAATGCTTCCAGCATTTTTTCTTCCAGTCCTTCCACTGACCAGAAGTGGTCTCCATCTTTTTCCCATGTATGCACCTGCGACTCCGGGACAGGGACAACAGGGTATTTCTGCAGGGCATTGAACACCGCCACATGGGGCATAGCTGTCTCGACGGTGCAGACCGGAGCAATGCCGCAACGCACACAATTGATCACGTCGTACAGCTTCTGCATCCGGTGTCCCTTGGGGACCTGATTGTAGTCAATTACAGTTCCGTCGTTTAAGTGACCCACAAAGCCTCCCTCTTCTGAGCGTATTTCACCGTTGGTAAACCGGTACAGACTGACAGGGCCCACTTTTCCGGCCAGAGGATGGGCCGTCTGATACTGCACCTTTACCCCCGATTCTGTCTCCCCGTGAACCGAAACAATGTCGTAGTTTTCCACATTGGGGTTTCCACGATACAGCTTTGCGGCGGAAATCTCCATCCCGGCAGCAGTGCGTATGCCATTCCCCAACAGGAAGAGCATATTGTGAAGCTGATGGGCGCAGGCGTTGCTCAAAGGGCTGTCATAGACAGGGGTTCCATTGACTTCTTTCCGTCCTGCCCAACCACTGCGGGCATAATACTTAGCTCCCCGGCGCACGGCGTTGGCGGCTTTAAAAAGGACCGGCTCACCATATACACCGTTGAGGATATCCTCCTTCATGGCAAGCACATCGCGGGAATAACTGAGCTGATAACCTACCGCGGCAAATTTCCCGCTCTTTTTCTCGGCTTCCGCCATTTCCAGGGCCTGGCTATATAGTGCCGCGGCAGGCTTCTCACAGAGAACATAGCTCCCATGGTTTAGACAGCCGGTCACCTGCCCGGCGTGAAAGTGGATAGGAGAGGATATAATTGCCAAATCCGCCTGATGTTCGGCGTAAAATGCTTCGATGTTGTCAAAAACTGGTATCCTGGCTGCTTCAATCATCTCCCAGCAAGCAGAACGGTGGGCCACAGGGTCGGCAACCCCCACAACAATTACCCCTTCAGGCGATTCCTCCCCTAAAAGCTCCCGAACATAATTTACGCCATAGCCTCCAACTCCCACCAGTAAAACACGAATAGGTACCACGGCTTATCCCTCCATCTCGTCAAACACAGAGGCCAGGATTTTCCCGGTTTCCACTTCCAGGGCACCGGTCGGGCAGACCTGGAAGCAGTAGCCGCAGCCAATGCACTTGTCGGTTTTCGTGGCTTTGCCGCCTTTCAGCTCAATGCCTTCGTGCCAGCAAACGTCCACACAGCGGGAGCAGCCCACGCATTTCTGCGTGTCAACAGCCCTTTCCCGGTAAGCAGTCCCAATTCTCTTTGTGCGCTCTGCGGCAACTTCAGAGGACATATTAAAGAGTTTCAGCGCGTCCCCGGTGAGCTGAGCAGCGCTTTCATAACCTGCCTTGTCCATCCATTTTTCCAGGTCTTCCATCATTTTCCTGGTGGCACCTACGCCGCCGGCGCAGGCCAAAGCCCCAATCTGCACGCACTGGCTCCCAGCCATAAGGATTCTTGCCGCCTGGTCGTAGGAGAACACGCCGCCGCCTGCAAACATGGGAATGTCAATCCCCTTGGAGCGGGCTTCTGCGACGGCATAACATACAATGGGGTTTGCCTGGGTGCCGCCGTAGCCGGAACCAGGCCGGGGCTGGGTTTCCTTCCAATTCAAATCTATGTAGAAGCCTTTCCAGCGGGCAGTCGGGCCGACAGCATCCGCCCCGGCGGCCTGGGCCACCTTGATGGCAGTCAAAGGGTCGCAGGCTTCCACCGCCAGCTTGACCATCACCGGCAGATGGGTCGCCTTTTTAATCATCTCGGTGCAGCGGGAAACAAGCTGGTAATAGTTAAAGCTCCTGTCCTTTGCAACTGCCACGCCGGGGGTGTTGAAATGCAGTTCCAAAGCGTCAGCTCCCGCCAAAGTCAGTTCCTTGGCCTGGCGAACCCAGTATTTTTCCCAGTCTCCACCCTTGACGATATCGCTGTAATGCCCCACTGATACCCACAGCTTGATATCCTTGTCCATGGCGGATTTAATTTTCTTTACTTCCTCGCAGTATTCTTCCAGGGAGTTGATAGGGTCTTTTACCTGGGTTCCGACGGCGTGGCTGTGAATGGCCTGCTGGCCGGAAAACATGGCCTTGCTGTTGGGGCTGATGTAGCTGCCGCCCCCCATTCCATGCCCGAAATTCCGCAGGACAATGGCTCCGGGACGCACAGCGGAGGTTTTAATCACGTTTTTCGCCCCCTGGGTGGCAGGGCTGGACGCGATGACAAATGGATTGATCATATCCAGTTCTTTGACGTACATATCAGCCATGGCAATACACTCCTTCTTCTGTCAGCAGCTCTATCAGGGCTTTCGCATCCTTTTCAAGCTGTTCGGCGGTGTTATCCTTGACGAACTCCAACAACGCATAGCGATCCGCATCCTTTGGCACGCAGGAAAGGTACTGCTTCCACTCCCCTTTTCCGGGCGCAAATTCCTCCCGCTTCCCATCCGGCCAGTAGTATGTGTGCAGGTTGAGCAGGCGATCCCCCAGCAGGCGGATTCCCTCGCGCCGCTGTTCCATATTGAGAGCGACGGTAGGCTGCCACAGGCAGTAAAGGTTGGGATGGTTTGCGCGGCCCAGCAAATCCATAGCGGATTCATTGGTATCGGTTAGGGTGTTTTTGTGCCATTCAAAGGCGATTTTAATCCCTTCCTGTTCCGCCTGCCCTGCAATGAGGACAGCTTCTTTTGCGGCATTGGCGCGATAATCCTCATCTGCTTCCTCTGACGGGATATTCCCCGCCCAAACGCGGATAACAGGGGCGCCAAGGGCTTTTGCGGAAACAAGGGTCGGCTCAAAATCCATTCCTGTGCAAAGGCGGTAGTAAGAACCATAAGCTGCAACCTTCAAACCCGCATCCAAGGTCTTTTTTCTCAGGGCTGCAGCCCCCTCCGGGTCGCCTGGCATTATATGGGCGTTCTCTCCCCATTCTACACCACAAAGACCGTTTTGTACACATAATGTAATAATTTCTTCCGGTTTTTTCTCCCGGAATGTGACGGAAACCAGTCCGGGGAAAATCACAGGGCGCACACCCCTTTCCAGATGGCTTCCTCCACGGGAATCCCAAGGCGGGTATTTTCTTCGCGGACTTTCAGCATCCCCTCGCCGGGGTAACGGACTTCCCCGCCTTCTGTCATAGGAGTGGATTCCTTCAAATCCATAGCGGTGCGGTGGATGTTTTCCAAGACCGCATCCTTATCTGAAAGCCGGTTCAGGTCAATGGCAATAAACACCTGGCTCAGCTCGGTTTCGATGGGCAGCTCCCCGACCTGCCGGGTAGAACGCCCTCCTGCTAGAGAGGAAGCGATTAAATCCAGCATTAATGACAACCCGGAGCCTTTCCAATACCCGATAGGAACCGGCTGATGGGTTTCCAAAATCGCCGCCGCGTCTTTGGACATATTGCCGTCTTTGTCAAAGCCGCCCTCCACAGGCAGTTCTTTGCCGGAGCGGGCGTAGCTTTCCAGCTTGCCATAAGAGAACATGGACATAGCCACATCCAGCAGGATATGCCCTCCCTCATGGGGGACAGCGAAAACAACAGGGTTATTCCCCAATTTCGCGTCCTTCCCTCCCCAGGCGGGCATATTGGGGACTGTATTTGTCCAAAGGACAGCAATACATCCTTCGTCTGCCGCGTCCAGGCCATAAGCGCCGGGGCGCATCCAGTGGTTGGTGTTGCGCAGAGCCACACAGCCGATTGTATTCTGATGTGCCAGCTCTACCGCCCTTTTCATGCAGAAATCAGCGTTGAGGTTGCCGGGGCCGTGTTTCCCGTCGTAACGCTCCACAATCCCGGAAGTCTCGGTCAGGACTGGGATGGCGTTCATATCCACACAGCCTTTTTCCACACTGTTAATAAACTTTGGGAACCGGTTCAGGCCATGGGTATACACCCCGTCCAGGCTGGCGTTGGCGTAAAGGGTGGCGGAACGCGCCGCCCGCTCCGGCATCATGCCGTATTTGGTCAGCACCCGGACAAATTCGTTGTACATGGTTTCGTATGGTACGCGCATTGTGATTTTCTCTCCTTTTCCTGTTTGCCTGTGTCCGTCCATGTCAGCCTTTCAGGGCCCCTACCAGAACGCCTTTGTCGAAATATTTCTGCAAAAACGGATACACGCATAAAATGGGTACAGTGGCTACTATAATTGTAGCATATTTCAGCGTTTCTTCAACCGCTTTCCAGCTTGAATTTATGGCGGTATCCTCCAAAGCGTCCATGCTTCCCTGGATCAGTATTTCCCGAAGCACCAACTGGATGGGGAACAAATTCCGGTCAGTGAGATAAATCATGGCATTAAACCAACTGTTCCAATGCCCCACGCCATAATAAAGCGCGATAACTGCGATAATCGGGGTGGAAACCGGCAGGATAATCTGGTACAGGATTCGGATATCCGTCGCCCCGTCAATGCGGGCGGATTCTTCCAGCTCATAAGGGATCCCCTGGAAGTATGTCCTCATCATAACCATATTGTAAGTCCCGATTGCCCCTGGCAGCAGGATTGCCCAGGGAGTGTTCAGCATCCCCAGATCGCTTATCAGCAGATAATTGGGAACCAGTCCACCGGAAACAAACATGGTAATGGTAATCATAATCATAATGTGTTTTTTAAAATAGACGTTCCGTCGGGAAAGGACATAAGCCCCATGGAAGGTCATAACCATATTGATTCCAGTGCCCACCAAAACATAAAAGATGGTGTTCATATAAGACCGAACCAGCAAAGGGTGTTTAAACACCTGTACATATGCCTCATTGGAAAACCCCAGTGTCCAGAACAGCAGCCCCCGGTGTGCCATGATGCGGGTGGGGACGCTGAAAGAAGCCATCAGAACATGCCACAGCGGGTAAAGCGTGACAAAAGCCATGACAACCATAAAGGCAGTGTTGACAACACCAAAAATGATTTCTCCGTTTGTGCGTTTAATTTTCATATTGGCTCCTCCTTTCTCAGAACAGGCTGGTTTCGCTGACCTTGCGGGAGATAAAGTTGGTAGTCCAAAGCAGGACAAAGTTAATGACCGTATTAAACAAACTTACTGCCGAAGAATAGGAGTAGTTCATATTTAACAAGCCCTCCCGGTAGGTATAGGTCGAGATAACGTCGGACACCTGCCAGGTTGCTTCGTTATAAAGGAGGAACACCTTTTCAAAGCCAACGTCCATCATTTCGCCCATGCGGAAAATCAATTTAATGATAACCGTAGGCATAATGCCGGGAATGGTGACATAAATCGCCTGGGCGAACTTTCCCGCCCCGTCAATGACGGCAGCTTCATACTGCGCTTGGTCGATGCCCAGAATCGCCGCAATATAAAGAATGGAGTTCCACCCAATATTCTTCCAGATATCGGAAAGGATATAAATGGTACGGAAATACTTGGGGTTCATTAACAGGTTTTTGGCTTCTGTACCGAGGAGGTTCGCCACTGCCACGCCCAGGAAGCCGTCAGAGGCGCAGAACATATGGATCATGCCGCATACAACCACCGTAGAAACAAAGTGGGGCATATAGGTAATGGTCTGCACCGTGCGGCGGAACTTGGTAGAGCGTATCTCATTGAGGAGCAGCGCAAAAATGATAGGAGCCGGAAACGCGAACAGGGTGCCGTAAAAGCTTATCATAAAGGTATTTTTGACAACCCGCACAAAATAATAGCTGTTGACAAACTTTATAAAATGCTTAAACCCCACCCACGGGCTGGCGGAAATGCCTTTAATCAGGTTATAATCCTTAAATGCAATCTGAATCCCATACATGGGGACGTACTTGAAGATAATGTAATAAATAATCATGGGCAGCGCGATCAGGTAGATATGCTTATTGACATGGATATCCCGGCGGATCATCTTAAAATGATCTTTCAGCCGAACCATCAGCACGCTTTCGGATTTGGCCTTTGTACCGGGGGAGGTTGACGTTTTCGCCATAAAGGTTCCCTCTCCTTTCGTTTGTAAAAAGGCAGGCAGCAGACGAGCCTGCTGCCTGCCCTGTTCGCTGTTAATGGGTCAGTATTACTTGCCGTTCTGCGCGTCCAGGTATTTCTGGGTAATAGCCATAGCCTTGTCAACGCCCATCGCCTGAATTTCCGCTGCGAAAGCGTCGAAGGTATCCAAATCGCGCTGGCCCATGATAAACTGGGTAACGCCTTCATAAACATAGGTTTCAATATCCTTATAGATATCGGCGCGGGCCTGTGCGTCTTCAACGGAGTAGTTGAGGGCAGGAACCCGATTGACAGCCTCAAAGGAAGCCCACAAGCTCAAAGCTTCCTGACGGACTTCATCAATGTGGCGTTTTTTCAGGGCGAGAGCATCAGGGTTGTCGCCCAAAGGCATGGGAACCGCTACCTTGGAGCCGGTGGGGTCAAGGATAGTCTTGTTGGCATAGTCCAGGATACCAACCAAGTAGCCGGGGCCGGCATCGCCGAAGCCAGGCTTCCAACTGTCGCCCATACTCTTATAGGAGCCGTCAGCCTGTTTCTCATAAGCGTCTACCAAACCGTCGGAGGTCAGGTTGTAGTGGGTGCCTTCAACGCCGAAGAACAGGGCGCGGTTAGCTTCCTCGCTGTACATATAGTCCAGAACCATGGCGACTGCTTCCGGGTTGGCGCACTTGGAGGACATATAGAAACCATTGTTGGCGGTGTACTCGTCATAGCGGGGGCCGATTTTTGGGGTAGCTCCTTTTTCCAGGGTGGGAACGGGAGCGCCTATGTATTCAATGGGGGAATCTACATTTTCCTCGACAATGGCATACCAGGGATTTTGCAGGTTGCCGCCTGCCGCGCCCACATAAGAACCAACAAGGCCAGCTGAAACCTTTGCAGTAATGGTCTTGGTGTCAGAGGTCAGGTAGTCAGGGTCTAAAAGCCCCTCGTCATACCAGGTGTGCATCAGTTGGAGGTACTCTTTAAATTCCGGCTGGGTCGCGCCATACTTAACAGTACCATTGTCCTGGTACTCAAAGTAGGTCATGTTCCAGGCAGAGATAAAAGGCATGTTAGTATTGAGCCATTTGTTATCGCGGGGGCTGAAGGGGATAACGCCCATGGTTTTAAAGGCGCGGAGGGCAGCGTCCCATTCTTCAATCGTGGTAGGGACTTCCAATCCCGCTTGATCCAGCAGGTCTTTGCGGACAACCAGGCCATTGGAGTTCAGGTTTTCACCATAGCCGCGGATATTAGGGACGTTCAGGTAATCCCCGTCTGAGGTGCGGGCCATGTCCGCGTATCTGGGGAAAGTCTCATAGAATTTGGAAAGGTGGGGCATATACCCCTGTTCCATATAAGGGGTCAGGGAAACGATTACGCCGTCCTTCAAAGCCTGTAGGTCGCCGCCGGTATAAGGGCCTACGCCGTTAAATACATCGGGTAAATCCTTAGATGCGATTTTCAGGCCGAACTGCTCGTTCCATACTTCATTGGCGACAGTCTGGAAATCTATTGTTGCGCCGGTCTGCTCGCTCCACCATTTTACAAAGGGGATGTCATTGTAATTCTCCACCTTGCCGACAAACTTGGCGTTAAAGTTAGAGAAAATCGTAACAGTAACAGGTTCCGACAGCGGGAGGGTTGGGACAGCCTGGGAAGGGGCTTCGCTGGAAGCGGAAGACGAACCGCCTGCCGAACCGGAACTGCTGTTGCTGGGCGCGGTGGAGGACGGTGAAGAAGAGCTGGTGTTTGTACCGGAATTACATCCTGCCAGCAGTCCCGCCAATATGACAGCGCTGAGCCCTGCGGAGGAAATACGTTTCCATGTGGAATTGCTCATTAAGGATACCTCCTCATATTTTTTGATGGTTTGTTCACGGATTCTTTTGAATTTGGACAGGTTTCACAAATCCATGGCCCCATTATACGGCGGAAACTAGGCATTTTTCAATGTCAAAAAAGTGGAATCCATTTGAAAAAACGAAAATGGCATACAAATTTTTTGAAAGCAATGTAAAAAAACTAGATATTTTGCGCTCATTCCATCAAATAATAATCCCAAATTTCCAAAAAGTTCATAAAGTCGAAAAGGAAAGAAGGTAATATTTGTACAAATCTTCTGATATCATAAAATAAAATTGAGTTACAACTATAGGAAAGGACAGGTACATATTATGACAAAATCAGCTCCTGATCTTCAAGACACCCAGCCAGCAGATTTTACCAAAGACAAACTGGATAAAAGAAAGTATAGCCAACGTGATAAAATAGCCGCTGCCAAAGCATTATTTGGAATTTTGAAGGAAGGGCATACAGACTTAGATGAAACTAGGATAGGGCTTCTGAAAGATACCCTAAAATAGAAAGGTGCGGAAAATGAATTTCCGCACCTTTCTATTTAATATTCTGGTTTTGGTATTTCAATCCCTTCTTCCAACGCTGCATTTAGCCATTCCTTTTTAGCATCTTCCGCATTGGTAATAACAGTTTCTATCGTTTCCCCACAAGTGATACATCCGGGCAGTTCTGGAAAAGCTGCTGCAAAACCTCCCTCATAAGGGTCTTTGACAATTTCCAGCTTATAAGGAAACGCCATATATTCTTTTAAGTGATTCAACAGATTTACCTCTTTCTATATGTTTGCTTCATCATTAAATTTGCTGTTATAATCCAGAAAAAACTCATCTACCCCCCCCCGGCGATCCTTGGGCCATATCCCGGAATTCCCCAGGGGTAATCCCCTCATACTTCTTAAAAATCCGTATCAGGTTCGCGCTGTTGCGCAGCCCCACCTGGACGGCGGCCTCCTGCACCCCCACATTCTGCCTTAACAGCTCCTTTGCCTGGCGCAGCCGCGTCTGGTTAATGTAATCCAGCAGCCTCTGCCCGGTCTGCTCGCTGAACTGCTTGCTCAAATAAGAGGAACTGATATGGAAATTCTCCGCCAGGGTATTCACATTCAAATCAGGGTCTGCATAACTGCCGTTAATATATTCCATTGCTTCATCCACGACCTTGGGGCGCTTCTGTTCAAGCTGTACACCATTCATAGCGCACAGCTTCCCTATCTCCCTGCAAAGGATTTCCCGCTTGGCTTCCAATGAAACGGCAGAATTCAAAGCCCGGATAATGCCGGCGGCATTCTGGCGTTCCTGCGGCTCCATCAGCTTCAAAAGGGTGCCGGTAATATCATAAAGCAGGCAGTTCACCATTTCGGGCAGATCGCTGCTGTTGTCCCCCGCCTGGTCAAGAATCAAATCCAGCTGCCGGACAGCCCGTTCCTCCATCCCCAGGCGGATATAATATTCCAGGCGCTGCTCCATATCGCTGGAATATAGGTAAAGGCGGGCGGTATCCTCTGAAAGACAGTCAGCATAAAACAAGACGGTTTTCCGCTGGTGCAGCAGCAGGTAATCCATCACATAGGAAGCTTCATAATAAGCCTTGGACAATTCCTCAAAAGAGCATCCCATGCTGGAAACGGCAGTATAAAAGGAAACCTGGTAATTTGCTTCCAGGAATGTTCGGAACTGGTTCAAATCCTCCTGCAAAATGGTTTTCATTTCCTCCCCTTCCCGGCTGAAATTGACAATCACGGCAATCCCGCCGCCGGTATCGGCAGTATAGCAGAGGTATTTCTGGGTCAGCCGTTCGGAAACAGCCTGTTTCAGCACATTAAACTGAAAGGGATAGTCCTGCAAAATTTGGACGGATTCCGCTTGAACGGCAAACAGCAGGACAGCGAAATTTCCATAGGGGAAGGAAATGCCATGCTGGGTGCAGAACTTCTTTAAACTATAACCATCCGTTGGATGGAGCCGCCCTCTGAGCAGGGACATAAGGATATTCTGTTGTACCAGTGCCCGCTGCTGCTCCAGCTCCTGGGAAAACCGTTTGTTTTCGTCCAAAGTCTTATCCACAGCTTGGCGGATTTCCTCCCATTCATTGCTGCGTCCGCGCAGGGAACGGCTCCCTGCCCTCCCCACAACAGAATCCTGAAGCTCCCGCAGTGGCGCATAGCTCCGGTACAGCAGGAAGACAGCAAGGGTCAAAAACAGCACAATGGCCAGCAGCATACAAATCAAGGTTAGATTGCGGATCAACAGGTAAGATTTCAGGAACGCGCTCCTTGGCGTAATAACTGCATACCGCAGAGGGGACACGGCAGATTTTGCCACAGCGAAGCCCTGCCAGTTCCCATTGTCGTCCTGGAACTGGTTCGCTCCCTTCTGCTCTGCTTCCAGGAAAGCTTCAAGGGACTCCTGCGAAATGCTGAGATTGGAAAAAACCGGCTGGTTTGAGGAATCCAGCGCAATAACAGCGCTGGCGTTCAGTTCGTCCGCCTGTGCCAGCATCCCGCTGAGGGAAGCCAGGTCTGCCACAACAACAATCTGCCCTGGCGCGTCGCTCAGGGTGTACGCACTGGGGATACAGATATAACAAAGATAAGGATGCTCCCCTTTCCGCAGCACAGCAAACTGATCGCGGGAGATTTGCCCGGAATACTCCGAATACGCCTGATAGGGGAAATCCATATAGGGCATCAGATAATCCACATACTCCGAGGGGTAATAGCTGGCCAGGGACATGGCAGAATGGTCTGCAAAGAAGACAAATACACTTTGCACATTGCTGGCAATACTGGTGACTTTTTTCATGTACTCAATCGCCAGGTAGGTATTATAGTGGGACTGGGAGGAATTATATTCCTTCTGCCCCAAAACAGTCAAAACCTCCTCGCTGCGGACGCAGTTCTGCGCCAGGTTTGAGAGGTTTGTAAGCTCCTTATCCATAGAGGTACAGATTTGTTTGGCGAAATTCTGGTTTGCCCGTTCGCTTTCTGCACTGATTACACTGGTGGAACGCAGCACCACAAAGGAAAAAAGAATGACCGGAACCATAAAGATTGCCAGGTAAGTAAACCCCCAGGTGATTAAAACAGTAGGCCGTTTCAAACGGCTTGACATAGGACAGCACCCCCAGGAAAATGACATAACAGGAACATAGGCAGATTAGACAACATTACTTATTTATTTTATACGAAATATAGCATTTTTGCAACCTGCTTTTTTAAGTTTCATATTCCCCATAACAATGCGGTTTTTTCTATCATTCCTGGATGTTATGAATATTATGCTTTACTTGGAATTTTTTGTCAATTTCCAATATTGGGCTTTAAATCCATAAAGAGTATCTAACAAATAGTTATCAATTCTGATACCTGTTTTTTCACATAAAGAAACAAGATCCTCTTTTCTTTCCCCTTTATCCAATGTCTGATAAAATAAGCTTCCCCCATTTTTCAGCAGGGAAAAAACTTTTCTCAATACAGGTTCATAAAGCCCTATTTCCCTGCGGGTTGAGCCAACCATAGTAACAATGTCAAACTGATTTTCAAACTGATCAACCTGCATGATATCTTGATGGACAATATAAACCTGATTGGGGTTTTTCTCATTCACTAAACATTCTTTTAGCTGGCGGCAGGATTCCCCATCAATATCAATGCTTGTCAAACTGCCGCCTTTTAACTGGTAAGATAAATATCTATCCCAATATCCTGCCCCAATTCCAACATTACAAATACATGTTTCTTTGTCAACAACAAAGTTTTCTTCAAAAAATTTGGCAAACATATACTCTAAATATTTATTTTTCAGGGATAAATTCCAAGGCCCTGCTTCGGAA
>CATJCP010000284.1 GCA_949737515.1 uncultured Oscillospiraceae bacterium | reverse complement strand
GGCAAACAAGGGGTATGCTTCACAGGATATTTTAGAACAATGCAGTAAATTGGACGAGGCGGGGATTGAATATTATTTTGTCTATATGACAGGGCTGGCAGGCAAAGGCGGGGGCAGGCGGAACGCGGAAAACAGCGCGGAATTATTCAGCCGGCTGAACCCATACTTTATATCTGTTGATTCCCTTACGCTGTTTCCTGGAACGGAGCTTTTTGAAATGGAAAGGCAGGGGGGATTTATCCCTGCCGGGGAAAAGGAACGTATCCGGGAATTACAGGTATTGATTGAAAACCTCCAAATACGTACACATCTGTTTGCTGATTCCAAATCAAATTTCTACCCGATAACGGCATATCTTCCAAAGGAGCGGGATTTTGCCCTGGAAGCGTTGCAGTACATTCTGGATTCGGCAGACGAGGCGCAGATGGCACAGTATCGGGCTTCCCTGAAATCCCTGGAATAGAGCCCAGTATAATATCCACCAGTAATCAAACAGCCTCTGGTAACAGTTTCCCTTCACTGGGAGGGAATCGCATCTGCGGACGCTTCTCTTGAGTGTGCCCGCTGGATCTTTCTTGACAAAATAAACCCTATCTACTAGAATGAAAGCAGAAATTTACACTGACCGAAAAAACTTTATCTCCTTCAGGTACGTCCGGCTGTTTGTTGAATGTTTATTGCAGTGCATATTTGTATATTACATATTACCATACCCTCGTTATTTGGCAATTCAGCTACTTATTATAAAGGGAGGTTAAAATGAATCCATACCTGAAAAATCTAAACCGCATTGAATTTTTGATCACGCTCGCCTGCACAGGCCGCTGCAGGCATTGCTCGGAGGGGGACCACCCTTCAAAGGGTGAGTATATCAACGGCGATGCTGCGGTTAAGGCTGTCAACAGGATCTGCACAGAATTTTCCATAGAATCGCTGATGACCTTCGGCGGAGAACCCCTGCTGTACGTTGACGAAGTATGCAGGATACATAGAGCCGCACGGGAAAACCAAATCCCCAAAAGGCAGCTGATCACAAACGGTTTTTTCAGCAAAGATGAGGAAAAAATAAAAGACTCTGCAGCAAAACTGGCCCAAAGCGGCGTCAATGACGTTCTATTGTCTGTCGACGCATTTCATCAGGAAACAATCCCTCTGGAGCCAGTCAAATATTTTGCTGAAAGAATCAAGGCCGAAGGAATTTCCCTGCGCACACAGCCCGCCTGGTTGGTTAGCCCGGCGGATCTGAACCCCTATAATCTGAAGACCATTGAAATTTTAAAGGAATTTGAACAAATGGGTATTGCGCAATCCAAGGGAAATATCATCTTTCCCAGCGGGAACGCCCTTAAATTTTTGAAGAGCTACTTTGATATGAGCCAGCCGGCCGTAAATCCATATGACGAAGACCCCACAGATATCCGCTCCCTTTGTATTTCCCCCAACGGAAATGTCCTCGGCGGAAACATCTGCCAAAATGATATCCTCGATATCATAGGCCGCTATACCCCAGATACAGCGCTATAAATTAAAGCAGCACACTATATAAAACGATTGATTACACCTTTACTTGACAAGAGTCAACACGCCTAAAAGCGCTCCCGGAAGAACATCTGCGCCGTTGTGAAGTCTCGCCAGGCGACAGCCTGCCTTCCCCTTCACGCCTAGCAGCTGGAAACCGTGAGGATGGTGTTGCCCATGCGCACCTTGGTCACGCAGCCCGGGAGGACGCTGTAGCTGAAAGAGTATGATAAGAGCAGTAACAGAAATTTTTCGAAATTTCTGTTACTACTCTTTCAATCATTTAATATACAATTCTTCTAAGGCATTCCTGATAGATTTGTGCTGTCTGTTCTAAAACGCTTTCCGGCACACTGTCAAAGGGGAGCTCCCCGTTTACCTCATGTTCTGTCAGCCAGTCACGCAGGAATTGCTTATCAAAGGACTTAGGTGAAACACCGATTTTATATGCGGCGGCATCCCAAAAACGGCTGGAATCCGGGGTAAATATCTCATCTGCCAAGACCAGTTCGCCCTCCTTGTTCCGGCCAAACTCAAATTTTGCGTCCGCTATAATAATTCCTCTGGAAAGGGCATATTGGCTGCATACATCATAAAGTTTAAAACAGATATTCATAATTTGTTTTGTCAGTTTATCGCCTAACTGTGACTGCACATATTGAATACTTACATACTCGTCATGGCCGTTATCCCGCTTTGTAGCAGGGGTTATGACGGGTTGTTCTAATTTTTGGGCCATTTGGTAATTTCCAGAAAGGATATTGCCGCAAAAGGGCTCGCCTTTTTTGTATGCGTTCCAAATGCTTCCAAGAAGATAACCGCGCACTATAAATTCAAAGGGAAGCATTTGGAGTTTTTCAACCATCACTGTCCGCCCCTGGAACCTTTCAGCCTGGAAAAAGATTGGCATGTTTTCCGTTTTTTGCTCAACAATATGGTTTTTTACGATTCCCTTTGTTTGATCAAACCAAAAATTAGACAATCGATTTAAAATAATTCCTTTGTTTTTTATCTCGACTGGAAGGATATGGTCAAAGGCAGATACCCTGTCCGTTGCCACAATAACAAGCCTGTCCTCCGAAATATCATAGATTTCCCGTACCTTGCCGCTGTATATAGGCCTCAATCAGTTCTCCTCCTTATATTTTCTGGGCAATCAGTGTGTCCATGCAGTGCTTATGAGGCGTACCACCGCTCATGCAGTCGAATATTTCTTCCCGGCAAATATGGAACAGCCAATCGTGATAGTACCCAAACAGCTCTCCGGAACGCCAGGGGCGGCGTTGCCCACCATCTCCAGCGCTATCTGGGGCACGGGCAATAAAGGGCTTTCTGACGAATACGTTCAGGGCGTTTATGCCACCTGTGGCAGTATGATTTTTCAGGCTGCTGCAAAGTTCCTCCCGTTGGGTTTCCGGAATAAAGTGGAACATTCCACTGCTGAATATAATATCAAATTCCCCCTCTGGGCGGAAATCAAAGATATCCGCCTGAAAGAAATTGACATTGGTTTGATTGTGTTCAGCCAGTTTTTTGGCCTTTTCAATCCCCGGCCCGGAAATGTCGAAAGCTGTTACCCAATACCCACATTTGGCGAAAAAAACAGCGTCCTTTCCTTCTCCACAGCCGATATCTAAAACCCGATATGGCTTTACCGGCGGCAGGAGCTTCATGATATCATAACAGATACGATTGGGCTTTAGGCCCCAATAGTATTCCTCGGTTCGGTAGCGGCTGTCATAGTCCGTAACAATGCCGCTGTATCCAAGGAGGGAGTCAATGGTGGTGTTAAGAACAGCAGCCAGATTGGGAAGTGTTGCAACATCGGGATAGGCTGTTCCGTTTTCCCATTTGGACACTGCTTGAAAGGATATGTTCAGCCTTTGCGCAAGCTGGTTTTGGGTGAGGCCCAGTTCCCTTCGGCGCTTTCCGATGACCTCCCCGATTTTTAAGCCGTCCATTTGCGGAACCTCCTTTTCTGAATAAAATCAGTTGGTACCTTTATCGTAACAGAATTAGCACAGTGCTGCAATAACGGAACGGGAGAGTTGCGCGGGGAAATTCAACTAACAGTAGAGGGCGTCGGCAGTGATATTATTTTGCAGCAGATACCTTATACCGCTGACAGGTAAAACAAAAGACGTTGGCTGGGCGCTCACCTGCTCCGCCAACGTCTTTTTCTGCATTTTGCTGTCTTCTAAAACTGAACCTTTTCTTCCAAATATGCTTCCAGCTTATCAATCCCAATGCGTTCCTGGGCCATGGTGTCACGATCACGGACGGTTACGCAGTGGTCGTTCTGGGAATCAAAGTCATAAGTGATGCAAACCGGGGTCCCAATCTCATCCTGTCGGCGGTAACGTTTCCCGATAGACCCGGTATCGTCATAATCCACCATAAACTTTTTGGAAAGCTGCCCATAAATTTTCCCGGCGTCTTCCCCAAGCTTTTTGGAAAGGGGCAGCACGCAGGCCTTAAAGGGCGCAAGCGCAGGATGCAGCCGCAGCACAACGCGGGAATCCTTTTCATCCAGTTTTTCCTCGTCGTAAGCGTCGCAGAGCAGGGCCAGAACCATGCGTTCCACGCCGACAGACGGCTCCACCACATAGGGGATATACTTCTCGTTTGTCTCCGGGTCAAAGTATTCAAGGCTTTTGCCGGAATGTTCCTGGTGCCTGGAAAGGTCGTAGTTGGTGCGGTCTGCAATGCCCCACAGTTCGCCCCAGCCAAAGGGGAACAGGTACTCTACATCTGTGGTCGCTTTGGAATAGAAGGACAGCTCCTCCGGCTCATGATCCCGCAGGCGGAGGTTTTCCTCCTTCAAGCCCAGGGATTTCAGGAAGTTTTCACAGTAGCCGCGCCAATACTGGAACCATTCCAAATCAGTGTCAGGCTTGCAGAAGAATTCCATTTCCATCTGTTCAAATTCCCGGACGCGGAAAATAAAGTTGCCGGG
>CATJCP010000283.1 GCA_949737515.1 uncultured Oscillospiraceae bacterium | reverse complement strand
TGATGGCTGTCCAGTTCAGGTTGTTCAAAAATTCCAGCATTCTTTATCCCTTCTTTCATCCGTTATAGGCATCTTTTGGACATCGTCCAGACTGCAAATGATTACCGAATTCCTTGAGGCGATATCCAGAATTTCGGCTTGGTAGAAAAACGATCCATCTTTCCGGCGGCGCAGAATGCATCCGGTCAGAATGTACGGGGTGCCGCTTTCGCTGCCGGCTGGCCAGTATAAAACCTTCCGGTTCATGGCCCGTTTGACCTCTGCCAGTTCCATCCCGATCACCATCCCAGCCTTTTGCCGCAGTTCCAGCAGTAGTTGTTTCCGGGGCGCATCTGGCGGTTGCAGTCAGAGCAAAGCCAAACGCCGCCGAGATTTTTCGGCCTGATCGGCACCTCGTATTTTTGGTGCATGGTCTGGTACTGCTTCGCCTGGGCGTTGTAGTCCTGCACCAGATCCCGCACTTGTTCAGGGTCACTGATTCCCTCATCCTGCAGGGCTGTAATGATGGCCGTTGCGGCTTCACAAGCGGCCACATCCGCCGCCCAGATTTCATCGGCTTCTGCGTCCGAACCATCTATGAAGGATTTGGAGTTGTCCTTCATGCTGGAAAGCTGCTCCAGTATGGTGTCGATGCTCATGCTATGGGGCGGGGCCTCTGCCTTTTGAGTTCGCTTGTCCTTTTTACCCAAGCTATCACTCCCTTTCAAAAGAATTTTTGCTGCCCCATTGGCTCAAAGTTCATCCATAAAATTTCACGGCGCTTTGTGGCCGTTTGGGCTTGGGCCGTTATTTCATCCTTGCGCCAATCCTTCAGGGCATCGTCATACAGCTTACTCTCATACCCGGACAAAAGGACTGGCCCCCGGTGGGCTTTCAATGCGTCCAGTAGATCCCGGTGATCCGCATCGCTCATCTCATGACGGTACTGTTTCCCGTGCCGGGTGCCGAGCAAGTAGGGCGGGTCTGCATAGATCAAAACATTGGGGTAATTGAAACGATCAATCAAATCCAAGGCGGGGCGGTTCTCGATCTGTACTCCCCGGAGCCGCTCTGCTGCCCTTCGGATGATGTCCGGTACCTTACACCAGCCGTTGGCGGCGTATGCTGCTTCCCGGCCTTGCACATCGTTTTTCCATCCAACCTTCTCTCCGGTAATCCTGAAGCCGTGGCCCATCATCAGTCTGGTATAAAAATCCACGGCTCTCTGAAAACTGTCAGTTTCGGTGTACTGGGCTTCCCAGGCTTTTTCGTAGACGGTTCTGGCGTATGGTGTCCAGTAGATGGCCTCTGCCAGCCGCTCCGGGTCTTTCCGTATCCATTCAAAAAGGTTTACCACATCATTATCCCTGTCATTGACGGTTTCGATATGGCTTCGTCCTTTTGTGAAAAGCACCGCCCCGCTCCCGAAAAACGGTTCCAGATAGCTGTGATGCGGCGGGAAATGCTCAATAATCCAAGGCGCTAAGGACCACTTTGCGCCAGGGTACTTTATCACTGAATTCATGGAACCGTATCAGATGCCACCCATCCAAAGGTCAGCAGGGCCATGTTCGCCCCCCTGGTTTGATGGGAGTAGAGCGGCATTTTTACCGGGTAGTTTGCAAGAGGCATGGGGGTGTCGTTGGTTCTCTCGCGGTCCACCGCATCCTGCACAGCATGGAGGGCTTGCCGCCGCTGCGCCGGAGCGGGCGGGAGCCGGACGATGCTGGCCAGCTTGTCCAGCAGTTCGATGGTGACAGGGCCGTAGAGCGCTTGTCTACCTTTGTCCCACTTCATCAGGCCCCAGCTTTTGATGGTACTGAATTGGACGCTGTCGGCATCGACAATAACGAGGTAATCCGTGCCAGCATCCATTTTTGAAATTTTCTCTTTGTTGAATTCCAGCTTGCGTAATGCCATTTTCATGGCTTGACATCCTCTCTTTCTCCCTCTATAATGAGGGTGTGTTATTGGTGCTATGGCACCGCTTGGCCATTCTCAATGCTGGTATCATTGAGAATGGCTTTTTTCTGTTTAATGGTTATCTTCTGAACCAATCCCTGATTCTCATAATCAAACTGTATAAAGCCATCCCAGACATGATTCCCATGAGGGCAGTCATGATAAAGCTGGCTCCGACAATGTTTGGCGGCCACATCAGCGATCCTCCTTGGATTTTCTCCTTCTGGTTTTTTTCTGATTAGATTCCTGTGCAGCTTTCCATCTCTGGTAGTCCTCCTGAACAGCAGGGTCTGCATAAGCTTCCTGGATGGCATGAAGTGCCACTTGCGCTAAATTCATGGCTACCGAGTCTGGAATTTGGGATGTATCAATATGTATATCGCTTTTCACTGGAACCACTTTAACCTTGCGCATAATTATCCCTCTTTCATTCCTGATTGCCTTTTTCTGTCGGCAGATGCTGAGTTAATATTTCTATAATGTATCTGGCACGCTCCGGGGTGGGCCGATTGCTTGCTTTACAGTACCGGTTGATACAGCTTTGTGGTATGCCGGTCAGCCGGCTGACTTGTGCGTAGCTGAATCCGTAGTTTCGTATTGCTTCCTGAATAACGGAGCGGGCTGACTCCTGTATGCTCACATCTTCGCCGGTTTTGGCGTATCTTGAGTGTCTTCCGTCTGTCAGGGAACGCCCGTTTATTTCATGGATTTTTGGAATGGACAAACCGCCCTGTTCCAGAAACCCTAATACATAGGGCAGACGTTCGTTCCGGCAGTTGGCCACTATGGATGCAGCTTTCAAATAATCATCTGTCGTGATAGTCCGCTGCGGTGTTTCCGGCTGGGATGGAATCATGCTGTAATTTCCGGTTTTCCGAATAGATGGCAGAACTTCATGGGTAATCCAACGTTTAAAGGTTTTTGCCTCCGGCTTGCGGCTGCCAAGTACCAATGTGTACAGGCCAGGTTCGTTGATGATGGACATTCTCTGGAATCCTCCAGGGGTGCGAATTGAATTCGTACCCTTTTCATCATCATCCAACCGTTCCAGTGTCTTACTAACATCGGACAGTTCTAACGCCCTACACACATCCGCCGCTACAAACCAAGGTTCGCTATCCTGCTGTACCACTCGGATTTGTCCAAAATCTTCATGGACAAAAAATTGTAATTCGTTCATTTGTTTCAATTCTTCCTTTCTTGCTCCTTCCCCCACTCTGTGGTATGATTTGAGTGGAGGAAGGGGGTGAATAAAATGGAATACGACCTGAATCGCGTTAGGTATGACCTTGCGCTGTCCTATGCCCAGGAAAAGCTGCGTTATGCCTTAAAGCATGGCATACCTGATAAAATGTATTTAGACGAAAAGGCACATCTGGATGAGCTTGCCTATTTGGAACAGCAGTTTGCCATTGCGTTGTCTGCTTATTCGGATATTGGCGAGGATCAAGACCTGGTTAATGCCTTAAAAATCAGGCTGTAACGCCAAGTGTACCCTCCTGCGTGAGGGAAATCTCTGCCGCCCTTGTGATGTCTGCGAGGGCGGTTTCCTTCTGCTTATCAACTGCGGCTTCCTGCAAGCCTCGAAAAATCACTTTCGTCATAACGACTGCCTCGTTTGCCTCCTGGAGAGTCAATCCCTCTTTTGCGAGGAGATCCATGATTTTTTGGGCGTTTTTGAATGCGTTTTCCTTATTCATTGTGCCTGTCTCCTTTTGATGTTTCAGTTTTCAAGGTACGGGGTAAGGTAGTAATGCCACCCTCAGTTGGCTATTTGAGTTCTACCGCCTGCGGCTCCCTCAGAAGCATATAGGCATTTTGCGTAGCCCAAAACCTCATGCTTGCTGGATTCCGGGAGTGTCAAAAATACCTCTGCAAAGTCCATCAGGGTCAGCTTCTTTGGAGCCTGCGCAGTTTCCTCAACGGGAATAGTGATGGTGGACGCTGCATTTTGATGTTTCATTATGTTACCTCCTTCGTGTGATTAGCAGTTAGGCACTAGGCTGAACATTACTCTGTACGTTGGAGGTATTCTCCAGCTCACGCTGAAATTCCATCCCCCGAACAAATGCCAGAACGAGATTTTGACTTTCTTCGCTCAGACTCTTGTAAGTTGTGAGAAATCTGGCGATGAAATCCTGATCCTCCTGCTTTACAATTTTGGTCATTGTTGTTCACCTCCTTTGCGTCTCTGTGACTATTATAAGCCACAAATGCGAGTTTGTCAATTATTTTTTTGCGCTTTTGTGACAAAAATTCTTGACAGTGACATTTCAATGCGCTATAATGGCATTTAGAAGGGAGGTGAACTGTTGTGAAACAACGTCTAAAACTAGTCAGAAAAAAATTAGGATTTACACAAGAGGAATTTGCCGATCGTCTTGGAATTAAGCGAAGTGCAATTTCAAATTATGAAATTGGCCGAAATATTCCGATTGATGCTGTATTATCTTTAATTAGCCGGGAATTTAACGTAAATAAAGAGTGGCTTCGAACAGGGGAAGGTGAAATGTTTATTGCTGCCCCTACCACAGTTCTTGATGCTGTTGCGAAAGAATACAATCTTCGTCAAAAAGATTATGTTTTGATTGAAAAATTAGTTCGTATGTCTCCCGAAGAGCGGGACGGTATCTTTCGCTTTATGCAGGATGTAGTGAATGGAGCCAAAGAGTTTGGGGCTGATCCTGATGCCCCTGTTTTTCCTGCTGGAACTGCTGTTCAGGCAATGGCCCACTTGGAGGAGGATGAACGTCAATCAATGCGGAAAAAGGCTGCCGATCTCTACGATGAACAAAATAAAGCGGAAGAGAAACCGGATGCACCAGCCTCGTCTGTGAACGAGTCCGGCGTGGTTTAAGTCCCTGGTATGGTTCTTTATAAAAAATAACCGCCCGGTTTGACCGGAACGGTAGGAGTGAAAACATCAATGATTCAATATTCAAAACAGGCCAAAAAATTTTTGGCCCAGCAAACGGCGAATACCCGTCAACGCATTGAAAACGCGATTCAGAAACTTCCATCCGGCGATGTAAAAAAACTACATGACCAACCCTACTATCGTTTGCGTGTAGGAGATTTTCGGGTGCTGTTTGACCGGGATGGAAAAGTTATTCTGGTTGTTAAAATCGACAATCGGGGTCAAGTGTATAAATAAGGAGGATTCTGTATGAGCAATATTAAAGAACGCCTGTTGGGAGCTATCACTGTAATGGATGAAGCATCTGCATCCCGTTTGTGGGAATTTGTTTTGGAGATGTCTAATAACGATTGGGATTCTATTGAAGAGGTTGAACCTGATGAAATCGACCTGAAAATGATTCAGGAAATCCAGAACGATCCTGACTGCCAGATCTTTGAATGAAAAAAAGCCGCCCCGGTATTGACCGGAACGGTAAAGGAGGTGTATGATGGAAGTGAAAAAACAAGAGCCTTTCGATGAATCCCAGGCCCAACCCTGTGTAATCTATGCCCGGTATTCCTCTCACTCCCAGCGGGATGTGTCCATTGAACAGCAGGTAGCCGAATGTGAAGCTTATGCTAGGATGAATAATCTGCTGGTTATGAAGGTCTATGCTGACCGGGCACTCTCTGGCACTAACGATAAACGCCCAGAGTTTCAGAAGATGCTTCGAGATGCAGAACGCAGCCGTTGGAAATATGTGCTTTGTTGGAAGGTTGACCGATTTGCCCGAAACCGCTATGACAGCGCCACTTATAAATACCGATTGAAGCGATTTGGAGTGAGGGTACTCTATGCGAAAGAATCTATCCCGGATGGGCCGGAGGGAATCCTGCTGGAATCGGTGCTGGAAGGCTCCGCCGAGTATTACTCCGCAAACCTCTCCCAAAATATCAAGAGGGGGATGCGCTATAATGCACTGGAGTGCAAGGTGAATAACGGTTCCATGCCATTTGGATACTGCAAGGGGCCAGATTGCCGGTTCGCCATCTATGAGCCGGAGGCCGAGGTTGTCCGGGAGATTTTCCGAAAGGTGAGCAAGGGTACCCCGTTTGTGGACATCGCCAATAGCCTAAATGGCCGGGGTATCCACACAAAGCGGGGCGGCCTCTGGGGGAAGAACAGCTTCCACGCCATCCTGCACAATGAGGCTTATATCGGGGTCTACCATT